>NZ_CAIJDS010000065.1:0-38761 GCF_903819475.1 Rhodococcus sp. UFZ-B548
CTCGTTCCGGTGGTGGCGCGTTGCAGTTGAACACGCCGATGCAGCGGTTCTGGCGTGACGCGCATGCCGGTCTCGCGCACGCGATCCACGTACCCGGTTCCATCTTCCACGCGTCGACGCTCTCGCAGCTCGGTGGCGAACCGCAGGGCATCCACCGCTCGATGATCTAGTCCCACAATCACTCTCGAAGCAAGGACGGTTAGGCATGACTGAAATTCGGGGCCTGGGGTATCTCAGGATCCAAACGCAGGACGTGGCTTGCTGGCGCGAGCTCGTGGTCGACGGACTCGGCCTCGCGGTCGGTAGTGGCCCGGAAGCCGACGGCCTCTACTTGCGCCTGGACGAGCGTCGTGCGCGACTGATCGTCCTGCCCGGTGAGACGGACAAGGCTCTCGCAGTGGGTTGGGAAGTGCGAGATCAGTTCGCGCTCCAGCGTGTTCGTGAAGAGGTCGAGAAGGCCGGAGTCGAGGTCGAGGTTCTTTCCGAGGTCGACGCCAGCTACCGCGATGCCGAGCAGGTCATCGCATTCGACGATCCCAACGGCAACCGCGTCGAGGTTTTCTTCGGACCGGTACTCGACCACAGCCCGTTGGTCACCCCGCACGGCGGCCGCTTTGTCACCGGTGATCAGGGACTCGGCCATGTGGTGCTTCCGGTTACGCGTTTCGACGAGGCGTACACCTTCTACACCGAGGTGCTCGGATTCCTTCCGCGCGGTTCCATCCGTCTCGGCGGAATCGATGCGCCGCCGCCGGCTCGCCGCGTTCGCTTCATGGGTGTCAACCAGCGCCACCACAGCCTGGCGCTGTGCCCGGCGCCGCCGGTTGACGAACCCGGTCTCGTGCATCTGATGATGGAAGCCGAGACTCTCGACGCCGTCGGTCAGGCTCTCGATCGTGTTGCCAAGCTCGGCTTCTCGATCTCCTCGACGTTGGGTCGCCACACGAACGACAAGATGGTCTCGTTCTACGTGCGCGCACCCGGTGGCTGGGATCTCGAGTTCGGTTGCGAAGGCACGCTTGTCGACGAAACCTTCTACACCGCTGAGGAAATCACGGCGGACAGCTACTGGGGCCATGACTGGTCCGACAGTGAACCGCTGGCCGCGTTCACTCCCAAGAGCTAGTTCTGACGCAACAAAAAAGCTCGGTCCCGACGCCTGTCGGGACCGAGCTTTTTCGTGTGCTCGATCAGGAAGCTGCTGCTGCCAAACCGGTTTCGAGGTCGGCGAGGATGTCGTCGATTCCTTCGATACCGACCGCGAGGCGGACGAGCCCCGGGGTGACACCCGAAGCGAGCTGCTCCTCGGGGGTGAGCTGCGAGTGCGTCGTCGACGCGGGGTGGATGACGAGTGAGCGAACGTCACCGATGTTGGCGACGTGGCTGTGCAACGTCAGTGCGTTGACGAACTTCTTGCCTGCGTCGACTCCACCGGCGAGCTCGAACGCGACGATGGCGCCGGTTCCCTTGGGAGCCAGCTGCTTTCCACGCTCGTGCCAGGGTGAGGATTCCAGTCCGGCGTAAGCGACCGACGTGACTTCGGCGCGGCCTTCGAGGAATTTCGCGACCTTCTGGGCGTTGGACACGTGGCGCTCGATGCGCAGGCTCAGTGTCTCGATGCCCTGCGAGATGAGGAAGGCGTTGAACGGTGCGATGGCCGAGCCGAGGTCGCGCAGAAGCTGAACGCGTGCCTTGAGGGCGTAGGCGGGTGCACCGAGATCGGCGAAGGTGACGCCGTGGTAGCTGGGGTCGGGGGTCGTGAAGTTGGTGTGGCGTCCCTGGGTCCAGTCGAACGTGCCGCCGTCGACGATGACGCCGGCGATCGCGGTGCCGTGTCCACCAAGGTATTTGGTGGCGGAGTGGACGACGATGTCGGCGCCGTGCTTCAGCGGCTGAATGAGGTACGGAGTTGCAACCGTGTTGTCCACGATCAGTGGGATGCCGTGTTCATGGGCGACTGCGCTGATGCCGGGGATGTCGAACACGTCGTTCTTGGGGTTGGAGATGGTTTCGCCGTAGAACGCCTTGGTGTTCGGACGGATTGCCTCACGCCAGTGATCGAGGTTGTCCGGGTCCTCGACGAAGTCGACGGTGATGCCGAGCTTGGGCAGCGTGTAGTGGAAGAGGTTGTACGTGCCGCCGTACAGGCGGGGGCTGGAGACGATGTGGTCCCCGGCCTCGGCGAGGTTGAGGATCGCGAAGGACTCGGCGGCCTGACCGGACGCAACCAGCAGAGCCGCGACTCCGCCTTCGAGAGCGGCGATGCGCTGCTCGACGGCGTCCTGCGTCGGGTTCATGATGCGGGTGTAGATGTTGCCCGGCTCGGCGAGGCCGAAGAGCGCCGCCGCATGGTCGGTGTTGTCGAAGACGTAGCTGGTGGTCTGGTAGATCGGAAGCGCTCGAGCGTTGGTAGCGCTGTCCGGGCCCTGTCCGGCGTGGACCTGCTTGGTTTCGAACGACCAATCTGCGGTCGGATCGGTGTCGACGGGGGTGTTCTCGCTCATGAATTCATACTCCGTGGTGAAGGTGGGTTGGTGCGGGTCAGGCGGTTTCGACGACTGTATGCACTGGGACGGGATTTCGGGTGAGATCGAGTACGGGGCAGTGGGCGTCGACCGTCTCCTGCAACGCCAGGTATCGCTCGCGAGTTTCCGGACCGGTCAGGGTCACCACGACGCGAACCTCGGAGAATCCCGGGCGGACGGCATCGTCGAATCCGAAGAATCCACGAACGTCGAGGTCGCCTTCTGCCCTGGCCGAGATGTCGTCGAGCGCGATACCGAGCTTGTCCGCCCACACACGGTAGGTGACCACCTGGCAGGAGAGCAGGGATGCGAGGTAGTACTCGACGGGATTGGCTGCGGTGTTCTCGCCGCCGAGGGCCGGCGGCTCGTCGACCTCGACGGTGTACTTACCGAGAGAAATGGTGCTGGCAACGGCGTCGTGCGCCTGAGCGGATGCCTTGAAGACGACGTGCGCTTTGCTTGCGTCCTTGTCGATGGCGTCGGCATTGGCTGCTACGACGGAACTCAGGTGCGAGATCGAAGCGGTGGTCATGACAGAAATGTCCCCTGATCTGGGTGTACATACGAGTATCGACGTGAGCGGCGCTCACGTCGTAGGTCCGATCAGTAGATCGGACACCCGGATGTACAGACGTGCGCAAAATCGACATGGCGTCGCCGCGTCAGCAGCGTGCCCGTCTCGTATGCGCCAATTCCAGTCACGGAAGAGACTGTAACCGGTTCACACCCTTTCCGACCAGCCCTATAGGAAATCCGTCTCGGATCGTGGTCGCTCATGTGGGCGGCAGTCCGCTCCACTGCGGCGTCCGACGGCTCGCAAAAGCGTCGAGTCCTTCGGCGATGTCCGGCGATCGGAGCACCGCGTCCTTGGCGTCGTCGGTGATGGTCCATCCGGCAGTATCGGCCTCGGCGTAGAGAGCGTCGATTGCCTTCAGGCTCAGGCTTACCGAGGTCGGAGAGGACTCGCAGATCTCGGCTGCCATCACCAGAGCCTCGTCGAGCGCCTTACCCGGGGCAGTCACTGCATTGACGACGCCGAGATCTTTGGCCCGATCGGGATCGAGAGTGCGCCCGGTGATCAGGAGTTCGCGAGCGACATTGATCGGAAGGGCACGCGGCGCCCGAAAGAGCGCACCGGACGTCGCAACCAGACCGCGTTTGGTTTCGGGTAGGCCGAATTGTGCTGTGGCGGAAGCGACGATCAGATCGCAGGCCAATGCGATTTCGAAGCCGCCGCCCAGCGCGTATCCCTCCACTGCGGCGATCAGAGGCTTGTTTCGCTGACGCCGAATGACGCCGTACTCACCGCCGCGAGGCATGCGAAGGTCGGCTCGCTCTCGGATATCGGTTCCGGCGCAAAAGATGTTGGGGGTTCCGGTGATGATGCCGACCCACAGAGAAGGGTCGTCGTCGAGAAGGTTCAGTGCGGCTTCGATTCCCTCGGCAGTTTCACGATTGATCGCATTACGACGTTCTTCGCGTTCGATTCTGACGATGAGAACGCGGTCGTGGCGTTCTGTGGAAACAGTCGACATAATTGGACTGTAGTCCATCTATCGAGGGGGTGGTGCGTCAACTGGCGAGACCGACATTGGACACATTCCGGACTGTGGCGAAGACTGTGTTCTGAGGCGGAGAAAGGCAGGTCGACGTGATTTCCAAACGAGAACAGAACAAGCGCGATACCAACGACAGGTTGCTCTCGGCTGCTCGAATTCTGTTCTCGGCGAAGGGTTTCGCCAGCACGACCGTCGACGACATCGCCGAGCGAGCCGAGGTGTCGCGAGCCACCTTCTTCAATTACTTCCAGGGCAAGGACTCGGTTCTCGAGGCGCTGCACAGTGATCATCTCGATCAGCTTGCGGCACTGGTGGATCAGCTCATGGAATCGCCGATGCCGACCTCTGATCGGATCTCCCGGATTTTTCAGGACTTTGCGCAACAAGCGATCATGCATCCGCGCTATCTGCGCATGGTGACTGCAGAACTCGAGCGCGACTTCGCCTCCTCCGGAGCGGGGGCGGCACACGATCATCGGTTCCATGTGGA
This sequence comes from Rhodococcus sp. UFZ-B548, assembly GCF_903819475.1. Lineage (NCBI taxonomy): Bacteria > Bacillati > Actinomycetota > Actinomycetes > Mycobacteriales > Nocardiaceae > Rhodococcus > Rhodococcus sp. UFZ-B548. Next base: position 4,575 of record NZ_CAIJDS010000065.1, read on the forward strand.
ACTTCTGCGGATCGTCACTGCCGGTATCGAAGCCGGCGAAGTGAGATCGGACTACCCGCCGCTGTTTCTCGCGCAGATGATCGGCGGTACGTACGGAGCGTTGGTTCGCTTCTGGCGGCAAGACGCCGATTACGACGTGGTCGGCGAATTCGATCGCGGTGCCAGGTACGTCGCGGAAGGCATCGCTGCTCGCTGAGCCGACTCAGGACGTGGTGCCGGCTCAGGGTGTGGGCACTACCAGGGGCAGCATCTGCTGGACGCTCTCCGAAAGATAGTTCGCGGCAGTCTGATCACCGGACAGGTGGCGAAGAAGACTCTGCTGGAACAGGCCGTCGAAGATCGCGTACATCGCCGGCGAGGTGACCGAGGGCTCCACGTCGAGAAGCTCGGCATAGCGAGAGACGATGCGCCAGATCATGTTTTCGAGACTCTCGTCGATCGCGGCCACGTCGGTTCGGAACGACTCCTCGAACATCGACTGCGCGCGCAGGTCGTACCAGAGGCGGTGCATCGTCGGCTCGTCGATCATGGTCTCGGCGAGCAGCGCGCCGAAACCCGTTTTCAGTTCCTCCGGCGTCTGAGCGGTGGCGACGATGCCGTCGTAGCGGGTGACGCAGCGTGCCTTGTAGTGGCGCACGCAGTGGGTGATGAGATCGACCTTGTCGCTGAAGTAGTAGTGCAGGACGCCGTGGGAGAACTCCGAATTCTGGGCGATTTCGCGCAGGCTCGTGCGTGCGTAGCCCAGTTCGGCCAGCGTTTGCAGTGCGGCCTCGGCCAGTTGATCACGTCGCTCGGAGAATTTGTCGACCTGACGACGTGACACCTTGTCTGCGTTGGACCGCTTCTCCGAAGAGACAGGAACCGCCTTTTTTCCTGCCCCACTTGGCTTCTCGACTGTCGTGGTCACGATGGCACGTCCTGTTCCCTGCGATTTCCACAGCGGCACGATCGCCGCGTCCGAATCAGTGTAACCCCTGGTCTTTGACGGGCGTGTAACAAAATCTTGACAGTCGTCAAGATTTCTCTTGACACTCGTCCAAAGTTGAATACTCTGTGACTCACACCACTTGGCAGCGTCGCTGTGAACGGTGGCATCGCGAGAGTCGTTTCAGTCATGGAGGCAGTCGAAAATGAGCGTGTTTGATCTCGAGGGACGAAAAGCACTGGTCACAGGTGGTGCCAAGGGGCTCGGAGCCGGAATGGCTGAGGCGTTGGCGAAGGCGGGGGCGTCGGTGATGATCGGCGATGTTCTCGAAGACGAAGGTCGTGCCACCGCAGAGGCCGTTGGTTCGGGCGGTGTCAAAACCGGCTTCGTAAAGCTGGACGTCACCGACGACGCCAACTGGGAAGAGGCAGTCGCCGCCACCGCGGAGACTCTCGGCGGCTTCGACATCCTCGTCAACAACGCAGGCATCGAGATTTCCTCGCTGGTGGTCGACCTCGATCCGGGCGACATCCGCCGTATGTGTGAGGTCAACATCCTGGGAACAGCGCTCGGAACCAAACACGGACTCCGCAGCATGCGTCCGGGTGGCGTAGCCGGAACCGGCGGCTCCATCATCAACATCTCTTCAGTGGCCGCAACCATTCCGTTTCCCGGGATCAGTGGATACTCCGCGACCAAGTCCGCGGTCGATCGCTTCACCAGAGTTGCCGCCGCCGAGTCGGGCAAGCTCGGCTACGGAGTCCGCGTCAACTGCATCTACCCGGGCCTCGTCGCCACGGAGATGGGTCTCGGACTCGCGGCGGACATGGAGAAGCTCGGCCTCTGGCCCAGTGCCGAAGCGGCAGTCGGCGACGTCATCGGTCTCACCCCGCTCGGCCGCCTCGGTGAAGTGAACGACATGGCTGACGCCGTGGTGTTCTTGTCCTCCGACGCCGCGCGATTCATCACCGGAATCGGCCTACCGGTCGACGGTGGCATGGGCATGTAACTGCCCTCCCCATTCGTACGTACATCCTTCTCACGTCTTCGAAAGGTTCCACGAACATGTCCGAAAAGAAGCCCGTCATCGTTTACGGCGTCTCCGGGTACACCGGCCGTCTGGTGTGTGAATACCTGCGCGAGTTCAACATCCCGTTCATCGCGGCCGGTCGCGACGCCGCTCGCATCCAGGAGGTCCTCGACAAGATCCCCGGTTTGGACACCGTCGATCACGAGGTCGTCGAGGTCGAGCACACGGTCGAGGCTCTCACCGAATTGTTCACCGGCGCACAGGTTGTCAGCAACATGGTCGGGCCGTTCATCAAGCTTGGCGGCACCGTCGTCGAGGCTGCGTTGAATGCCGGTTGCCACTATATGGACACCACCGGTGAGCAGGACTGGGTACTCGACGTCCAGGAGAAGTTCGGCGACAAGTACCAGGAGAAGGGCCTGCTTCTCTCGCCCGGTATCGCGCAGATGTACACCACCGGTGAGATCGCGGCCAACATCGCACTGGAAACGCCGGGTCTCGATACGCTCGACATTCTCGTGCTGTGGAAGGGATTTCCCACCTACGCCTCCACTCAGACGATCTTCACCATCCTCAAAGCGAACTGGTACTACCTCGAGCAGAACAAGTACGTGCAGTGGGCGCCCGGCCAGACTTTCGACGTCGTCGTTCCCGGCCAGCACGAAACTGCGCTTGCATTGCCGTGGGGCGGAACTTGCCACCCCGTGTGGTTCAAGAACGATCCGCGAGTTTCCAACGTCAAGGCTGCGGGTGGGGTGTTCGACCGCACCGTGATGGAAGGTGTTGTCGCGACACAGAAGATCGTGGAGGAGCAGATCAAGACCCTGCCCGCCGACGAGCAGGAAGCCGCCTTGGCCGAGATCGCCGGTTCGGTTCAGGCGGGTATGCCCCCTCGTGAAAATCCGCGCATCAACACCTCACTCGACTCCGTCTACGCGTCGGGACCGCTGGGTCGCTCGCACGTCGTGATTCACGGAAACTGCAACTACAAGCAGACGGGCCTCCTGCACGCTTATGCAGCGCATTCGTTGCTTCAGCAGGCGCCCAAGAGGACCGGGCTTGCCTCGGCCTGCCAGGCGTTCGGCCATCGCGAACTGCTTGGCGCGCTACGTAGTTTCGGGCTGGCTCTGGAGCCGGAAGTAACCATCAACGCCTAGCTCGTCGCCCTCGTCATCATGTTCACGGCTCCCGGCGTGCATCGCGCCGGGAGCCCCGCCCTGGAGGCTCCCCATGCGTTTGACCGACTATCTCGACAAGGGAGCCTCTCTTGGTTCCACCGCACCGTGTTTGACGATGGGGGAGCGCACTCTCTCCTACAGTGAGGTGCAACAGTTCAGCCGACGCTTCGCAGCTTCGCTCGCTGCTTCGGGCATCGCGGCGGGCGAGAAGGTCGCGATTTTGTCCGGCAATGACCCGATCTCGTTCTCCTGCGTATTCGGTATCAGTAGGGCTGGCGCGGTCTGGTGCCCGATTAACCCTCGCAACGAAGCTGCGGAAAACCGAGACCTGTTGGATCTGTTCGATTGTCGCGCTCTGTTCTTCCAGAAGTCCTATGCGCCGCTCGTCGACCAGATCAAGGACGCGCTTCCACAGTTGGTGACGCTCGTCTGTATCGACGGCGAATGGGATTCGGCACAGTCCCTCGAAAGCTGGCTCGGGGAAGAAGAACTCGACGCCGCGGCGCCCGACGACGTCACCATGCTGGTCGGCACCGGTGGTACGACGGGCCGCCCCAAGGGCGTGATGTTGACCGGGCACAACATCGAGACGATGACTGCAATCACTCTGATGAGTTATCCATTCGAGGGGCGCCCGGTGTATCTGGCGTTGGCGCCGTTGACTCACGCCGCCGGTGTTCTGTGCTTCCCGATCATGGCCCTCGGCGGCGAAGTGGTGATCATGCCGAAGCCCGATCTCGGGTACTTCCTCGCGAACGTTCAGAAGCACAAGGTGACTCACACCTTCCTGCCGCCGACGCTCATCTACATGTTGCTCGAGCACGAGGACCTCGCGGTAACGGATCGTAGCTCGCTGCAGTGTTTCTGGTACGGCGCGGCACCGATCTCCCCGACCAGGCTAGAGGAGGCGATCGACAAGATCGGACCGGTCATGGCTCAGCTGTTCGGGCAGAGTGAAGCCCCCATGATGATCTCGACGATGTCACCGAAGGAGCATTTCGGCCCGGACGGCACTGCCGCAACGTCACGACTCTCGTCGGCGGGTCGACCGTCGCCGCTGGTGACCGTGGGGATCATGGACGACAAAGGCGCGCTGCTCGGACGTGGCGAGCGTGGTGAGGTGGTGATTCGCAGTTCGTTGGTGATGGCGGGTTATTACAAGAACCCCGACGCAACCGCGGAAGCGTCAGCCCACGGCTGGCATCACACCGGCGACATCGGGTACCTGGACGAGGACAATTTCCTGTTCATCGTCGATCGTGCGAAGGACATGATCATCACCGGCGGTTTCAACGTCTATTCGGTCGAGGTGGAGCAGGCACTCATGGCGTATCCGGGGATTCAGGACTGCGGAGTGATCGGGTTGCCGGACGACAAGTGGGGCGAACGTGTTGTGGCAGTGGTGCAGCCACACCTCGGCGCAGACATCGACGGCGCCGAGGTGATGGCTTTCGTGAAGTCTCGCATCGGAAGTGTGAAGACTCCGAAGCAAGTCATCGTCTGGGACGATCTACCTCGCTCCAAGGTCGGCAAAGTTCTCAAGAACGAGATCAAGAGCGAGCTGACTGGCTGAGATCATGACTCGCACACCACGTCTTCGGCGGGCAGTGAGCCGTCGAGCAGGTACGAGTTGACGGCGGCGTTTGCGCAAGTATTCGCGTAGCCCGGGAACACCGCATGAGTGCGGCCTGGAACTGTCACGAGCCGTGAACCTTTCATCGCTTCATGCATGCCGAGGCCTTCGTCGTACGTCGTGCGGGTGTCACCGGTTGCCTGGATCTGCAATGCCGGAACGTTGTTGTCGATGTCGATCCGCTTCGGGGCCTCACTGCGCCAGAACGCGCAGGGCATGATCGTGTTGTGCGTGCCGGCGAAGATCGGCTGATCACCACGGTGCTCCTCCAACTTGTTGCGATACCACGCGGGATCGCTCGGCATCGACACGTCTCCGCAGACAATGGCGATTGTTCCGGCATAGTCAGGGCCGGTCCCCAATTCGGTCTGGAACCACGCCTGCATCAGTCCCGTCAGCTGGGGATGGATGTCCTCGACGGTCTTGCCTGCGGCGAGTTCGCGCAACTGAACCAATACCTGAGCGAATGCCTCGCTTTCCTTTTCGGTGTCCCCGGTTCCGTTGACGTACATCAGGAATGGAAGGACGTGATCGTCGACGGCGTAGTCACCGATCTGAATCGGAGTGGTGGCAGCGTCCGAGATCAGCTTCTCGACGAGGGCGCGAACTTCGGCGGGCGTCGATCCGAGTGCATAGGTGGAATTGCGTTCTGCTGCCCACTGTGAGAATCCGTCGATCGCTTTCTCATTGGCCGGGCCCATGTCCTGGAACATCTCGTATCCGTATTTCTTCGGGTCCGGTGCGCTGTCGAGAACCACACGGTCGATCCTGTCTGGGAACATTTGCGCATAGGTCGCACCAAGATATGTGCCGTACGACCACCCGAAGTACGACGCCTTCTCCTGGTCGAGGGCGCCACGAATCACGTCGAGGTCGCGGGCGATGTTCTGAGTATTGATGTGCGGCAGATAGTCCGGGTACTTGTCCCAGCATGTGTCAGCGGCCTCGCGTGCGAGCGCAACACTTTCGTTCCACCCTTCCTCTGTGGTACCCGGTGAACGCATCCATGTCATCTGCTCGACGCCGCAGTCGATCGGCGTGCTCTTGCCGAGCCCTCGGGTGTCCATGCCGATGACGTCGTATGCCGCTGCGACTTCCGGTGTCATCCCGGCATTCAGAATCTCGGGCAATCCCAGTCCTCGGCCGCCCGGGCCACCAGGGTTGGTGAGCAAGATCCCGCGTCGCTGTGCAGGGTCGGTGGACGCGACCCGCGAGATCGCCACTTCGATTGTCTTGCCGTCAGGGGCGGAATAGTCCAAAGGTACTGTGACCATGGCGCAGTCACTTGCCGTCGATGTTCCGGTGTCTGTGGCGCATGGCCCCCATTCGACATCCTGGTCGTGGAACGCGCTGAGATTCGATTGTGGATCTTCCTGCGGAGCAGCAGGATCCGAGCACGCCGCCAGCGCAGGTACTGCGAGTGCGACAGCGGCGATTGTGGTAGCCAGCCACTTTCGTGGTCGAGGCGTGCGTGATCTGGGCATGATGGATCCAGTCATTATCGTGTCGTGTCCTTGTTTCGAGCCCATTTTCGGGCAGCGTTGATCACCCCACTTCCGATGTGGGGATTCAGTGGCGGAGTTTCAGGGTCGAGACTGGCGGGCAGCGAACTCGGCCGCTACAGCCTTCGCGAATCTTTCCTGGGTCGGGGTTCTTCGATCTGCTTGGTGCTCGCGCAGCACCGCTACCAACCGGGTGGGTGAAGGGCGTTCCGGTGCGGCCTGTTCAGGAAGCACTCTCTCGGTGAAATCGCAGAACTGAATGGCAAGGGCCGCAATCGTGTCGGCGTCCGCCGGAGCGTCGGTGAGGGCGTACATGCGAGTAATCAATTCGATTGCCTGCTTGCGGTTCGGCTTAGCCAACGCCCGGCGGTGTGCGCTCAGGAGTGAATCGCAGACTTCGGGATCACCCCCGGAGACGGTGAGCGCGAGAATCAGGAGTTCGCGCTCGTTGTCGATCCACGCTGTCGGTGCACCGGCAACGACGTACTGTGCGAGCACTTCCGAAAACGCGTCGGGTAGTTCGGGATCGGCGTTGCGGCGTAGCGACTCGATGTGAGCACGTTGAACCGCGATCTGTTCGGCCTTGGCTGCCAGTTCCTTGTCGAGTGCGTCGAGTGCGGACCGGGTGTCGTGAGCGTCGCCGTCGAGCAGTTCGGCGATCTTGGCAACAGGAATCCCCAGATCGCGCAGGCGGCGGATGCGGCTCAGTCGTGCCAGGTCCACCGCCCGGTACATGCGGTAGCCGTTGGGTTGGCGTTGTGGTTCTTCGAGAAGCCCGTTCGAGTGGTAGTAGCGCACGGATCTGACGGTGGTGCCGGCCAGATTCGCCAGCTCGCCGATGGTCATCATCGCCTCGCCCTCCCGTTTGTCGATTCGGATTTCGTCTGTGGCAACCATTCTCCAACCCTGACGCGGCGTCAGGGTCAAGGTGCGCGCCGGAGAACGTGACCGTTGACACGTTAAGGACATAGCCTTAATCTGGATTTTGTCCGTTACGACATCGTCGATTCCGAGGAAGTGCCTTGATGGCTACCCTTTTGCCTGCGGCAACGATCTTTCCGATCCCCACCGATCCGCTTGCTGCCTATGGTCCACTTGTCGCTCGCCGGAATCCCGAGTCCGTAGTTCCGGCGCCGTACGAACACTTTGCGGTCAAGGCGGTCACGCCGACGATCGGAGCGGAAATCTCCGGCATTCGACTCGGTGGGGACCTGTCTGATGCCGTGATTGCGGAACTTCGCCGCGCTCTCCTCGAATGGAAAGTCCTCTTCTTTCGGGATCAGGACCTCGGCCGAGCAGAACATCGAGCTTTTGCCGAGCGTTGGGGCGATCTCGAACAGCATCCGTTCTTCAAGTACACGCAGCCAGGGCAGACGGACGTCGATGTCACGACGCTGGCCAAGGATGCAATGGTCGGCGGCGTCGAGAACAACTGGCACAACGACGTGACGTGGCACGAGTTTCCTTCATTTGCCGCCGTACTTCGTGCAGTCGAGGTGCCAGAGGTGGGTGGTGACACGTTGTGGGCTGACACCGCTGCTGCCTACGATCTGCTTCCGGAAGACGTCAAGAAGCGTATCGACCCGCTTGTTGCAGAACATGATTGGATCAACTCGTTCGGCAGGTCGATGCCGGCGGATGCGGTCGAGATGTTGCGTCCGAAGTTCCCCGCGGTGCAGCATCCGGTGGTTCGGGTCATTCCGGAAAGCGGCAGGCGGGTGTTGTTCGTCAACATGACCTTCACGCAACGGATCTTGGGCGTATCCGAAGAGGAATCGAACGAACTTCTCACGATGCTGTATCGCCACGTCAATCGTCCGGAATTCCAGGTCCGACTGAAGTGGGAGCCGAATACTGTTGCGTTCTGGGACAATCGGACCTGCCAGCATTACGCGGCCAGTGACTACTTCCCGGCTCGTCGTGTGATGGATCGAATCTCGATTGTCGGCGATCGGCCAGTGGGCGTCGGGGACTGATACGACGCTCAGCGCCTCACGATGGCTACTACGAATAGTAGTAACGCACCTCACATAGTTTTACGACGCCTTGTCGATATGATTTCGACAAGGCGTCGATAAAAGTCGGCGTGACTCGCACCGACGACTTTGGAGCTTCCCGAATGTTCCTCGCCCTGCGTGAACTGTGGTTTGCGCGAAACCGATTCCTCTTGATGGGCGCCGTGGTTGCCCTCATCTCGATCTTGATGGTGATCCTGTCCGGCCTCTCGTCCGGCCTGGTCAATGATGGTGTGTCCGCTTTGCAACGGACACCGATCCAGGCATTCGCCTTCGCTCCGGACACGAAGGCAGACTCTGCCTTTTCACGGTCGGTCGTCACCGAAGAGCAGGCGCAGGCATGGCGCGCGCAACCGGATGTCCAAGACGCCGAGCTCTTCGGCAACATGATCGTCAATGCAAAAACTCGCAGTGGCACGCCTGTCGATCTCACGCTCTTCGGTATCGAACCTGGCTCCTTCCTCGAGCCCGTCACCGCCGACGGGAGGGGACTGCAAGCCGACACGGACATCATCGTCAGCTCTACCTTCCGCGACGACGGTGTTGCGATCGGTGACACGGTGATACTCGATCGACTCGGTACGGAGCTGACAGTTGTCGGATTCACCGAAGACAAGCGCACTTTCGGGCACGTCGACGTCGCCTACCTGCCCCTGCGTACCTGGCAGGAGGTTCACGCCGGTACCAAGATCGGCGAAACCGCCAACGCCAGTGCGTATTCCGAAGCGAGCGTTGTCGCGATTCGCGGGCTGGACGATACACTGCCGAACCTCGTATCGGGCGATGCGGCGGCGGGAACGTCCGCAAAGACGCTCGAGGAATCTTTCGACTCCTCACCGGGCTTCTCCGCGGAAATGATGACAATGTCGATGATCAAGGCGTTTCTGTACGCGATCTCCGCACTGGTCGTCGGTGCATTCTTCAGTATCTGGACAGTTCAGCGTGGTCGCGAACTCGCAGTGTTGCGTGCGATGGGAGCCTCCACCGGCTTCCTGCTTCGCGACGGCATGGCACAGGCACTGGTAGTGCTGCTTGGTTCCATCGGCATCGGTGTGTTGCTGGGCTTGGGGCTCGGCTCGGGACTCGAAGGCGGTGGGATGCCGTTCGCTCTGGAGTCCGGTCCTGTCGTCAACGGCGCAGTGCTCTTGGCGGTACTCGGGCTGATCGGCGCAGCCGTTTCCATCGTCCGCGTTACGCGTGTCAACCCGCTCACCGCATTGGGGGAAAACCGATGACCACAGTCGAAAAAACCACTACCGGACTGGTATTGACCGCTGTCAGTCTTCGATTCGGTGACGGTGACTCCACAGTGCTCGCCCTCGACAACGTGGACCTCGAGGTCACGGGCGGCGAACTCGTCGCGATCGTCGGGCCGTCAGGGGCTGGAAAGTCGAGCTTGCTCGCTGTGGCAGGCGGACTCGGTCGGCCGTCGAGTGGAACGATTGTCATCGACGGCGTCGACGTGTCGGCGATGCCGGCCCGTGCATTGGCCAAACTTCGACGAGACAAGGTCGGCTTCGTCTTTCAATCCGGCAATCTGATTCCAGCGCTGACGGCGCGCGATCAGCTTCGGCTGATTCCCAAGCTCACGGGGCGGCCGGGGCGCGATCCCGAGGAATTGCTCGACTCGGTCGGTATGAGCCACCGTGCGGATCGTCGACCTGGTCAACTCTCCGGCGGCGAACGACAGCGCGTCGGTATCGCTCGGGCATTGATGAGCAATCCCTCGCTACTGCTCGTCGACGAGCCGACGGCTGCTCTCGACCGAAAACGTAGCCATGAGGTGGTTGAACTGCTCTCGCGCGAAACTCACGAGGCCGGCGTCGCTACGATCATGGTGACCCACGATCACGACGTGCTCGGGCACTGCGACCGCATCCTCGAAATGGTTGACGGCCGATTGCGTCAGAGCGAGTAAGCCCGCAAGGGGACTGGAGGAGATTCGGTGCCGAGGATCGATGCCCCCACTGTGGTCGAGCATCGTGCTGCTCAGCGCCGTGCCCTCCTCGACGCTGCACACGCTCTTCTGTCCGAGACCCCGGACCGGCCGCCGGGGCTCGGTGAGGTGGCAGCGAAGGCCGGGCTCGCCAGGTCGAGTGCCTATCACTACTTCCGGTCCCGAGAAGATCTCCTCAGTGCCGTCGTCGAAGACATGTTCCCGCGCTGGAACGACAAGATCGTCGAGGCGATGGCAGGCGCAGACGATCCGGTATGGGCGTACGTCGAGGCAAACCTCCAACTGGTTGCCGATGGGGAGCATGCGATAGTCGGAGCGCTGGCGACGCTGACCCCGCAAACGTTTCGAGATTCGCGGATCATGGAAATGCACGACAGTCTTGTGCTTCCGCTTGTCGAGGCCCTTCGCCTCCGTGGCGTGTCGGACCCGAAGCTCACCGCCAAGTTGATCAACTCGCTGGTGCATACGGGTACTGAACTGATCGAATCCGGTTGCAGCATGGACGAAGTCAGGTCCGCCGTGCGTGAGGTCCTCGCGTGACGGGCAGCCTCAGGCCGTAATCAGATCCATCCGAAGGTACTCGGTGATGCGGAGCAGTCTCGGGGGTTGGGACACATCTGAGGAAAGTGCTTGAAATGCTTCGTCTTTCGTGACGAGGCGCGGGGCGCCAAGGCGCACCTCCGTCTCGTCGACCGACAGTCGAGCGCTTCCCGCTTTCAAGACGTTCTGCACCCAGTCCGAGCCTGATCCGTACACCAGAATGAAGACATAGCCACCCTCGACCGGATAGGCGTCGAGAGGGGTCCGGTAGGTCGTGCCGGATGTGCGTCCGACGTGTGTCAGTACCGGCCATTTCCCGCTCGAGATCGCACGAGGATTGAACACTCGCTTGTTGACATGTCCCCACCATCTCGGCATCGGCATTGCGGTCTCCCTTCGCGAGCGCCTTACGAACGTAAGGCTGGCTTACACCTGTAAGGGTGACTTACGGATGTAAGGTTGTCAACGTATTCGTTCCTCGGAGGGGAGTCTGTGTGTCACGGCAACCGCGACAGTCGCTGAACAGGACTCGCGTAATCGAGGGTGCGATCCGCGTTGCCGACGCGGGTGGTGTCGAGGCCGTCACGATGCGACGGGTGGCCCAGGAGTTGGGCATCGAGGCGATGTCGCTCTACCACCACGTGCCCAACAAAGATGCGATTCTCGACGGCCTCGTCGATGCGGTCTTCGAGGCGATCGACCTACCCGACGGCGAGTGTGCGGATTGGCGAGATGCAATCCGTGGACGCGCCTTTTCCGCTCGCACAGTCCTGTCGCAGCACCGTTGGGCTCTCGGTTTGCTGGATTCGCGACGCAACCCTGGCTCGGCGACCCTGCGTCATCTCGACGCTGTGCTCGGAGTCCTCCGGAAGGCCGGGTTCACGCTGCCGATGGCCGCCCACGGAGCCTCGCTGATCGACAGTTACATCGGCGGATATGTTCTCCAGGAGGCGAATCTGCCGATCAGCGGGCCCGTCGACGTCGAAGAAGTTGCGAGTGACATCCTCGAGCACCTTCCGGCTGGAGAGTTGCCCTTCCTTCACGAGATGATCGTCGATCACGGTCTGAGTCCGGCTTACGACCACACGAGTGAGTTCGCCTACGGTCTCGATCTCATTCTCGATGCGCTGGAGGCGCGCCGAGGCTAGCGCCGAACCGGCACGTGCTTGGTGACTATCCGGTGGATCAGGCGAGCAGCGGTCCGGGCAGTGCGATTGTCGATGTCGAGGCTCGGGTTCAGTTCGGCGACATCGAGAACCGCGAGCTTTCCGCTGGATGTGACTCGATCACATACGTATTGGATTGTTTCCAGACTGACGCCGTAGGCCGCGGGTGCGCTGACGCCCGGCGCCACGGCGGCGGGAAGCACGTCGAGGTCGATGGTCAGGTAGACCAGATCGACGTCGTCGAGGAAGTCTGCGAGGAACTGATCCACGACGCCTCGACCGATCACTCCGCATTCTTCGTCGAGCAGATAGCGAACGCCAAGGCGGTGAGCCGTGTCGAACAGAGCAGTGGTGTTGCTCGGTTGGCTGATTCCGATCACGCTGTACTGATGTGAGGTGCCTGCCGCGGCTTCGTCCTCGGCGATCTGACGAAAGGGCGTGCCGGAACTGGGGATCGGGTCGCCACGTAGATCGAAGTGCGCATCCAAGTTGAGGATTCCGAGTTTGGCTCCGGCGGTTCGCAAGTCGGAGCCCGCGACGCCGAGGTATGTACCGTAGGCGATTTCGTGTCCTCCCCCGAGAACCACGGGGAAGTGTCCCGAATCGAGCGCAACGCTGACGGCGTTTCCGAGTGCGGCCTGACCGGTCTCGAGTTCTTCACCCGACACGGCAACGGTTCCCGCGTCCTGAATCTGCAGTGGTTCGGCCAGCGCCATGGAGGCCAACCCCGCTCGCAACGCGTCCGGGCCGTCCGCGGCGCCGCGGCGGCCCTTGTTGCGGCGGACTCCTTCGTCACTGGAGAATCCGATCAGAACACAGTCGCCGGGAGCTGTTTCGGCTGAATACGGTTGCACGGCATGATGCCACCGCAGATGCTCGGCAGTGGTGCCGTCCGAGCGCCCGGTCCACGGCTTGGGTTCGATGTCGACTGCGATCTGATGTGCCACGACGGCCTCCCGGTGAGTGTATTTCAGTAGCTTGTGGCGAGTGCGCCGTTTTTCCAGACCTCGCGCACCAGAGGGACGCCCGGGCGGTAGGCGAGGTGGAGGTACGACGGTGCATCGAGCGCGATGGCGTCGGCACGTGTTCCGAGAGAAAGGGTTCCGACGTCGGTGCGCTGCAGCGCCCGAGCGCCACCTGCAGTGGCTGCCCAGACTGCCTCAGCGGGCGTCATGTGCATGTCTCGCACCGCAATTGCGATGCAGAACGGAAGGCTCGTGGTGTAACAGGTACCGGGATTGCAGTCGGCGCCCAGAGCTACGGTGACTCCGGCGTCCAGCAGTGCGCGTGCGTCGGGGTACTTGTTGCGGGTGGAGAAGTCGGCGCCGGGCAACAGTGTTGCTACGGTGGAACTTTGAGCCAGGGCGTCGATGTCCTCGGCGGTGACGTACGTGACGTGGTCGACGGACGCTGCTCCCATCTCGACGGCGAGCTGAACTCCTGGCCCTTCGCCGAGTTGATTGCCGTGAACTCGGGGGGTCAGTCCGGCGGCGACGCCTGCGCTCAGGACTGCATGAGCCTGTTCGCGGTTGAACGCTCCTCGCTCGCAGAAGACATCGATCCACTTTGCGTGTGGCGCACAGGCAGGGATCATCTCGTCGCACGCCATGGCGACGTAATCATCGGCGCGGCCGGCATATTCGGGTGGTGGAACATGGGCGGCCAGCAGTGTGACCTCGTCGGTGAACTGCCCGGCGATCAGTGCGCTGCGTAGTTCGCTCTCGGTGTTCTGCCCGTACCCGGTCTTGCATTCGACGGTTGTGCTGCCCGAGCGCAGGGATTCGTCGAGTAGGCGCCGAACATTGGCCTGCAATTGTTCGTCGGTGGCCGAGCGCGTCGCTTCGATGGTGTTGCGAATGCCGCCGGCGGCGTACTTCTCGCCCGCCATGCGAGCTGCGAATTCCTCGGCCCGCTCGCCACCGAACACCAGGTGTGAGTGACTCTCCACGAAGCCGGGGAGCAGGGCCCGACCGCCGATATCCTGACCGATATCGGCAGCCGGGGCGTCGGCGGAATCGCCGACCCAAGCAACAACGCCGTCGTCGAAAACGATTGCCGCGTCGTGTCGTACGCCGAGCTTGCCCTCACCCAGAGTCGGGTCATTGGTGACGAGGGTTCCGATGTTGGTCAGAACTGTGGTTCGAGAACCATTCGTGGTCAATGTAATTCCTAACTCAGTGTGAGGTGGTGGAGCTGTTTCAGTTCTCGGTCATCGGGATACGGACGCCGCGCGTGGCCGCCGTGTCGATGGCGTGGTCGTATCCTGCATCCGCATGCCGGATGACGCCCATCCCGGGATCGTTGGTGAGAACCGCTTCGAGCTTCTTGGCCGCGAGTTCGGTGCCGTCGGCGATGCACACCTGTCCCGCGTGGATGGAGCGTCCCATACCGACGCCGCCGCCTTGGTGAAGTGAAACCCACGAAGCGCCGGACGCGGTGTTGACCAGGGCGTTGAGCAGCGGCCAGTCGGCGATCGCGTCGGACCCGTCGATCATCGATTCGGTTTCGCGGTACGGCGAGGCGACCGATCCCGAGTCGAGGTGATCGCGGCCGATGGCGATCGGCGCGGACAGTTCGCCCGAGGCGACCATCTCGTTGAACTTGAGGCCCGCGAGGTGGCGCTCACCGTATCCGAGCCAGCAGATGCGGGCCGGAAGGCCCTCGAAGGCAACCTTTTCGCCTGCCATGGTTATCCAGCGACGCAGGTGCTCGTTCTCGGGGAAGAGTTCGAGGATGGCCTTGTCGGTGGCCTCGATGTCCTTGGGATCACCGGAGAGAGCTGCCCAGCGGAAGGGGCCGAGACCTTCTTCGAAGAGCGGGCGGATGTAGGCCGGAACGAATCCTGGGAAGTCGAAAGCGCGGTCGTAGCCGGCCTTGCGGGCCTCGTCACGGATGGAGTTGCCGTAGTCGAACACCTCGGCGCCGGCGTCCATGAATCCGACCATGGCTTTGACGTGCGCGGCCATCGCGTTGCGGGAATCTTCGGTGAACTTCTGCGGATCCTTCTCCGACATGATCTTCATGTCGGGGAAGTCGATCCCGATCGGCAGGTAGGCGAGGGGATCGTGCGCCGAGGTCTGGTCGGTGACGATGTCGATGGGGGCCTTCATCTCCAGCAGCGCCGGGAAGATCTCTGCCGCATTGCCTTCGAGGCCGATGGAGAGCGGCTTCTTGGCGTCGCGTGCCGCTGTCGCCAGTTCGAGCGCGTGCTCGATGCTGTCGGCCTTGGTGTCGAGGTACTTGTGGGCGATACGACGGTCGATGCGGGTGATGTCGCAGTCGACGCAGATCGCGACGCCGTCGTTCATGGTGACGGCGAGAGGCTGGGCGCCGCCCATTCCGCCAAGACCTGCAGTGAGCGTGATCGTTCCGGCGAGCGATCCGTTGTAGCGCTTCTTCGCAATGGCGCCGAAGGTCTCGTAGGTGCCCTGCAGGATTCCCTGGGTGCCGATGTAAATCCAGGAGCCTGCGGTCATCTGGCCGTACATGGTCAGGCCGAGGTCTTCGAGACGGCGGAACTCTTCCCAGTTCGCCCAGTCACCGACGAGGTTGGAGTTGGCGATCAGCACTCGCGGTGCCCACTCGTTGGTGCGGAAGACACCGACCGGCTTGCCGGACTGCACGAGCATGGTCTCGTCGTTCTTCAGCGTCTTCAGCGTGGCGACCATGGCGTCGAATGCCGCCCAACTACGTGCTGCGCGACCGGTTCCGCCGTAGACGACGAGGCTGTCCGGGTGCTCGGCAACATCGGGGTCGAGGTTGTTCATGAGCATGCGCAGGGCGCCCTCCTGCTGCCAACCGAGCGTCGTGAGCTCGGGGCCGCGGGGAGCACGGACGGGGCGCGGCTCGTGGCCGGGGGTGCTGATTTCCATGGTGTTCTCCTTGCTTAACTGAAGTTCGAAAGATGTTGGGGGATCAGACGCGAGAGTCGGTCATCGCGGTGTGATCGGGGTAGATCATCGACGAAGGTGGATTGCTGGTGCGTTTGGCGAGCGGGTAATAGATCAGCCCGGTGAACACGATGCCGACGATCCAGGAGATGTCGGCGCCGCCGAGCATGTCCGTGACGGGGCCGGTGTACATCTTCTGGGCGAGGAACGGGATCTGGGCGAGAACGCCGGCGGCGTAGCAAGCCAATGCGGTGAAGTTCCATGCTCCGTATCGACCGTTGACGTCGTAGAGCGCCGGAATGTCGATGCGCTCCTTGGAGATCAGGTAGTAGTCGATCAGATTGATCGCACTCCACGGCGTGAACACCATCAGCAACACCAGGACGAAGTTCTTGAAGTTGTCCAGGAAGTCGGCGCTGGCGGCGATCGCGATCAACACCGAGACGGCGGTGAACCCGAGAATGTAGAGGGTACGGGCGGTGCTCGAGATTCGTGACTGGCCGTTGAAGGCTGTGACGGTGGTCAGGATCGACATGAATCCGCCGTACGCGTTGAGCACGTTCACCGTCAGCTTGCCGACCAGGATGACGAAGTAGATCAGGAAGGCGATGGCAGCGGGTCCGGCCAGATCTCCCATGAAGCCGACCTGGTTACCCAGGAACGCGTCGCCGGCGCAGGCCGCGACGAGGGCGCCGAAGGTCATGGACCACTGTGATCCGATGACGCTACCGAGGAACGTCGACCAGAAGGTAGTGCTCTCGGAGGTGCTGCGCGGCAGGTAACGCGAGTAGTCGGCGACGTACGGGCCGAACGTGAGCTGCCAACCGGCGCCCAGCGAGATCGCGAGCAGGAAGGTGACGATGTCGAAGCCCTTGATACCGACGTACGAGGCGACGTCGTACTCGAGGAACAGTCGAACGGCCAGGTAGGAGAATCCGACGATGCCCACGACGGTGGCGATCCTGCCGACGATGTGGATCAGCTTGTAGCCGGTGACCGCGACGAATGCGGTGAGGAGACCGAAGACGACGATGCCGACGGTGGGGCTGTCGATGTGCAGGATCTTGTTGACGGCTTGGCCGGCCAACACGGTGCCGGTGGCAGCGAAGCCGAGGTACATCAGGATGACGAGAACTAGCGGTACGACGGCTCCCTTGACGCCGAACTGGGCGCGACTCGAGATCATCTGGGGGAGGCCCATGCGCGGGCCCTGTGCGGAGTGAAGCGCCATGACAGCGCCACCGAAGATGTTGCCGATCAGAAGTCCGACGATTGCCCAGATGGCGTCCGCGCCGAATACGACGGCGAGAGCACCGTCGACGATTGCCGTGATCTGCATGTTGGCGCCGAACCAGAGAGTGAACTGGCTGCGCGGGGTGCCGTGTCGTTCTGCATCCGGGACGACGTCGATAGTGCGTCGTTCCGGAGTGAGGATGACCTCGGCCGGTCCATCGTGAGTCATAGGCCTGTCTTTCTGCTGCGAGCCCGTCGAGCGACGGAATCGACGTCGGGGTATTGCCCACCTTCTTCGTGCTTGGTGCTTTGCGCCTGGTGCTCTGTGCGCTGGGTCACTGTCACTGCGGATAAATGTATATGCCTGTATATACAGGCGTCAATACCTGAAACCCGATTTCGCGTAAATGCTGTGTAACACCGCTCGAGAATCAGAAACCCTTACCAGGGTTGAGGATTCCGAGTGGATCGAACGCGGCCTTGATCGATCGGTGCAGTTGCATGCTGTCCTCGCCGAGCTCGAGAGAGAGCCAGCGACGCTTCAGAACGCCGACGCCGTGCTCTCCGGTCAGAGTTCCGCCGAGTTCGAGAGCACGCCGGAAGACCTCGTCCGCGGCGGTCCACACGGCTTCGGGGACCGAGCCGTCGGCTGTGCGGTCGAAGACGAAGGTCGGATGGACGTTGCCGTCACCCGCGTGCGCGACGGTCATGATCTTGACCGAGTGCTCGGCGGCCGCCCGGTCGATACTTTCGAGCATGTCGGGCAGTTTCGACCGCGGGACCCCGACGTCTTCCACCAGACATTGACCGAGTCGTTCGGATGCCGGATAGGCGAGTCGGCGAATCTCGAGTAGCTGTGCGGCTTCTGCTGCGTCCTGTGAGACGGCGACAAAATCGGCGCCGGCCTGCTCGAAGTGTTTCTGCATCGCCGCGGCTGCTGCGTCGGCGTCGACCCCATCGGCCTGTGCGATCAGCATCGCGGCAGTGTTGTCTTCCAACCCGATTCGTTTCCAGTCGTCGACTGCGCGAAGGGTTGCTCGATCGATCAGCTCCAGCAGGCTCGGCCCGATCCCGTCGCGAACGACCGCGGCAACCGCGTCCGCTGCGGAGCGGAGAGAGTCGAAACTGCCGACGACGGTGACCGGTGCTCTCTTGGGCTTGGGCTGCAACTTGAGCGTGGCACTCGTGACGACTCCGAGTGTTCCTTCCGAACCGACGAGAAGACTGGTCAAGTCGTATCCCGCAACACCTTTGACGGTCCTTCGGCCTGTCCGCACGATCCGACCGTCGGCGAGCACAACCTCGAGACCCAGGACTGAATCGCGGGTGACGCCGTACTTCACGCAACGCAGTCCACCGGCGTTGGTGGCGATGTTTCCGCCGATCGTGGAGATCTCGAAGCTGCTCGGATCGGGGGCGTACATCAGCCCGTACTCGTCTGCTGCTCGGCTGATGTCAGCGTTGATCACCCCGGCTTCCACGACAGCCAGCTGATCGTCCGGATTGACCTCGAGAATCGAGCGCATGCGAGTGGTCGAGATGACCAGGCAGCCCTCGACGGCTGCCCCGCCACCCGCCAAACCGGTTCCCGCACCGCGGGTTACCACCGGGACACGGTGAGCAGTAGCCCATTTCAGAGCCTCGGAAATGTCGGCCGCAGTATCAGCGAGCATGACGGCTGCCGGATGGCCGGGTTCGGCGAGATGGGCCTCGTCGCGACGGTACGAGTCCATTACCGCCGGGTCGGTGATCAGGCGACTCGAACCGATCGACCGAGCGAGTTCGTGGACGGACATTCTTATCTCCAGTCGGTCAAAGGTTGTGTGCGAGAGCATCCACAGCGGCGATCACGGCGTCTTCTGCGGCCCGCTCGCCGACGGTGACCCGCACTCCCTCGCCGGGGAACATCCGGACCGAGACACCCTGGGCGACGCAAGCCGCTTCTAGTGCAGAAGCTCTCTCGCCGAGAGGGATCCAGACGAAGTTCGCTCCGCTGGGGACGGACTCGACGCCGCGCACAGCGAGTTGCTCACGTAGGTGAGCGCGACCCTGCGTCACCGTTTCGACTATCGAATCGGTGTGCGCCGGATCGGTCAACGCTGCGCAGGCCGCGGCCTCGGCAACGGCGCTGAGCCCGAAGGGCGGTGCCGCGCTGGAAAGGTCCGCTGCGATCGCCGGATTGGTGATGGCATAGCCGGCCCGAAGGCCGGCCAATCCGTAAGCCTTGGAGAAGGTTCGGAATACGACTATGTTGGGAAAGGCTCGAAGCAGGTCGACGCCGTCGACATCGCTGGTCGCGAACTCCCGGTAAGCCTCGTCCAGAAGGATGAGGACGTCACCCGGGATCGAGCGTGCGAACGAGACGAACTCGGCGGTCGAGAACTCGCTTCCGGTCGGATTGTTGGGGTTGCAGACGAGTACCGCGCGGGTCTGCGGAGTCACGGCTGCCGCCATTGCACTCAGATCGTGCCGGTGTTCGGAATCGAGTGCGACGGGTACACCGCTCGCCCCGGCGATTCCGATCAGAATCGGGTACGCCTCGTAGCTGCGCCACGGGTAGACGACTTCGGTGCCCGGGCCCGTGTATGCGGTCAATACCTGCTGGAGCAGTGCCAACGACCCGGCGCCGACCAATACCTGGTCGTCGCCGACGCCCAGGCGGTCGCTCAACCGGGCGATCAGCGTGTCGCCGAACAGCGACGGATACAAGTGCGAGTGTGAGGCCGCGAGATTGACGGCCTCGAGAATTGCCGCCGAGGGTGCAACCGTCGACTCGTTGCTCGACGCCCGCCACCGAACCTGCTCGAGGCCGGCGGCTTTGGAGTATCGAGGGAGTGCTTCGATTTCGGGTCGGGGGCGAGGCCGCAGCGCTCCGGGCGCGCTCATGCCAGGGCGCTGATCGCGTTCTCCGCGGCCGCAACGAGTGCACCGGATGCCGCCAAGTCCACCGCGGCCTCGATCTCGGGGGACAGGAAGCGATCGGTGCCCGGCCCCTGCACCTTCTCGCGCAGGGTCCGAAGGACGGCTCCGGTGGCTGGTGAGGGCTCGAGTGGGGATCGCAAATCGATTCCTCGTGCTGCAGTGAGTATCTCGATCGCGAGAACTCGGGTGAGACCGTCGATGGACCGGCGGAGCTTACGTGCACCCGACCATCCCATGGAGACGTGATCTTCCTGCATGGCCGAGGAGGGAATCGAATCGACGCTGGCGGGGCTCGCGAGTCGCTTGAGTTCGGACACGACGGCAGCTTGTGTGTACTGCGCGATCATCAGTCCGCTGTCGACTCCGGGGTCGTCGGCAAGGAAGGGAGTCAGACCGTGGTTGCGCGCAACATCGAGGAAGCGGTCGGTTCGGCGTTCGCTGATACCCGCGACATCCGCGGTCACGATGGCGAGGAAGTCCAAGACGTAAGCCACGGGAGCTCCGTGGAAGTTACCGTTGGATCGAACCCGTCCGTCGAGGGTGACAACGGGATTGTCGACAGCACTGGCCAATTCGCGCCCGGCGACGAGGCGGGCGTGATCGACGGTGTCGCGTGCGCCGCCGGCGACCTGCGGTGCGCACCGCAGTGAGTACGCGTCTTGAACCCTGGTGCAGTCAGGGCCCGCATGGCTGGCGACGATCGGGGAATCGGCAAGCAGACGCACCATGTTCGACGCGGCCGCGCCCTGGCCGGGATGGGGGCGAAGCGTTTGGAGGTCCGCGGCGAACACCTGATCTGTGCCGAGCAAGCCCTCGACGCTCATGGAGGCAGCGATGTCGGCCAACTTGAGCAGATGATCGAGATCGGTGATCGCAAGGGCCAGTTGGCCGAGCATCCCGTCGGTACCGTTGATCAGTGCGAGGCCTTCTTTCTCGGCCAGAACCACCGGTTCGAGGCCATGGGCAGCCAATGCCGTTGCCGCATCGGTGAGTTCACCGTCGGCGGTGCGGACGGAACCTTCGCCGATGATTGCCATCGCCACATGAGCCAGTGGTGCCAGATCTCCCGAGCATCCGAGGCTGCCGTATTCGTGCACCACCGGGGTGATGCCTGCGGTGAGTAGGTCGGCGTACGCCTGTGCGACCACGGGGCGCACTCCGGTCCTTCCGGTGGCGAGCGTCGACAGGCGCAGAAGCATCAAGGCCCGGATCACTTCGCGTTCGACTTCCGGTCCCGAACCTGCCGCGTGTGAGCGGATCAGGCTGCGCTGCAACTGCGTCCGCAGATGCGCCGGAATGTGCCGGGTGGCAAGTGCGCCGAATCCGGTGGAAACCCCGTAGACCGGCGTGGGATCTGCGGCCAGGGCCTCGATGCG
Organism: Rhodococcus sp. UFZ-B548; assembly: GCF_903819475.1. Lineage (NCBI taxonomy): Bacteria > Bacillati > Actinomycetota > Actinomycetes > Mycobacteriales > Nocardiaceae > Rhodococcus > Rhodococcus sp. UFZ-B548. Next base: position 25,942 of record NZ_CAIJDS010000065.1, read on the forward strand.
TGCACGACTTTCGGCGATCGCGGTCAGTGATTCCGCGGTCAATGCGACGCCGTAACCGTTGCGCGCGACGTCGACGACGTCGGCGATGGTGACAGCGCCGATTCCGACCTCAATGGTTCGGGTGGCTGTATGGGTGGCAGGGGTGGCGTTCATGGGACTCCAATGATGATGCGGCAGTGTTCCAGCAAGTCTTGTATACGAGACTCTAGTCTTGAATATGAGACGAAAACAAGGCCCGCAAAGTATGCAGCGGAGAAATTGGCTACATGTCTGCGGGCGGGGTCTCCACCATTCGATCTCCGAGATCGGCGGAGAACTCGGCGCTGACGGCGCGCACTCGGTCGGCGATCAGGGCACTCTCCTCGGCCGATTTGGAGCCGGAGAGGAAGGTGACGCCGAGAGCTGCGACCGGACGACCGTCCCGCGTGATCACGGGGCTGGCGATGCAATTGATCCCGGATGTCGTCGCATTCTCTTCGACCGCATATCCGCTCTCACGTGCTGCGGCGAGCAGTTCTCGCAGTTCGGCGAGCGTCGACGGTCCCGTTCCGGTCCGCGTCGGCCAGGTGTATCCCTCGTAGAGCGCGCTGATCTGTTCCACGTCCAGACGGCTCAGAATCGCGCGCCCGACTGCGGTGAGATGCGCTGGAAGGCGAGTCCCGATTTCGGTCACCAATCGCACGCCCGGCTTCAGTGGTTCACGTTTGTCGAGGTAGATGACGTCAGAGCCCTGTAGTACCGCCAGATGGGACGTCTCATCCGTCGACTGAGTGAGTGCCAGCATGAATCGTTGGCCCTCACGGTGAAGTGGGCCTGAGCGCATGTACGACGCACCGACTTCGAACGCCGAGACACCCAGGGTCCAGGCGCGCTGATCAGCCCAGTACGAGACGAACCGTCGATCCCGCATGACATTGAGTAGATGATGCGTCGTACTCTTCGGCAGGTCGAGAGCGCTGGAGATTTCTGCCGTCGCCAGCGGCACACCCCTACGAGCCAGGAGATCGAGCACGTCGAGCACGCGCTCAGCAGATTTCACGCGGCTCGTCGTCATGTGAGGTGTGTCCTTACGAGTAGGTAGGAAATCCGGAGCGGGGAACCCACATTGTCTCGGATACGAGACTGAATCGCCAAGCGCTCGGGGTGGTCAGGGAGTCTGGCTACCGAGTTCCGCGGACAACCGGGCGCAGTGCTCCACCAAGACGCGACCGTGGCTGGCGCAGACCTCGTCCGTCAGACGGAATGTCGGGCCGACGACGCTGAGCGCTCCGGCTATCTGACCGACTGCGTTGTAGATCGGCGCGGCAACTCCGGTCGAGTGATCCTCGATGGTGTCGTGCGCAATGGCGTACCCGCTCTCACCTACCTTGCCGCTCAACGCTGCGCCGACGGCGGTGCCGTCCAGGGGAACACTCTGTCCCACCCACCCCATGTGGCGGATCGCGTGCGTGCCCTCGATCTGATCGAGATACAGCGCAGTGTCTTTCGGTCCCATCGTCGACAGGTAGGTCGATTCCCTCGTGGTTTCGGCGATGGCCTTCATCGCGGGCCGGGCTCTCGGCAACAGTTGATTGTCACCGAGAGCGCGAGCTCCGATCTGCAGTAGCCGCGGGCCGACGCGATAGACGTTGTCCTCGCCGCGAACGACGAACTCGGTTTGTTCGAGGCTTCTGATCAGGCGAAGGGCGGTACTGGTTGCCAGATCGGTTGCCTTGGCGGCGTCGCCGAGCGTCAATCCGCCGTGCTCGACGATCGCACCGAGAAGTTCGAACGTGCGATTCGCGCTGCGGGTCACGTCGCCGGGGGCCATGTCCTACTCCAAGTGCCGAGGGATGTCTGCGCTGAATCTATCGCGAGCCCGGCAGTACCTCACCGTGGTGCTCGTCCAGCAGGGGACTGCGGCGGACATCGGGGCGTCGGCTCTCACCGAACACGACGGGTTGTCGTACGTAGGAGATCTTTCCTGCTACCGGGTGCTCGAACGATTCGACGACTCCGCGATACTCGGCCTGTGCGGAGGTGAGTGCCTGCTGGACGTCCCAGATCTCCGAGCCGGCGAGGCCCGCGTCGCCGAGAATGCCGACCACGTCGGCGACGGTCTTTCCGGCAGCCCAGTTTTCGATCTCCTTGCGCAGTGCCGGCTCGTTCTCGGTCCGGGCGGTGTCGTCGGCAAATCGAGGATCTGCGATCAGGTCGATGCGATTCATCGTCTGCGCCAATTTCTCGAAGCCGGATTGGCTCGCAACTGCGAGGACAAAGAGACCGTCGTCGGCCTTGTAGGTGTCGAACGGTGTTGACACCGGATGACGGTTGCCGACGCGTGGGGGAGTGAGCCCGGTGGATTGCAGTTGGCTGTGTGCTGTCGGCAGCATGGCGAGCATGCTGTCGAACATCGCGACGTCAAGGTGCTGCCCGAGCCCGGTCGCCCGAGCGCCCAGCAGGGCGGTACTGATTCCCCAGGCAGCGAACAGCCCGGCGACCAGGTCTCCGAACGACTCACCCAGCCGGGTCGGGCCGGATTCTTCCGAGCCGGTGATGCTCATGATTCCCGAAAGAGCCTGGACTACAAGGTCGTAGGCGGCGGCGCCGGACATGGGTCCGTCCTGGCCGAAACCGGAGATCGACGCGTACACGATCCGCGGATTGCGAGCCCGCGCAGCCTCGTAGTCGATTCCCAGGCGCTTGGTGACGCCCGGGCGAAAGTTTTCCACGACGACGTCGGCGGTCTCGATGAGCGTCAGCAGCGCCTCACGGTCCTCGTCGTCCTTGAGGTTGAGCGCCACCGAACGCTTGCCACGATTGAGCACGTTGAAGTAGATGCTTTCACCGTCGCGGAACGGGCCGAGGTGCCGAGAGTCTTCACCGTGTTCGGATTCGATCTTGACGACGTCCGCACCGGCGTCGGAAAGCAGTGCGGTGCAGTAGGGTCCGGCGAGGACTCGCGAGAGGTCGATGACCCGGATGCCGTCGAGTGGTGGAAGTGCAGACATGTCCGTGCCTTTCAGAAATCGGTGGAACGCGGCGACGGAGCGTTGCCGGCAATGGTGAGCAATTGGATCTGTGAGGTGCCCTCGAAGATGCGGAGAATGCGGCAATCGCGGTACAGGCGTTCGATTTCCGATTCGCGCATGAATCCCGCGCCACCGTGGATCTGCACGGTTTGATCGACGATCGAGAAGCAGGCCTCGGTGGCGACGTACTTCGAAATCGATGCGGCGCGGCGGATGTCCTGACCGGCGTCCTTGACGTCGGCGGCCCAGTCTGCGGTGACGCGTGACGCGACCAGTTGCGCGTCGCAGCCACCGAGGAGTAGCTGAATTGCCTGGAAGTCGAAGATCGGCGTGCCGAACTGCTTTCGCTCGGTGGCGTACTCACGTCCCAGTTCCCAAGCGCGCAAAGCGATGCCGTTCGCCATTGCCGCCACGTCGATGCGCGCACGGTTCAGTGCGGTCAAGGCGATGTTGCCGCCGCGACCTTCGGTGCCGATCACCGAGTCGAGCGGCAGCACGACGTCGTCGAGGTAGACGGTGTATGTCGGAGCCGAACGAATTCCCATCTTGTCCTGCGGCTCCGAGTAACTGATTCCCGGAGTGCCCTTGGGGACGACGAAGGCGGTGATGCCGCGGAATCCTGCGCTCGGGTCCGTCTTGGCGAAGAGCACGACCAGGTCGGCTTCCTTCGCGTTGGAGATGTACGTCTTGGATCCGGAGAGATGCCAGCCGTCGTCCTCGCGTCGAGCGACGGTACGCATCGAGGCGATGTCGGAGCCGGCGTCGGGTTCGGTGAGTGCAAATCCGGCCAGCAGTTCGCCCGACGCGAGCTGGGGCAACCAGCGGTGCTTCTGCTCTTCGGAACCGCCGACGAGAATCGGCTCGAGGCCCAGGTAGTGCGCGGTGTAAATCGATGCCAGTGCGGCGTCGGTGCGTGCAACTTCTTCGATGGCGACAAGTTGGGTTCGTGTCGACAGGCCCAGACCGCCGAATTCCTCCGGCACGGAAATGCCCATGAGGTCCTGCTGTCCGAGGCGCTTGACCAGCTGCGCCGGGAACTCTTTGGATTCGTCGCGTGCGGCTGCTCCGGGTTGGATCTCGGCGTTGGCGAAGGCTCGGACGGTGCTGCGGAACTCAGCGAGATCAACGCTGTCGATGTCGTGCGCGGTCTGGGTGGTCACGGGGGCTCCTTCGAAGCGAGGTAGTTCACGAATTTCATCTAATGGAATCTAATTGCCACTAGTTGGCACGACTGACTATGGCTGAGGGTGGCGAATTTGTCCAGGGGTGGAGCTGTTGTGTCGCGGCTCACGTTCTGCAATGATCAACTTGTCTAATCCTGTATAGACAAGTTGATCGCGGATCGAACCCCCTACAAGTCGGAAGCAGCGTGGCTTTCGGCGGAAGGTGCTGACATGAGCCTCGTTTCAGTCGACACGACACCGGACTCCGAGAATGTGAGGAGGGTGTGCAGTAGGTATTTCGAGGGCTTGTCGGCTGATCGATACGCGGCGCTCGCCGAAGACCGCAAGCTTGCGATGGTCGCCGCGCACATGGATCTTTCGCGCCGACGGGGACACAACTCGTCGATCTCGAGACTCGCGCCGGCCGGGGAGCTGGGGGACGGGCCGGCAATTCAATACGTCGGCGACGACATGCCGCAGCTCGTCGAAGCGGTTCTGGCGACACTTGCCCGCGCGCGCATGGAGCCGGAATTCGTGGTGCACCCAGTGCTTCGCACAGTCGTGCAACCGGCGCACAGCACTGAAGACACCCGGGTCGGGGAGCGTGCCGAATCATGGATCCACATAGGACTACCCGCACATTGTTCGGACGCGCAGGCGCAGGTGATCGCTGATGACGTCGCCGGAATCCTCGACCGTATCGCGCGTGCCTTCCGCGATACCTCGCCCCTGCGGGATCTCGTCGACGAGGCGCGCGGGCAACTGGCCTCGGGCGGTCACGCCGAAGAAGCTGACTTCCTCCAGTGGTGCAGTGCCGGAAACTTCAGTGTCGTCGGCGGTGCGCGAACAATCGACAGGCACGAGCCGTACACCCTCGGCGTGCTCCCCGATCCAACCGGCTCTTCGGATTCGAAGGCGGTGCCCCTCGCGATCGGAGTGGTGTACCTCGGGCAAGGGTTCGGTGGATCCGCATACGCCACCGAGATCGACGTGTCAGTCGGTGACCGTGAATACCGATTCACCGGGTCCTTCACCTCGACCGGACTTGTCGCAGACGTCAGGCGGACCCCCCTCGTGCGAGGGCGCGTCGCAGACATCTTCGACGCCTCCGGATCCACCGTGGATTCGTTTGTCGGACAATCGATGCTGGCGGTGATTCAGTCGATTCCGATCACAGTCCTCTTTGCCGCCGACCCGGCCCGAATTGCGGACGCACTGGACGAACTCACTTCTGTGGACGGCCGCACGTCGTTCCATCTGTTCCTGCAACCCGTGGGATGTTCTCCGACGACGGGGCAAGACCAGGAGCTGTCGGCTTTGCTGTTCGTTCCGCGCGAGAAATTCAGTACGACGATCAGAACAACGGCCGAGTCGGTACTCTCCGAGGCGCTTGGTGCCCGCACCATCGAGTTCTCCAGTCGAGTATCGGAATCTCCCTTGGCTGTCGTGCATTTCACGGCCACAGTCGGCGGTGGAGCAAACTTCGCATCGGCGCGACAAGCGCGGGAGATTCGGGATCTCGTCGTCGACGCGTGCCTGACGTGGGACGAGCGATTCGTTCTGGATGCTTCGCACTACGACGAGCAGCGCAGGCGTGCTCAGTTCGCCGAGCAAGTTCCGGTGGCATACAAGCAGGATTTCGACGCCGTCCGCGCCGCCGAGGACATGGCGGTATTCGACGGCCTCGAACTCGGAGAGGTGAGCCCACGGTTGGCCCGATCTGTCGACGGACCCGGTACTCACCGACTCGGGCTGTACGTATCGGGTGACCCGCTCTCGCTGGGCGAGGTGCTGCCCGTATTGCAGAGCCTGGGGGTCGACGTGGTCGACGAGCGTCCGTACGAGCTCGTCTCGGCAGGCTCGGAACAGTCCTGGATCTACGAGTTCACGCTCGACTATCCGAGTGCGCCGGTCGAAGGCTTCGACAACTTTGCCGCGCGGTTCGCGGCGACGTTTGCCGCGGTTCGAAACGGCTCCGCCGAGCCGGACTCGTTCAACGAACTTGTCGCGATCGCCGGACTCGGTTGGAAACAAGTAGTGGTGCTGCGGGCATACGCGGAGTTCTTGCAGCAAGCAGGATTTCCGTACAGCACCAGTCGCGTCGCCGAGGTACTTGCCGATCATCCCGAGATCGCCGCCGGTCTGTGCGAATTGTTCGAGAGCCGTTTCGATCCCGACGTCGTAGACGGAGATCGAGGTGCGCGTGCAGCAGCGGAGGTGGAAACAGCCGTGGCACAAGTGCAAGGACTCGACGCCGATCGGATCCTGCGCGCGTTGTCCGAGCTGGTCCGTAACACGTTGCGTACCAACTACTTCGTTTATGGCACCGAATCGCTCGGCGCACTCTCGTTGAAGTTCGATTCGGAGAAGCTGTCCGTATTGCCCTTCCCTCGACCGAAGTTCGAGATATTCGTGTACTCACCCGATGTAGCAGGTGTGCACCTTCGCTTCGGTACGGTTGCCCGCGGCGGCTTGCGCTGGTCGGATCGGAAAGAGGACTTCCGCACCGAGGTCCTGGGATTGGTGAAGGCGCAGGCAGTCAAGAACGCGGTCATCGTGCCTGTCGGTGCGAAGGGCGGATTTGTCGTCAAACGCCCGCCGGTTCCAGGACAGGGTGTAGACGCGGACCGAGAAGCCACGTTGGCGGCCGGGATCGAGTGCTACCGATCCTTCATTCGCGGACTACTCGATCTGACCGACAACGTCGACAAACAGAGCGGCGCCGTTGTCGCGGCGCGAAGAGTCGTTCGCCACGACGGGGACGACACTTATCTTGTTGTCGCCGCGGACAAGGGCACTGCAAAGTTTTCCGACATCGCGAACGACGTTGCCGCGCAGTACGGATTCTGGCTCGGCGACGCCTTCGCATCCGGCGGATCGGTCGGCTACGACCACAAAGCCATGGGTATCACGGCGAAGGGCGCCTGGGAGAGTGTCAAGCGGCACTTCCGGGAATTCGGCGTCGATACCCAGCACGACGACTTCACCGCGGTGGGGATCGGAGACATGAGTGGTGACGTCTTCGGCAACGGTATGTTGTGCAGCAAGCACATTCGTCTCATCGCGGCGTTCGATCATCGGCACGTGTTCGTCGACCCGAACCCGTCACCTGAGCGCTCGTACGACGAGCGATCACGTCTCTTCTCGCTCCCACGATCGTCGTGGGCCGACTACGACCCGACCTTGATCAGTGCGGGTGGCGGAGTGTGGGAGCGCTCGGCGAAGCGCGTTCCGATCAGTGACGAGATGCGACAGGCACTGGGTCTCGACGCCGACGTCACCGAACTGACTCCACCGCAACTGGTTCGGGCGATTCTGCGGTCCCCGGCAGATCTCTTGTGGAACGGCGGCATCGGAACGTACGTCAAGGCCTCCGGTGAGTCCGACCTCGAAGTCGGCGACAAGAGTAATGACGCGGTTCGGGTGAACGGCAACGAAGTGCGTGCACGTGTGATCGGTGAAGGAGGCAACCTCGGCCTCACCCAAGCAGGACGAATCGAATACGCGCGTATCGGCGGACGGATCAATACAGACGCCCTCGACAATTCCGCGGGAGTCGATTGCTCCGATCACGAGGTGAACATCAAGATCCTTCTCGACTCCCTGATCAGCTCAGGCGTCGTCGCGGACTCACATCGCGACGCACTGCTCGAATCGTTGACCGATCAGGTCGCCGAACTCGTTCTTGCAGACAACCGTTCACAGAACGAACTGATGGGCACCACGCGTGCGGATGCGGGGGCAATGATCGGCGTGCACGGCAGAGTGATTTCGAACCTCGAATCTCGCGGAATCGTCGACCGCGTCATCGAAGGGTTTCCGACCAAGAAGCAGTTCGCCGCGGCCGAGAAGACGGGAACGGGGCTGACGTCGCCGGAACTCGCCACACTGATGGCCCACGTCAAACTCGATCTGAAGTCCACGCTGTTGGCGGGAAGCTCGATCGACAACCAGATCTACCGCAAGGCGCTGGTGAACTACTTTCCGGAGGGCGTTCGAGATGCAGGGGGCGACGCTCTCGACCGGCACCCATTGCGGCGCGAGATCGTCGCGACCGTGCTGACGAACAACGTCATCGATCGGGGCGGCATCACCTATGCGTATCGGCTCGGTGAAGAGGTCGGCGCTGATCCGGAAGACGCGGTACGTGCCTTCACCGTGGTTTCCGAGGTGTTCGGACTGTGGAAGTTGTGGCACGACATCAGCAAAGCCTCGATCTGGACCGCCGTATCCGACGAGTTGATCCTGCTCACCAGGCGACTGCTCGACCGGGCGTCACGGTGGATGCTGACGCGTCGGCCGCAACCGCTGGCCGTCGGGGCCGAGATCAGCAGATTCGGTGATCGCATCGCGGAGGCGTCGACCGAGCTCGATGACTGGCTGGTAGGCGCAGATCAGCGGAACCTGGCTGCGCGAACGGTCCTCATCACGGACAAGGGCGCGCCGGAGAACCTGGTCAGGCGAGTGGAGATATTGCTCGATCAGTTCGGACTGCTCGATGTGGTGGAGATCGCTGACCTCGCCGATCGCGCAATCTCGGAGACCGGTGAACTCTACTTCCGGCTCGGTGAGCATGTTGGGCTCGTCCCGATGCTCAATCGAGTGTCGGCATTGAGCAAGGACGGAAAATGGAACGCATTGGCGAGGTTGTCGCTGCGGGACGAGTTGTACTCGACGGTGCGGGCCTTGACCCTCGACGTCTTGGCCGACGCGGAAGCGGGTGACTCGACAGCGGAAAAACTCTCCAGGTGGGAAGAAAGGAATGCGTCGAGAATCGAGAGGTCGACTCTCGCGCTCGCCGAGATCGAGGCATCGGGGCAACACGATCTTGCTGCGCTTTCGGTTGCGACGAGCCAATTGCGGCGCATGGTGGGCTAGGCCCGGCGCGGACGCCCGCGGATTGATCGGAAAGGTGCGCGAGACGGATAGACTTCGAAGGCCGAACGGGAGAACCGACTCGGTGGTTTTCGACGAACGGGTGGTGGCGATGGCGATTGCTGAAGTGGACGCAGAACTCGCCGTGCTGTTCAACGAGGCAGGCGGCGAGTCCGCCCCTGCGTACGAACGGGTGAAGAACCTCGTGGTCTCGCAGATCAATTCGGGGCGGTGGACCGAAGGCGATCAGCTGCCTTCGGAAAATCAACTGGTCAGTGCGCTTGGGTTGTCACGTATGACGATCAACCGAGCGCTTCGTGAACTCACCAGCGACGGTCTGATCGTGCGGATGATGGGGGTCGGTACTTTTGTCGCCGCCACGAAGACCGCGTCCCCGCTGTTCGAAGTAAAGAACATCGCCGACGAGATTCAGCGCCGCGGCCACCGTCATCGAACCGAGGTCGTGTTCGTTCGTGAGGAAGAAACCGACCACGGGCAGACGTTCCTTCGTGAATCGGTGGGCAAACGGGTGTTCCATTCGCTGATGGTGCACTTCGAGGACGAAACCCCGATTCAGGTGGAAGACCGGTTCGTGAATCCGAACGAGGCGCCCGACTATCTGCGCCAGGACTTCACCGCGATCACCCCCAACAACTACTTGAGTGACGTTGCGCCTCTGGTTCGCGGCGAGCATGTCGTGGAAGCAGTGTTAGGGAGCCCGGACGAATGCGAGCTGCTCCGCATCGATCGAGGGGAACCGTGTCTGTTGATTCGCCGCCGCACCTGGTCGGCCAACGGGTTGGTCAGTGCGGCGCGCTTGATCCACCCCGGTTCACGCAATCGCTTGGAAGGAACCTTCGAGCGCTGATCGTTTCGAGTGGCGAGTCCTGAACGCAGGCTCGTCCGATCGCACCATTTTCGGGGTCGAGTTCGGTGCAATCGACCAGGACGTGACTGCGAGCACACTGAGATCATGGGTGGACGGTTATTGCTTCCGCAACCTCACTTCCCGACGAGTGAGACCTGAGCGGATCGCAGCAACGCTATCTATGCCACTGGCTTCCATGATCGAAGGAGTTCGACCTGTGACCGACTTGCCCAAGGACCTACTTGTCGCCCCGAAGTGGCAGGAACGCCTCGACGAACTGGCAGCCAAGCATTCGGTACCTGGCGCGCAGGTCGGTGTGATCGCGCTGGGCGAAGACGGTGCAGCGGATATCCGTGTCATCACCACCGGAGTGACGAGCCTGAACACGCGTGTCGACGTCGACGCAGACACCCTGTTCCAGTACGGATCCGCGAGCAAGATCTGGACGACGACGCTGATCATGCAGCTCGTCGACGAGGGCAAGCTGACGCTGGACACCCTGGTGGTGGAGGTGCTTCCGGAGTTCACGATCGCGGATCCTTCCAACACGAAGGAAATCACGATCCGCCAGTTGCTCACGCACACAAGCGGTATCGACGGAGACCTGTTCAACGACACCGGCGACGGCGACGACTGCGTCGAGAAGTACGTCGACGAACTCGCGACCGCGATCAGCGTCACCGAGCCCGGCGGGCATCTGAGTTACAGCAATGCAGGTTTCGCCGTTGCCGGCCGTATCGTCGAGGTTCTTCGTGAGATGACGTGGGACGAGGCGTTGGTCGAATACCTCTGGAAGCCACTCGGATTGACGCACATCATCACCAAGGCCAAGGATGCCCCGCTGTTCCGCACCGCCGTCGGTCATGTGGCGAACCCGGATCGGACGTCGCCGGACAAGGTGGTTCCGACCAAGCAGTGGCTGCTTCCCCGCGGTATCGGTCCGGCCGGGATCATCACCGGATCCGTCAGCTCGCTTCTGACCTTCGGCGCTGCACACATGCGTGACGGCCTCGCGTTGACGGGTGAACGCATTCTGTCCGAAGAATCCGCGCGTCTGATGCGCACCCCACAGTTCGACCTGACTGCGGTCTCGAGCGTCGATCAGGCCTGGGGTCTCGGCTGGATCCTGTCCGACTGGGGCGGTGTGACGTCCGCGCAGCACGGTGGTGCGACGATCGGCCAGATCACTCGTTTTCACACCTTCCCCGAACTCGGCCTGGCCATGGCAGTTGTCACCAACTCGCGTGGTGGCGGCGCCCTGGCTCACGACATCGAGAAGGAGATCGCTCAGGAGCTCGATCTCGTTCTGCCGGAGCCGAAGTCCGAACCGGATGCAGCAGACATCGATCTGTCTCACATTCTCGGGACCTATGAATCGACAACCGTTCGAATCGAACTCACGCGTGGCGACGACGGCGGATTCCAGGTTCAGAACTTCGCCAAGGTCGAGATCGACGGCGAGCCGCCGGCCCCGCCCACCAAGGTCGTGCCTCTGTCTGCTTCCCGGTTCTCGATCAGTAACGAGAGCGCTTCTGGCGAGATGGCTCACCTCACGATCGATGGCGAGGAATATCTGTACATGACACGGCTTTTCAAGAAGATTTCCGACTAGCCGCGGCGAGATGATTCTCTCCGCTGAATGAAATCTCGGGCAGGTCGAGGGCGATGAGGGCCCTCGACCTGCCCGCACTACTTTCTCGAGGAAAACTCATGTTGAAACCTCTCGCTCCTTTTCCGGACGTGAATCACCCAGCGGCACTAGATGCTTACGGCCTTGCGCCGGTCATCGACGGTCACAACGATCTGGCATGGACGGCTCGCGAAACTGCCGCATACTCGGTGGAAAATCTGGAGAAGGATTCCATATTCCAAACCGACATCGACAAACTCGGTCGCGGTGGCGTCGGTGCGCAGTTCTGGTCGGTTTACACCCCGTGTGACAGGACGGAGGCCGAGGCTGTTCAGTACACACTCGAACAGATCGACTATGTATACCGGATGATCGAGCGGTACCCGGATACTTTCGAATTCGCGCGCACCGGTGACGATGTGCGTCGCATCTGGAGCGAGGGCAAGGTCGCGTCATTGTTGGGTGCGGAGGGCGGTCACAGCATCGGCAGTTCGCTCGGCGTTCTGAGAATGATGGCGCGCCTTGGTCTTCGGTACATGACTCTGACGCACAACGACAACACCGGGTGGGCGGACTCCGCGACGGACACGCGCGTACACGGCGGGCTGACCGACTTCGGTCGCGAGATCGTGCGCGAAATGAACCGGCTCGGTGTACTCGTCGACCTGTCGCACGTCTCGGTGGAAACGATGAGAGATGCCATCGAGACGTCGTCGGCGCCGGTGATCTTCAGTCATTCGTCGTGCTCTCAGCTATGCGGGCATCCTCGCAACGTTCCCGACGACGTGATGCGGTTGCTCGCGACAAATGGAGGCGTGATCATGATCGCCTTTGTGCCCATGTTCCTTTCGGTCGAGTACAACGATTGGTTCAAGAGTGGACGTCTCGGCAAACGGCCGGCAATGACAGTGGACCACCTGGCCGATCACGTCGATCACGCCCGGCAGGTTGCAGGCATCGATCACATCGGGTTGGGTAGTGATTACGATGGGTTCGACGACTTTCCGGACGGCATGCAGGACGTGTCAGGATTCGCAGTGTTGATCGATCGTCTAGCCGAGCGTGGGTGGTCTGCAGAAGACCTCGCAAAGCTCATGGGCAACAACGTGTTGCGTGTGCTCGACCAGACCAGTGCTGCGTCGGTATCCAGCCTTACCTAGGATTTCCGACGCCGAAGAAGATGAGGATGAGAAGTTAATGTTTCGAAATATCGCGCTGAGTGAGGTTCACCCCGGATGGTGGACACCGAGATAGCGGGACCGAGGGTTCCGCT
>NZ_CAIJDS010000066.1:0-32909 GCF_903819475.1 Rhodococcus sp. UFZ-B548
GACCACAGACTTTCGGCACCGGCGTTATCCCAGCATATTCCGGTATCTCCCATCGAACGGCGCAGCCCGTATCGCTCGCACGCCTGCTTCATGATCTCTGCAGTGTACTGACTTCCTCTGTCCGAGTGCATGATTGTGCCGGCTACACCGCCGCCGCGCGCTTCGACGGCCATGTCCAAGGCTGCGATGACAAGGTCGGTCCGCATATGATCCGCCACCGACCATCCCAGAACCTTCTTCGAGTGCTCGTCCTTGATCGCACACAAATACATGTCACCTTCACCGCAGGTCAGGTACGTGATATCGGATGTCCAGACGGCATCGAGCCGGCCTTGATCGAACTGCCGTTGCACCAAGTCGTCCGGAAACGAGGCGAGCGGATCGACGACAGTGGTGCGAATCTTGAATGTCCGCGGGCTGATCCCGACGATGCCGAGTGATCGCATGAGTTTGGCGACAGTCTTCTCGGTGATGATCTCTCCGCCGTCGTGCAGTTCGGCGGTGATCCGAGGGGACCCGTACACACCTTTCGATTCTCTGTGGATGTCGAGGATCTTCACTTCCAAGTCCGCGCGGCGCTGTTTCCGTTCGCCCAATCCTGTTCGAACACTGAGTCCTTGGTTTTTGTAGAAGCCGGAGGTCGAGACATCGAGGAGCCGCGTCATCCGGTGGACCGCGAAGTTCGCGCACTCCGCAGCGATCAACGAGTAGCGCTCTACTTTTGTTGATTCGCCGCAAAGTACGCGGACGCTTTTTTCAGGAATGCGATGTCTTTCTCCTGTTCGGAGACCTGCTTGCGCAGCCGAGCAAGCTCGGTGCGTTCGGCGGCAGTCAACGGTTGATCGCCAGACTCTGCGGCAGCATCGACGCGTCGTCGTTCGTCGGCGACCCAGCGTCCGAGCAGGGCTTCGTTGATGCCCAGTTCACGGGAGACCTCGGCGATCGTGCGGCCGGAATCGATCACCCGGTGGGCGGCCTCGACTTTGTACTCGGTCGTAAAAGACCTGCGAGTGCGGGACATGAGGACATCCTCCCAGCGGAACCCTCGGTCCCGCTATCTCGGTGTCCACCATCCGGGGTGAACCTCACATGAACTGAACAACTTCAACGCCGGACTTGCCACGTTCAAGACCCACCGCCGTCGCAAGCCAAATCCACGGGCACACCCCATTGCCGTGCCATCATCGCAGGTCAACACGTAAACGGCCCCTCGGCGTCAAGGATCGGGTGGGTTGCCTTCGGCGGGAGCGTCATTCATTCGGATGACACTCCCCCGAGTAGCTCTCATGAGAGACTCAGCGGCCTTCACTCCTCCCAACCTTAAACGGTGCTCAAATCTTGAACTACAGTCCGACATATCTATTCACCGCCCAGAAGGGTTCCGCCCGCATGCCAACTAGCTATTTCAAGCCCATCGTCGTTATCGACGAGATCAGCGGTAGCGGCACCGTGGGTATCTGGCATGTCGACGTCGGGCATACCGCCGCGGTCGGCGCCCCGATGCCCCGCATGTCCGGAGCTTGGTGCTTTTCCATAGACGAATTACACCCCGATCGCGTGAGATCCTTGATCGCGGAACGGTTCATTGTGTTGGCAGGTAGCACTGATCTGATCGAGCGTCTTGCGATTCCGCATCTGGGCATTGTTGACGTAGCGGGAACCGTCGATGCTATCCGGGCAGAGGTTACCAAGCTGCAGGACGCCTTCGAGACTCACGCCTTTGGAGTTCGAACCAAGCCAACACCTCCGGACTGGCCCGACATCCCCTTCCCCGATGAGGTCGCCAGCCTTGTCAAACCTCCTGGTGATGAGCGTATCGGTGCCGCATTTCCGCTGGCCCGCGGGTTCGAACGACTCGCCGCAGCGTGGGAGCAAGTCGAAAAGCAACGCGTGCAACGCGCCTTCCTCAAGCCGCTTGGCGGGGAGGATCTTCGTCCACTACCACTCGTGACTCTGGGATCGACGACATGATCGAGGATTTCGCTGTCGTTGATGTCGAGACCGCAAACTCGACGAAGGGGAGTATCTGCGAGATCGGGCTGGCCGTGGTCGAGGCCGGTGCGATCACTCTCGTGCATAGCTGGCGGTGCCGCCCACCAGCCGAAGTGGGTGGATTTCATTGGTACAACACAAAGGTCCACGGGATCACGGCTTCCGACGTCGCCAACAGCCCGGAGACCGGTGAATGTTTGCGGGAAATGTTCGCATTGATCGGTGAGCGACCTGTGTATGCACACAACGCGAACTTCGACTTCGGACATCTATACGCAGCGAGTTCATTCGCTGGTGTTTCGATTCCGAACCTGGTTACCGGGTGCAGCTTGACCCTATCCCGCCGTCTACTGGATCTGATTAGCTACCGGCTGCCGTTCGTGTCTGAGCACTTCGGGTTCGACTCCACCGGCCATCACAGTGCGGGGGCAGACGCTGTTATGGCCGCGAAACTCGTGCTGGCCTTGGCCCAAAACGCGGGCGCACAGAACCTGTCGGGACTGTGCGAAGCCGCGCACACGCAACCAGGCAAGTTTGGACCGGAGGGCCTCAACGGCATGGCCATCCGGCGCCGCGGCACTTCGACCCGCTTCGACCTTCCCAAAACGAACACCGATGCCGACCCGAATCATCCTCTCTACGGGGAATGGGTCAGCTTCACCGGCGGGCTAACAGCATTCGCGAGGGAGCCCGTCTGCACACTGCTCGCATCGCTCGGGGCGAACCCTCAGCCGAAGGGCGTCACGAAGAAGACCACGATGCTAGTCATCGGTGACGGGTTCATCGGCAACTCACTCGAGGATTTCACCACCCGCAAGGCGAGGAAGGCCCTCGAACTGCGCGACAAGGGGCAAAAGATCGAGGTATTCACCGAAAACGACTTCCTTCGGATACTCGACATAGTCCCTACCTGACCTGCAAAGCCATGGCCCCATCACCCAACACGCCGGCCACGTCCCGGACACTAGGAGGACGCATGACGCGCAGCCCCTCGACCACCACCCAGCAGGCCGTGCGCATTCTCGCATTGCTGCGTGTGTGCGGGGAGGTAACAGGCGGGAACGACCCAGCCGGAATGGTCCAAGTGATTAGGAGCGAAAAGCGCCTCCAGGCGCTGAACTTTTGGCTCGTCAACCCCGACTATCTAGCTGATGAAGTCATCACCGCTGTCGACAAGGACGCTCTCGACGTCTCATATCTCGCAATCGCGGAAGGGCTACTGAACGATCCCGAACCTGCACTCCATCACTACCCCACCCCGAAATGGTTCTATGGGGCCTATGAGCGTATCGACGACGCGTTCAGCCTTCTCGCCTCATACGGACTCGCGAAAGTGAGAAGGCGGGGCGTGCCACCGAAGAGATCGAACAATCAGTTCT
This sequence comes from Rhodococcus sp. UFZ-B548, assembly GCF_903819475.1. Classification (NCBI taxonomy): domain Bacteria; kingdom Bacillati; phylum Actinomycetota; class Actinomycetes; order Mycobacteriales; family Nocardiaceae; genus Rhodococcus; species Rhodococcus sp. UFZ-B548. The sequence goes on from NZ_CAIJDS010000066.1 coordinate 3,372, forward strand.
TCCTTTCAGAGGACGGCGCTCGCGTGGCCGACGAAATGGCTGCGACCACGATCCTGGATTGGTACAGCAAGCAGGCGGAATTAGTCCACCTTGTCGCCGGCCGAGATTCGGGCACTCGACTCAAGGAGCGGCAGTATGACCAGGAAACCTACGCAGAGGCGCGATGGGGTAATCCGATCGCCTCGATCGAGGAGCAAGTCCGAAAGCGTCTAGCTGAGAACGCAGTCGCCGCCGAAGAGAAAAACCAAACCGACATGTCAGAGGAGCAGCTGTGAGCAAGTTGGGGCGGTCGGTCGCTGAGAAGCTCGATCTGGACACGACTGTGGTGGACGCGTTTCTCGCGGACCACCACGTCAGCACATCCGCGACAACGCCCTCTCCCTCGCGGCTACGCATTCGGCGACTGCGCTTCGCTGCTACCAAGACCCTTACCGGCGTCAACGCTGCCGGCGAGGAAGTCAACAAGGATGCTGTCGAACATGTGCCCGTGAAATTTGACTGGACACTGGGATCAGGTCTGCACGGGGTTGGAAGCGACAAGAATCTGCGTGGAAAGAGCAGTGTCTTACGGATCATGATGTGGGCGCTACGTGGCCGATGCGACTTGCGCAGCGATGTTCGAAGTTGGATTGAGCATGTGAACCTCGTATTCGAGGTCGACGACGTCGGCCACGCGGTGGTATTCGACGTCGTCAACGGTGTCCCACACGGACACCTCTTTCGTGAACATCAGGGAGAATTGTCCGTAGCTTCTCATTTCTCGAACGACGACGAGTTCGAGGAAGTCATGGGGTCAACCATGATGTCGGCGCTACGACTGCCGGAGATCGCCGCTTCCAGTCAAGGCAAGCGACGCCAGCACGCATGGCCCACTTACGCTGGAGCGCTACTGATCCGTGGTGACACACTCGATTACCTTGTCGGCGATCGGCAGTGGGATGGCCTGCCAAGTCGGTTGCTGCAGATGTTCATTGGCTCCGAGTGGGCTGGCGCACGTGCCGAGGCTTCATCGGCGCACAAGGTTGTCGAGAGCAGGCTGAACGAGCTTCAGGCAGAATTCAATTCCCATGCCAACGCGATCAATTCGGCACATCAACGGGCACTCGAGGACGTCGCTGTCGCGCGCCGCCGGATGACCGCCCTACCTTCAGCTCCAGCCGACCTAGACGCGTTGGCGGATGCAGTCGAGAGAATTGGAACTCTCGATCTGCGCGGCTCGCACGCACATCAGCAAGTACTCGACTACCGGACCGCGCACACCGAGGTCGCCGCTCAGCTGGCCGCGGAGAAAGCACGCCAGCACCAAGCCATGGAAGACGCGGTCGCCGTGCGCTTCTTCCAACGGATGAGACCGACGATGTGCCCACGCTGTTCCGCCCCGGTTACCCGAGAACGCCGCAAGGCCGAGTCCGATGGTACGTCCTGCTCTGTGTGCACCCACGACCTCGACATCGAAGCACTTGGCCATCACCATGTCGTATCCACCACGGCGAACGACGACGAGCGCGCCAAGTTCGCCGACGCCCAAGAACCCGAGGGCGACGACGACGATTCAGACACCATTGACACCGTGACGGCATTGGAACTAGCCACCCGAGATGCCAAGGAACGGCTCGACGAGGCAATCGCAGTGCATGAAGTCATCCGCGGGGAGCGGGCCGAGGCTGCGCAGGTCATCGCGGCAAGTCAATCCGCGCAGGAGATCATCACGCAACGGCGCGATGCCGAACTCGCGCTTGCTCGCGCAGAAGGTGCAGCGCAGGCACTCGCACCCGACACAGCCACATTCGGCCCGAGCCAAGGTTCGATCGATGACCTCCGCGAACAGGCGAGAATCCTGGACTCGGCGCGCAAGATCTTGTCGAGATGGGTGACCGACCCCCAGCGTGAACTCCTACAGGAGCTGTGTTCGTCAATCACCCGCCTCGCAAGGGCGTTTGGTATGGCGAATCTAACGGCAGTGGAACTCGATGGTGCAGCACGGATGAAAGTCACAACGGGTGGTACCCAAGACAATTACAGCAAACTGGAGAGAGGTGAAAAGATGCGGCTCAAGCTGGCCACCGCAATTGCGTTAATTCGACAAGGCCTCGACTCCGGTATTGGCCGCCATCCCGGTCTACTGTTCGTCGATGCTCCCGGCGCCGAGGAAGTCGACGACGACGACTTCGACACAATGCTCGCGGCCCTACACACTGCGGCCACCGAGGCTGACGTCCAGGTCTTTATCGGAACCAGACACACGAACGCTCTGGTCAACCTCCTCGGCGAAGACCGCTGCAGAGTTGGACACGGAACGAATTTCGTCTGGTAGCGCCGCACGCTAGACCCTCCGTTGTCAGTCCGTCACGGTAGAACATGTGGGTGAGCGGAGGAGAATCGAAATGATCGACAGCTCGGGTGCAGATCCTCGTATGACTACGCCCCAGGCCGGGGACGATAGCGCACATCCCGGCATCGCGACCAGGATCAAGGAGCTACTGGCAGCAACAGCCGAACGCGTGCTCACAGTCAACGACCTAGGGGCGTGGGAAGACCTACCCAGCCTCGTTGCAGCGCTCGTCGACAACCCGCTTCTGGTTCCTGTCGTTCACCTGACCTGCGAAGCCGCCGGTGCTACCCCGCCATCGGGCGCAGGGATGTCGCCCCCCGACGAGGCAATTCCCGCGATCAGTCGTGCGATCTGCACCGCCATTCTGTCGACTCAGCGCCCCGCGCTTTTTCGCGACAGCCTCGAAGGAGTTCTCGAATGCGCCCCGATCCTGACCCACTGCGGCAGGGAACTCGCCACTGAGATTCTTTCCCAAGCGCAATTCCCGACATTCGATACAGAGCAGATCTCGGTCCTGCGAGCAGCGACCGCGCTGGAGTACGCAACGCGCCTGCGGTTGGGCAATTGGGCTGACCGGTGGGACCTGTTCGCCCACTTGGCGGCATCCCCAGGTCCGGCGCCAGAGGTGTACACCCGAGCAGTCGTACGAGCTATTGGGTTGTGCATCGACGCGTGGACCGAAGCCGAAAGTCTCTCCCCCGCATTGGAACGCGTCGCTGGCCTCACACCAACTGAAGGTACCTTTAAGCCCCCGACAGACCCGGAAGCGGTCCGCGACGTTACCGAAGCCATACAGTCAGACGCTGGGATCGCACTGTCTCGGGTGGCGGTCCTGCGGGCATTGCGGGCACCTGACACGACTGCCGCAATTTCGCACCTGGACCACGCAATCGCTCGTCTCTCACCGGCAATCGCCGAGGACGATCGCGTGGACGTGATGATAGCCGTGGATGTGGCTTCCCTACTACGGGCGCTCCTTAGCGCGAGAACTGTCCCCGACGACGGTCTCATCGACCGAATCAGTTCGAATGTTCGCGAGTATCTGCACTTCTCCGACCACAGCAGCCACTGGATCGGCGACCGGATCGCCGCCAGCAATGCTGCGTGGAGTCGACTTGTACTGCAGCTGCAAGGCGCACACCGCGAATTGTCCAAACCAAGTTGGTACAACCCCCCAGCGGTCATAGACAACATCGTCGACCTCTACCGAACGACGGGATCGCAACGACTCTTCTGCCGGGCAGAAGACGATAGAGCAGTTCGCGGCATCATCGCTCCCAGCCTGGAGGAAGGGTTCGCCGAAAGCGCCTCCCTGTTAAGGCATTTGGAGGACCATGTCGCGTACCTGCAGAACTGCGTCGACGCTGGCACCGCCACCGCCGAGCAGACCGAGGACCTTCCCGTCGCGATACGGCTCCGCGACCATGCACGCACACGGCTCGTCATTCACGGCGGTACGCCCCCAAAACGCCTTGCCGGTGACGCGAATTCCCCGGCCGACAGCACCGCGACCCCGGCGTTCAACGCGCCCAACACGGACCGGGTCATGGCAGCTGTGCTCGCGCGACGAGAATCGGCCATGTTCACGACAGGCAGTCTCGTCGCTGATCAGCTTCTCGAGAAAGCACGCCTGGGCTTTAGCTCATCTCCTGACTACCAGGGCGATGTACGTGATGCCGTCGATTCTCTAACTCTGTTACTCGTGACGTTTCTGCACACACGAACCGGGCTCAGCGATGCCGCCGCACCGTACCTGTACGACCACGATGCCAGCGAGGAAGACCTCGCGCGGGATCTGCAAACATTCATCGCATCAAGTGGACATCTGGGCAGTGTAAGGACCGAAGTTAGACGCATCGCTGGAGGCCGAACAGACGTCGAGTTCGCTTTCCCTGGATTCAACTTGTATGTCGAACTCAAAGCCGACTCAACCAAGAAGCCCCTGCCCGAGAAGAAGTCCTATCTGAAACAAGCTGCGTCATATCAGAACGCCGACAAGCGAATTGGCTTCCTCCTCGCACTCAAACGCGTACCTCCCAAAACCATCGCAACGTGGCTCGGCGACGCACTCGACGTCATCGAAGTAGCGGACACCAATGGCGGGATCCGTCACGTCGCAGCGCTCACCCTTTCAGCTGGTCGCACCACACCGTCCTCAATGTGAGGCCACAGCTCATCGGGACTACGGATCCGTGGCAGCACGAAAGCTGTTGCACTCCTTTGGAAATGTCAATCTGACGGGCCCACGGCGATGGGGTGAGGTCTACAGTCGTCGCAACACAGTGGTGATCGGTGGTCACCCTCAAGCCTCGACCGAATCGCTGCCCGTGCGTGCGCTTGCACGGTCCAGCGCTCCCCCCGTGATCAGCCTGCGGACACTCGCGGCTGGATGCGAGCTGCGGCATACTCGTCGTATCCGGCCGAGAAGACTTCTCGTGAGACCTCTTCGTTCCGTCTGGAAAGAAGAGCTATGCGCCGCTGGTGAGCGCGCTTGTGAAATTCCCGGGTGGGCAAACCGAGATACCCGTGAATGTTGTCGATTGCAGCGTCGACGAAGTCGAGCATCGGCGCAACAATCATTATGGCAAGCAGATCCCGAGATCCCTCCAAACCAGCAGTGAACCAGTGCCGCGAGTGGGTACCACCGGACCCCAGAGACCACATGTGCTCCGATCCCGGCATGTAAAGACCATTCAGCTCCGTGACGTTGATCTTCAGTGCGGCACGGCCTTCCCCATAAATCACCGCCGTCACGAGAGCGCCGGCCTTGTCGTAGCGCAAGTCGAAACCGAACTGCTTCAACAGTGCGTGCATCCCCTCGACTGACTCCTGCACCTCAGCGACCCGAATGCCGGTGTTCGGCAATTGATTCAGCGGCGACAGATTTCCCTGTACGGAAGCGAGGCAAGCGGCGGCTGCCCTTGCGATGCGCTGGTCGGAACCGATAGCGGGGTCGGTCAGCCAGCACGCCTCGAGCAGCGCCTCGTGGACCGAGCGGACAAGCGACATCATGGGGATAGGCAGGATTTCCTCGGCATCCAACAGAATCTCGATGGCGACGGAGTGTTCGCGGGCGACGCGCAGAAGTTCGGCGGTATGTTCGACCCCGATCCCGAAAATTCCCTTGAGTCCTTCAATCTCGCGCTGCCCTCGATCGTCCAACCATGCGGCGTCGCGGGCGCGAGGAGAACCCGTCACGGGCTCGTGAAAAGCGTCGAGCGCAGCGGTCAACTCTTGCTGTACTGCAGTGCGTTGCTGGCGGACCACTCGCACAGCGACATTTCCTGTACTTCGACCAACATCTGTCTCAGCCATTGACGTGCTAATTCCTCATCTTCGGGTGCGACATCGGCTCTGTCACCAACTGCGGTGTTACTGCCAGCGAAATGTGAACCTCGCGAGCGCATTGCGCGAATATTTAGATCAAACTGTCAAACACGTCCCGGTACGGACCATCCGCGGTGAACTCCGAGTCTGCACCATCGTCTTGGTTCCGAAACAGGCTTGGTCGAATAGCTACCGGTGGCACCGTCTGTGCCCTGCACTTCATCGAGGAGAAAGAGTGAAGAACGGTGCGCTCCCGTGGGCGCCAAACCTACCTTTCGTCGAAATTACGTTCAGCAATCGAAACTTATCCGCGTAACGAAAAACCTTGAATGCGTGGCAGCGCAGGGCCGAAGTCGCTATCGCCAAACTAGTGTTCGGCGATAATTCGAGTGAATGCAGAATCGAATCGTGTGTACCCAGGCTGTGCGAAGTTCGAAAATACGGTGCCGTGAAAGGCCGGACCCACGATCTTCGCCACGGTGTATAACTCCCAGCACGGTGGGGTATTCCGACGGCTACTGCCATCTATCTGGCAGGCGCAAAGCGACAGCTTGCCTGTGGTTGTTTGACCAAATGTGGCGGGTTGCACTACCCGTGGTAAACCATCATATGTAAAGGAGATCAACTGCCGGTTGTGAATCGCTGACGCGAAGTCCATGGACACTCTCCTCCGTAAGGCCCCCAAACATACCCTGCTACGACGTGTTCCCTGGGCAGTTTGAATCGCTCGCGATCGGACCAGTACCCATTCCAAGATTCAGGCGCATACGTTTGACTACGCCGGACTGATGGTCGACCTCTCAGACCGCCTCGTCAACCAACTCCGACCGATGAAGATCGAGATCGACGAACTCGCCGCCGAGATCACCTTCCCGGACCACAATGTTGGCACCGTCCTTGCTCGCGATCCAGGGCTGCAGCGCTTTGACAGCGGCGAAGATCCTCGACGAGACCGCCGATTCCACTCCAAGGATGCGTCTCATCCGCCACGACGGGACTGCACCGTTACCGGCGTATTCGTCGAATCACGCCCGACACCGTCTCTCACGCAACGGAAACCGGCGCATCAATGCCAGCATTCATCGGATCACTCTGGCTCAAGCGCGGTACTACCCTCCCGGCCCGCGAATCAATCGACTGGCGCAGAAAGAACGGCGACGGAGGCATGGGAGCACTCCTGATTCTCAAATGTCGGCTCTCCAAAGTCGTTTTCCGTACCGTAGTCGCAGACCAGTCGCTGACCAGTCGCTGACCAGTCGCTGACCTTCATCGACACCGCTACTGGACAGACCAGCAAGTGACAGCCCCGATAGGACCAGGTACCCAGTCTCTGGGTGATCGAACTGAGGAAGTCGCGGATCGACACCGGCTGATAACGGAAGCTGCGTACGTCGCAAACTCAGTCGACAAGATCGTCGTCGAAACTTGCAACGTCAAGAGTCGACACGCCGGCAGCCTTGATCGGTTTGGGTGCATCAATGCTGACCCCGACCCCGGCAATTCCGCTGAGTTCGTTGAGCGCGGCCGTGAGAGTCCCCAAATGTCGGTGACCGGCAGCGAGATTACTTGCAGACTGATTGAGTTGCTTGTTTGCCTTGTCAAAGGACTGGATAGTTGCCCGCGCTTCGTTCACCGCTTGTGTTGCGAAAGAAGCGATTCGGCCAAGGTTCGCATCAATGACGGCTCCTGCTGTGGCTGCATGTGCGCAGTTCGCCAAGAGCAACAGACCGGTAGGACCGCTGAGGAGTATGTTTTTTGCTGCCAGGTACTGCCAGAGTGTTGGGTCGGTGCTGATCGCTGCCGTTGCGACCGCATCGGTGGGGACGAACAAAATGACGCCGGTCAGATCGTTTCCAGCACTGTCGTATTGTCGTCCGCGTAGCTCCGTGGCATGTTTGCGGACACTCTGGACGAGGGTGTTGAGGGCGGATTTCTGCTCCTTGTCGTCCGCGGCGTCAAGGGCGTCCCAGTACGGCGCTATGACACATTTGGAATCGACCATCATGTGACGATCGTTGCCGAGGACCAGTGTCAGATCGGGGCGTCCCTGACTGCTCCCACTGCTCTCACGCTGGAGGTGGAAGTGAACGCCTTCGATCAAGCCTGCCGCGGCGACCGTCCGGAGCAGTGCTGCTTCGCCCAGCTCTCCTCGTCCTGCGGAACTGGCGAAGGCAGCCTCGAAGTTGGACAGTTTGGCGTGATGGAGATCCGCCCGATCCCGTTCTCGCACAGTGCTATTACGTTCCCTGACGATCTGGACTGTCAGCCCGATCACGATCACGGCGACCAAGATCCCAATAACTAATGATGTTGTCATGCTGACGCCTTCAGTTCAGAGTGGACGGAGGCCTGCCAATACTCAATACCGTGAAACAGAACGGTAATGACGGTTCGACCCGACACGACGACGGCGTGGCGTCCACGTTGACGGATCTCCTGTCCTGGTGCGTGGCTGTTTTGGCAATAGCAAATGTCTGGTTCGTTGACGTTCTGGAGCACACTATTTGCCAGATTCCGAATACGACGCGAGGTCCTCCTGCGCTTGAACAAGTCCTGAAGGCGAACCATATCCAACGAGCGGCCGCAGCATTCAACCTTGAGCTGATGCGCAAACGCCAGTCCGCCTAGGCCGTCGCACTGCCGGCAACTCGCCGCAGCCGCGCTCGAGGTCGCCAGCCCGTAGACCGCATCTGCAGTCGTGATCCCCACTTCGGCGGCGCCACAACTGCACGAATGTCGTTCCGGTTACGGCAGACCGAGAGCGATAGCGAGCGCTTTGTTGAGCTTGAGCACCGTGGCAGGAGACAACGCACCGGCCTGGCGACTCGCCGCGATCTCGTCGTCGAAGAGTTGGATGAGGTCATCCGCCAGGATCGACCCGACGAGAGGATCTGTGGGTCCGAGTGGGACGGCAGTCGGGACGCCCGGCTTCGGTGTGGTGGTCACGCGTGCTGCGAGGACGGTGTTCAGGTTGCGGTTGCGGACGTTGTTGGACACCACCACCCACGGCTTTTCGCCGTGCCCCATGTCGAACCAGTAGATCTGCCCGCGTAGCGCGGCCGTCATTCGCCGTAAGCCTGATCGACGCGCTCGGCGTAGCGGCCACGCCGCGTGCGCTGTTCGCCCAGACCCTCGGCTTGATCCTTCGCAAGTTCGGCGTAGCCGGCCTCGAGTGCCTTCTCCCGAAGCGATTCCGCTCCCACCCGCAGCAGTGCGCGGACGATTCCGGACTCGGAATTGTCGCGGACGGTGATGTGGTGCTGTTGCGCCCACTCACGCAGAATCCCCGATTCGAGGCGATCCGGATCCGAGAACACAGCCAGTTCCGCTTGGTCGTCGCTGTCGAGAGTCACCGGCAGTCGTTTCACATCCATGTTTCATATTATGGCTCACTAAGTGATTCACGGCAACACGATGTGAGCCACGTCGTCCAAGTCGGTCGACACCGACACCAACTCAACAACGACGACCGTGTTACCACTACCCGGCCCTCACCTGATGCAGCCTCCGATAGAACGCCATGACGTCACCGCCCGAACCGATACCCGACGACGTAGTGTCAACAGCCCTGCATCAAGCACCGCCATACTCGACGTCTCAGCACTGGTCGAACACTGCGGGACCGACACAACGGACTCCGATGCAAGGTGACAGCAACCTGACAACATTGGCGGACAGACTGCTGGTCGCCTGGTCAAGGTCATCTATGCTTCGTCGGGCTTCGGTGACGGCACCGAGCAGCGACGGAGGGGTTCATGGCGACGACGAAGCAGAAGTTCGGTTGGGGACTTGGCGCCGTACTAGTGCTGGCAATGTTCGGCAGCTGCATCAACGACGACGATCGATCCACGGACTCAGTCGCAGCTCCGACAAGCTCCACGCGCGCCGCGACGCCCGAAGCCTCACTCCGATCGACAACCTCCGCGGCGCCGATCCCCGTGCGGCAAAGGACCGAATGGGAGGGCTCGGTCGTCGACTACGACGCGGCATCCGGCTCCGGTCCAGGCCTCTACATCAACATCTACGGAGAACGAACCCGCATCGATATCAACCACGTCGGTACGGTGAGCTGCGGCGGTTACACCGCCAGCGACTCGAATCATGCTGCGGTGCTTCAGCGGTTAACCGAATTGGCACCGCTCGGTACCGCTGTGCGGGTCGTGCGTTCCATGCCACTCACACCCGGCGGGTACGTGTACATCTCGGGAGGTGCCGACACCACCACGGCTGTGTCGGCAACGGCAACGGCAACGGCAACGGCAACGGCAACGGCAACGGCAACGGCAACCACGACTACCACGGCCCCTCCCGCTACCAGCGCATCAACAGACCCTGAGATCCTGCTCAACGAAATTCTTCTCGCCGAAGGTCTCGGCACACTCGATATGCCTGCCATCAACCTATCCGTCCTATCGACGAAACCACTCGACCAGCAGCTCGCAGCCGCCCAACAGTCCAACACCGCAGCCCCGAACACATTGCGATGGCCCGCATTGTTCGCCGCATACCAAAACGCTTGGGACAACCGCATCGGACTGCAAGCGCAATGCCGCGACGACGACGATGCCGCAATCATCAAGGCCGAGCAGAAAACTGAGCTCGACCGACTACGAGCCGGCCCTGACGGCACGCTCTACACCAGCGACGACGACTACACGAAATACAAGTTCGACGAGAACGGAAACATCTACATCGACGCCCCCACATACACCAACAGTGGTGGCGGGAGCGGCGGAGGTGGAGGCGGCGGCGGGATATGCCGCCGTAGCCGCTGGTGCTGACACCACTGAAAAGGCCTCGCCCCTGCCTATTCGTTGCACCACCACTCCGCGACAGATTGAGCATCGACTCGCCCTTCAGCCACGCCAGGCAGCACTCAACCCTGTATCGATACTGCTAACAAAACGAGACCGGCTGCGTAGGTGGCCATTGCGCGACTTCGCTGGTTCACGATCAGTCCTGAGGGGAGGCTGGTTTTCTTTATCTCGTGAACCACTCCGCCTACGGCAAACCATTCAAGACCATCGAAGAACAACGAGAACTGCTGCAATCACGCGGCATGACCATCTCGGACACCACCGCCGCGGAGCGTTGGTTGCACTCGATCGGCTACTACCGACTCAGCGGCTACTGGTACCCCCACCGCATCCGCAACCAACCCGCCGGCAGCACCCCGGTCATCGAAGACCACTTCACCCCCGGAACCTCGTTCGAACAGATCCTCGACCTGTACGAATTCGACCGGAAACTCAAACTGCTGGTCCTCGACGCGATCGAACGGATCGAAGTCGCCATGCGCCTGCGTGTCGGACACACACTGGGTCGCCGCGGAGCGTTCGCCCACACCGACCCGAACGCCCTGAGCACCGAGTTCGTCGGCGTCTCGATCCCTCGCTGCCTCCCGCCTATTCTGCCTGGCTCGAAAGTGCGCACGCCAAATGGCTACGCAAAGTTCAGCAGGACCAGAGTCGTTCGAAAGAAGAATTTTCCAAGCATTTCACCCGTAAATGAAAATACGGTGGACCGCTACCGGTATGGGTGGTCACCGAGATCCTCGACTTCGGTGGCCTCTCCCGCCTCTGCGAAGGCCTCAAACAGCGGGACCGCGACGACATCGCAGCGAGCTTCGGACTACGAGACAACTCCGGCGCCGGCCACTGCGCAGCCCTGGCGAGTTGGATGACACTCCTATAGACATATGTCAAGCCTGAGAAGCTATTTCGCGGGTTGCAGAGTGACCAGGATGATCGGGTAGAGCTGGCGGACGATGTAACGCTTGATGCAGCGGATTGCCTCCAATTTAGTCTTGCCCTTCGGCGATACGGCGGTCGACGTAGTCACGGGTGGATTGGTCGTATCGGATCCGGACGATGGTGATGCGGTAGAGCGCGGAGTTGGCCTGCCGGTCGCCGGCACGGTTGAGCCGATGCCGGTTGGTCTTCCCCGAGGAGGCGGGGACCGGGCAGGTACCGGTCAACGCCGCGAACGCAGCCTCTGAGCGCAAGCGCTCGGGATTATCGCCCGCGGTGATCAGCAACTGGGCGATGGTGTCCGGGCCGGCCCCGAAGACGTCCATCAGGGCAGGTGCGTGCTCGTGCAGCAGGCGGTTCAGATGCGCGGCGAGGTCCCGGATCTGCTCAGTGAGCAGCAGCCAGCGCTGAGCCAGCACGCGCAGGGCATATCGGGTGGCCTCGCCCGCTGTCACCGGCGTGCGTGGCGGGCGGCTGGCCGACAGTGCGGCCGTCAGCTTGCTGTTGCTCAGGCCCTGGTAGCGGGCGCGTAGGTCGGCGGGGCCGGCCACGAGCATGGCCTTGATCTGGTTGATGGTGGCGGTACGTTCCTTAACCGCAGATGACCTGGTGGTGCGCAGCACGCGCATAGATTCAACCAGCCCGTCTGCGCCCTTCGGTGCGGCGGTGGCCCGGCCGGAGAGCACCGCTTCGGCGGCGGAGTAGGCGTCGAAGGTGTCGGTCTTACCTCGGTTTCGTCGGTCGAATTTATTGGGCCGGTTGACTTCTCGAACTGTGATGCCTGCAGCGGTGATCTCGCGCGTAACTGCGGCTCCGTAGGAGCCGGTGCATTCGACGCCGACGCCGGCCAACTCGGTCCAGGACTGGAGGAACTGGACTGCGGTCCGGTATCCAGCGGTGGTCGCGGGGATCTGTACGTCTCCGAGCTGCCGGCCATGGGCATCGATGACGGCGACGTGGTGGGTGTCGGCATGGGTGTCGATGCCACCGTAGACGGGGTGTGGATTGTGGTTCACCATGGAACTGCGCCCTTCTTTCTGGTGGGTGCGCAGCCCGGGTGGGCGTCAGTGACGTTCACTATCGGGATCTGGTCAGACTCCTATCAGGACATGACGGCCCACTCGCGCTGCACGTGTGCGTGTGCAGGCAGGTCGACACGTCAAGAAAAGGACAGCCGCCTGTCGGTGGCGTCAGAAGAACCTTGAGTCAGACCTGCCCCACGAAACCATTTTGGCCGCAAGGGGTGGGGGGCTTCATGGACTTCAAGAAGTCGGGTCTATCGGCCCGCTCATCAATAGTGAAGAACCTGGTCGCCGCCGTGCCATCTCGCTTCGATTGGATGAGGATGTCAAGCACGTTGCCGTCTTGGTCGACAGCCCGCCACAAGTATTTGCGGACGCCACCGATCTTGACAAAGACTTCGTCGAAATGCCACTTGTCGCCAGCGTTTGGTTGATGTCGGCGCAGCGTGCGGGCGTATTCGCGCCCAAACTTCGTGCACCAGGTTCGAATCGTCTCGTAGGTGACTTCAATCCCTCGGGCCGCCATCAGCAATTCGATCTCGCGGAACGAAAGCGTGAACCGGTGATAGAGCCACACGCAGTGGGAGATGATCTCTCGAGGAAACCGCAACCCCTTGTACGCGGACGACACCTGCAGATCATCCCAGATCAGGCATTTTCAACAACTTGACAGCACCCCCTCCACCCCTCACCGCTCCAACCAGAATGAAAGCTGGACGCATTGTGAATGATGAAACTCAACCGAAAGCCTCGATGCGATGGGTCATGCTGGCCGTGATCGCGCTCGGGTTGGTTGCGATGACCTTCAACTGGTTCGTCATGCCGACGACCTTCGGAGGTGTGGCCGCGGCGTATTCGATAGATCTCCCCCAGCTGGCGCTGCTCATCTCCGGCTTCGTCATTGGCTACGGCATCATGCACATCCCCGCCGGATTCCTCGCCGCGAAGTTCGGGATCCGCGCCACTATGGTGACCGGCCTGGCTCTGGAGGGTGCACTCACGTCGTTGGCAGGCATCGTCGACGGGTACCCCGCGCTGCTCATCACGCGCATCCTCGCTGGTGTCGCCGCTTCGATCTATGCCACCGTCTGCATCGCCGCAGTGAGCGTCTGGTTCAAGAACCATGAGCACGCCGTCGCGCTCGGCGTCGTCTCGGCCTCGTTCAGCACCGGGGTCGCCGTTGGCCTCTACGCCTGGACACCGGTCGTCGAGGGCCTTGGGTGGAGAGGGGCACTCGTTCTCGCCGGTCTCGTCACACTGGCCGCTAGCCTTGTCGTGCTGTTGGTCTACCGCATCCCGAAAGGCATTCCCAGCCTGCTCGGTGTGAAGCTCAGCGGTTCCGCCATCGCGGCGATTCTCCGCAACCGCATCCTGTGGCGATACGGGCTCGCGTTCTTCGGTGGTTACGGTGCCTACTTTGCGGCCTCTCAGCTCATCGGTGTGTACGCAGCGGCCGACCGGGGCTTCTCAGAGGGAGTCGTTGCGATCGCTGGCCTGTTGGTGGGAATCGCGGGTATTCCGGGCAGCATCATGGCGGGCGTTCTCGCCGACCAAGTGATGAGCGCTCGTGCGACCTTCCTGCTCTTCCTGGCCATCCAGGGACTCGGCATCCTGTCACTGCCGGTCTCTGGGCCTGACACGCTGTGGCTGTCCGCCGCCGTGATCGGATTCGGTTTCAACGGCTGCTTCGCCGTGTGGCAGACCGCGCCGGGCAATGACCACAGTGTTCCGCCTGAACTGATCGGTACCGCTGTCGGGTTGCTCTTGACGATCACGGCAGTCGGCGGATTCGTCATGCCATGGGTGTTCGGTGAGATCGCAGCCGCGGCAGGCTACGCAACGGCCTGGATCGTAATCGGCCTTCTGACCCTCGTCTTCGGAGTGTTCGTTCTGACACCCAGCCGCAGACGTCGCGGCGAAGCGTTCCCGGCCACCGCAGAGCAGAGCCCCGTGACGTCCCGCCGCTGAGCACCGCGCGTCGATAGTGCTGGCACCGACCCACACGGGCGCCAGCACGGTGTTGTCCGCCGATCCCGATGTCGCGCGACCAGGCAGAGAACTTCCAGTGTATCTTTGCCACTGTCTCCGAGCGTCGGGAGGAAGAACTCGACATCTGGGCAGCTTGCCGGACTGAGCCTTAGGGGAGCATATGGAAGAGTCTGGATTCACAGCAATGGTCGGAGCCGGTATGGGCGTCTTCATTGCCGCAGTGACGAACGTGGGAATCTTGGACTTCCCCACGCGCGAGAGCCCGGCCGAGGTGGCCGCTTCGATCACGTCGTTCTACGGCGCCTGACATGCTCGGCTCGGCTTGCATCATCGGCGGCGGCATCGGCGGCCTGACGGCGGCGGCGTCGCTCGCGAAACGGGGTTGGAGCGTCGCGCTCTATGAACGCGAGTCGGCGCTGCGAGCGCATGGCTCCGGCATCTACCTGTGGAACAACGGGCTCGCGGTGCTCGCCGACCTCGGCGTACTCGACGAGGCGATCGAAGGTGCCCACTACGGTCCGGCGCTCGAGACGCGGAACGCCGCTGACGAGATCATGGCCTCGGTCCAGACCGGCCTCGGCAAGCCGGTCACGGTGCTCACTGCTACGCGGAGTCGGCTGATCGACGGACTCGCGAGAGCGTGCAGGGAGTTCGGCGTCGACGTGCATACGGACATGGAAGGCGTTT
The DNA here is from genome assembly GCF_903819475.1 of Rhodococcus sp. UFZ-B548. NCBI lineage: Bacteria > Bacillati > Actinomycetota > Actinomycetes > Mycobacteriales > Nocardiaceae > Rhodococcus > Rhodococcus sp. UFZ-B548. The sequence goes on from NZ_CAIJDS010000066.1 coordinate 18,479, forward strand.
CCGCCCACCTGGACGGCTCGGTGTCGTTCGCGGACGGGACGGAAGCGACGGCGGACCTCGTTGTCGTCGCCGACGGGGTCAACTCGCGCATCCGTGACGGGCTCGCGCTGACGAAGTCCCGGGTCGGCCTAGGGCAGATGGGCACCCGCGCCCTGATCCCGCGGACTCCGGGAGTCCTCCCCGACGCCGACGAGCCGAAGTACATCGAATGGATGGCCGGGCGGCGCTTCGTGCTGTGGACGCCGATCAACGACGCGTCGCTCTACATCTCACTCGTATCGCCGAGGGGGCACCCCTCCGTGGCGCCCCGGCTCGACCCGGTGGTCTGGACCGACGACTTCCCCCAGCTGGCTGGGCTCTTCGCCGCGCTCAACGGGTATGAACTCCACTGGGCCGAGTTCGAGCACATCACGCTCGAGCGATGGTCAGCCGGCCGCGTCGCGGTGCTCGGCGATGCCGCGCACGCGCAGCCTCCCTATCTCGGCCAGGGCGGCGGTTGCGCGATGATGAACGCCGTCGGCCTCGCGCACGCCGTCACCGTCGGCGGGGGCGGCATCCCGGATCGGCTGCGGTTCTGGGAGGAGACCGAGCGGCCGCTGATCGAGTACACGCAGAACTTCTCGACGGGGGTGGCGCAGTTGAACGATCTCCCGGAGTCGGTTCGCACGACGTTCGTCGGGGCGCTCGGGGCCTCGGCCGATTTCGGGCGCAACCGCCTCCGCGCCGCGATGACCACCCCGACGGGCATCGCACCGTTCCGGTCGGCCGCGGTCTGATCCCGTCGCAGGGGCGATGTTCGGGAAGCTTGCGCTGACGAAGCTGGCCGGGGAGTCGGTCTCGTCGCTGGTCTCCCGCTGTCCCGCCAACTACGCTAAAATGCGCAATCTAGTTATCTACGCGTTGGGAGAAGACCGTTGTGAAGAACGACCTGAAGAACCGCGCGCGTAAGGTGCTGGGGAATTTGCCCGTCACGATCAACACGTCATTCGGCGACCCGTTCCAACGCGACCAATGGCCGGACACGCTGCAAAAGGTCACCTATCTCACGGAACAGGGTTATCAAGGCGAGATCGAGGTGTCGACGAAGTCCATCCTCACGGACGAGCAGATCGACGTGTTGAGTTCCGTCAATTCGAACATCTGGATCATGTGCGGAGTGACCGGTCTCGGCGAGAGCAAGGTGCCGCTTCAAGCTCGATTCGACAACTACCTCCGGGTGTGTGCGAAGTTTCCGAAGACCGTGTTGAACATCCGACCGTTGATTCCGGGCAGGAACGACTCCATGGAGGTCCTCACTCCCATCATCGAAATGGCTGCGCAAGGAAACAGGTACCTGAAGCACGGCGGATATCTCGACCCCAATGAAGTCGCTGGTAAGAAGTACAACTACGACGGTCTGAAATCGGACATCAAAGCGCTCTGCGCGAAATTGGGCATCAGCGATGCACCGAGGTGCTCGTCCATGGTGGCGATCGTGACCGGAAAGGTTGATAGCACGTTCGACAACTCGGATCCGACCAATTTGGACGTCTTGGAAGCGCTGGGGTTCGACTTCGAACTCGTCGATGGGTACGTGAAGCTCGAGGGCTTCAAGAAGAGCGGCGTCGTGACCAAGGGCGATGTCTCATTCGCAAAACTGATCGCTCTGTCATCCCACGTGCTCGACAATTGGACCGATCCGCATCAGTACATGCAGATGAAGGGACCCGACGGGCAGATGACGGTCTGCACGTCGAGTTGGTTCCACTGGACGCGGGAAATTCGTTGCACCGTCAACTGCTGGTACTGCCACGTACGCCCGGGAACCGCCATCTACTTCGAATCGGGCGACTCTGGGTGCAGCCCGCTCGATCTGTACGACTTCGTGTTCGAGAGTGAAGAATATTCCGCTGTGTCCTGAAATGGTGCTGCGACGGCTTGCGCGAGCACGAAGGGGCTGACCTATGCACATGCGACCTGGGCGTCCTCGGTTTGTTCAACCAATATTACTTCTCACGGCGACCATAAACCCCGTTTCCTTTGCGCCGGCGCTTGTGCGCCGCGACAGCGATACGCGACGTAAGGACTACTTGCGAGCGGTGTCGTTCTACGCGGCTAAACTCAATCCTGATGAGTGCCGCATTGTGCTCGCAGAGAACTCCGGCGCTCCAGTGGCCGATGTCGTGTCAGCGGCGGCACGACACGGACACTCGATTAGCGTGCTCTCGTATACTGGCGATCCAGTATTGAGCCGACGCGGAAAAGGAAACGGTGAGGCCGAACTGATCGATAGGTCGGCGGCCTGGATCGTAAACGATGTGGGGGGAGCCGTGCCCGTTATTAAGGTCACCGGGCGCATTATCGTCAGCAACATTCGGCGATTCTTGGTTTCGACCGATGAGGACGAAATTCTGTGCCGGCTCACTAGAGACCTGAGAAAAGCGGATACGCGGTTGATGAGTTTCACCGCCGGTGCCTGGCTGCTCCACTTCGCAAACTTGGCGGCCGAGGTCGACGCGGCTACCGGCTTCAGCCTGGAGCATGCGGTCGCGAAGCGGCTGTACGCGGGAATCGTGGACGGTCAGCTCCGATGGGCGAGGATGAAACACGAACCCCAATACTTCGGGTACAGCGGCACCGAAGGTACCCGATACGACACTCTCGGGAGCAGGCTCGGACAGCCCTTGCGTGCGGCGTACCGGCGCATTCCATTTCCTCGCTATATATAGCTGCGTTCCAGCGGGTCAACGGCGCAGGTGACGTCCCGCTGTGTGATGGAGTTTCTCGACACCGGTGATGTCAGTGAATGGAATGACTGCCGAGCCGATCTAAGGTTGCCGTGTTAGCGCAACTATGATCCCATGGTCCTTAGCCTTCCCGCGAAGTCGGAAACATACTGCTCAAATCCTCTCATCGTGTTTTTCGCTCTTACACCGAGAGACTGTGGTAGCTCGCCTGACTCTCCGAAGAGTCGATCACCCCATGAGAGGACTGCCGCGATGGTAGCCTCTCTATTCTGCAACAAAGCAAGGAACTGACTGATAAATGCGTCTTCGTATCTGTCAGGCACTTCGTATCCCACTAGCCTGCGGGCATCTTCGATTACTTTCATGTTCGAGGCGAGCAAATAGACCTGGGAGTAGAACTTGACCTTGTCGGTCATGATACTGCTCGCCAACTCCTTCGCCCTCAGGCCCCCAACAGGTATTTGCTCTCTTTGTTCACCGCAGATCTGCCCACTATCGTCGCCCCAGCAGGAGTGGGCTTCTACACAATCGTCTCTCGTCAGATTCTGGGTGACGTCGTTGATAGCTTCATCGCACATCTCTCCCGATAGGCCGAAGTCCTGTCTATGTGACCAAAGATGATTCGCCAAGTGCTCATTCATGAGACCGGCAACATTTCTCCCCATGGTGGCGGCATAAGAGAGCAGGTAGCTGTCGTTACAATTAGTTCGTGAATAATAGAGAATCAGCTTCACACTGTTAGCGTCTCTCGTGTCAACATAATGGGCCAAGTCTGATATCCTAAAAGGGTTTTCCAATATCCTTGTGGCTTGACCAAATGCTGCTCCTAGGCTGTAACGCCTATCTTCTTCAAGTACGGCCGCCTGAAAACCTGGGATATCCAAGAGGGTCGGCAACTCCTTGGGCGGGAGCGTTGAGAAGTACTCCGCCCATGTCTGAAATCTCGTTGAATGGGGTACCCCCATTTCCTGCATCCTCACCAGGCCGGGTATCCTTAGTTTTCCATAGTTGCCTCTACGCATATCGTCCTCATCACTCGCCCTCAGGCCGGTGAGAAACTCTTCAGATACCTCCGAATGAAGAGGCAGGTTGTACCTCAGGCAGAACTCCTCCGGACATGCCTGGATGCCCACGATCGGCGGGATTTTAAGCACGGAATTTCCGTAGTATTTCGCGAGTTTATCGTGTTCGCCGATTAGGTCATGTAGCTGCGAGGCACCCCTCACGCGTATTTGAGGGTTCTTCTTGTGCCCCTGTTACGAACCATGCTCAAAATACGTGATCACAATTTCGTGTCGTTTCTGGGTCCTGCCGAGAACGCTGGAGATGTCGCACGTCTTCACGTCATCGGCGACGGCTCTACAATCGACACCCTTATAGTTGACGAGTTCGCCATTACGCCCAACAGTGAAGATCCCTCTCCGCATGGACCAGGTATGAAACGCGAGTGACTCGATTTCGTTACTCCCTATGCGATCCTCATAGTCCTCCACGCTGATCGGGTCGAAGACGACCATACCGTCTTGTTTTCCATAGAGGCCGGGTCTCAGGACACGATGACGCACCAGGTTGTAGAGCCGCTTGTGATGGTCGAGGGCACCCGCGTCTTCCATGACTACTGGCCTTTCGCGAAGTAGTGGTCAAACAGACGAAGCGCACTGCAGCATCTGCTGAAGGTCTAGTTGTTGTGGGTATGGACGTTGATGACGCGGGACTGAAGTAGACGGGCTGGTCCTCGGCGTAAGAATGGGAGTTGCGACACAACCGTTCTCGACCAAGAAGGACCAGCCCTGTGACACACCGTAATGCCCCACTCACTGTCGAAGGAAGACGACGCCTGATCGAGCGGTGCCAGAGCCGTCCGATCGCCCACGTCGCCGCCGAGATGGGCATCTCCCGCCAATGCGCCTCCACATGGGTCAACCGGTACCGCAAGCACGGTGACCTGGGATACAAGACCGATCCAGCGCACCGAAGCACCACCCGACCGCCACAGCGGCAGAGGTCGTCACCGAGATCGAAGCGATGCGACGGACCCGGAAATGGTCGGCCTCACGGATCACGTTCGAGCTGTGACGGCGCTCGCTGAAATTGGATCTGGCGCACTTTCCGTGAAGCTGTTGGGCGTGTCGCCGACGTGCGCTGATCTGGGCAAGGAAGATCAGCAGCGTGTAATTTCGAGAGTGTAAAGATACTGCTGCCCCATCTGGCCGATGTCGTTGTCGCCGGCGTCCGACGGATCGGTTCCACCATCCGCATCGCCGCCGAAACCCAAGGCGATCAGGGTCAGTGTCCGCGCTGCGGCGGTGAGTCCATTCCCGGTACCGACGACAACTCTCCGACACAGCGACCGGCGGGGTACCAGTCCTGATCGACATCAGGGTCCGCCGCTTCTTCTGCGACATCATCGACTGCACGGCACAGACTTTCGCCGAACAAATCCCAAATCTGACACAACCTTGGGCGCGACGAACGCCGGTACAACGAGCAATGATCGGAGCGATCGGATTGGCCGTCGCCGGCCGGGCCGGAGCCCGACTCGCCAACCATCTCGGGGTTGCCATCGGCAGGGACACCCTGCTGCGCGCAGTGCGCGCGATACCCGCCCGGCCTATCGGGGAGGTGCCTGTTCTCGGGATCGACGACTTCGCGATCCGCCGCGGGCATGTGTATGGCACGGTCGTGGTGGACATGACCACCAGTCGTCCGATAGATCTGCTCGCCGACCGCACCGCGGGCACCGTCGCGACCTGGCTGCTTGAGCATCCCAGTGTCGAGGTGGTGTGCCGGGACCGGGCCGGCGCTTATGCCGAAGGTATTCGGATCGGAGCGCCGGATGCGGTGCAAGTGGCCGATCGGTGGCATTTGTGGCACAACCTGGCCGAGGCTGTGGAGAAGACCGTGATCCGTCATCGCGCCGACCTGCGTCTACCCGCCGCCGACGACGGCAGCGGCCCCACCGCTGTCGTGGATTCACCCGCACGCGAGGCGGAATCGGAACAGCGTTTGGTGGTGCGGACCCGCGAACGCCACACCGCCGTACAGCAATTGGTGCCGAAGGATATGTCGCTGTCGGCGATCGGGCGAAAGCTTTCGCTCGACCGTAGAACGGTGCGACGCTTCGCCAGAGCCTCCGAGGTTGAGGAGCTCCTGACCACGGCCGAGTCCCGCACCAGCCTGCTCGACGAGTTCAAACCGTATCTGCACCAACGCTTTCATGCCGGCTGCACCGACGCAGCCCGGCTCACCCGGGAAATTATGAAGTTGGGTTATCGCGGCAGCGACAAGACTGTCCGCCGCTACCTGCAACCGCTGCGGGACGCGGACACAGCACTGACATTGCCACCGATCGCACCCACGATCCGGCAGGTCACCGGCTGGCTGACCCGCCGCCCGGACCGGCTCACCGACGACGACCGCACACAGCTCGATGCGCTCCTGGGACGCAGTCCTGCCCTGGCCGCCATCCGAGAGCTGGTCCGAGAGTTCGCCGAGATCATGACCAACCGCCGCGGTTACGACCTCGGCACCTGGATGAGGGCAATCGATATCAGTGAAGAACCGGCGCTGCGATCCTTCGCTGCAGGTCTGCGCCGAGACCTCGATGTCGTCACTGCGGGATTGACATTGCCGTACAACTCCGGGGCTGTCGAAGGTCACGTTAATCGGATCATTATGTGGAATCTGACCACGCGGACGATCATGTTCTCCTCGGGGTTGACCACGGAACTGAGGAGACGATATGAGCGGCACGGTGACGCTGGAGAACAAGTGGCCGGTGCTGGGCCGGCATGCACAGGCGACCGAGTGGCTGCGACTATGGACCGATCTCGGGCGAGCTCCCCGAACGATCGACGCCTACGCGCGGGGACTTGCCGAGTATCTGCAGATGTGCGAGCGGGAGAGTGCCGATCCCCTCACCGCCACCCGCGCCCATATCGGTATTTATGTGCGGGAGCTGACCGAACGCCCCAGCCTCCGCGGACCGAACGTCGTGTCCATCGACTCCGGTGCCGGGCTGGCGAATGCCACGACCGGGCAGCGACTGGTGTCGGTGCGACTGTTCTACGACTACCTCATGGAGGAGGGACTCCGCGACTCCAATCCCGTTGGCCGGGGCCGATATACGTCCGGTCGACACGGCAGTGGGAACCAACGTGGGCTTGTGCCCCGATTGACGAAGCTGCCGTGGATTCCCACCGAACAGCAGTGGGCGGACATCCTCGAAGTCGCCGCGGCGGAACCGGTCCGGAACAGGGTGATGCTCGCCCTGGCCTACGACGCAGCGCTGCGCCGTGAGGAACTGTGCTCGCTGCGCACTGACGATCTCGACCCCGCCCACTTCCGCCCTGAGAATCCGGGCGGAGACGACGAAGAACCGGCTCGAGCGAATTGTGCCGTACTCGGCTGCGACCGGCGTGCTGCTGTCGGGCTATCTCGTGCACCGGGCGAGTCTGAGCAGGTCACGTGGACCGCGGTTCCTTCTCGGAGTCCCGCCGTAACCATGCGCAACCGTTGAGCCTGTGGACCTGGTCGAAGGTGGTGCGCCGGATTGCCTTGGCCGCCGATGTTCCGAAATTTTCCACCCACACAACCCGGCACCTGTGTCTGACGGATCTAGCCCGGATGGGTTGGGAATTGCATACGATCGCGACCTTCGCCGGGCATCGCCATACTGACTCGACGCTTCGATATATCCACCTCTCTGGGCGGGATCTTGCCGACAAGTTCGGCCGCAGCATGGACCATATCCACGCCCAGCGCATCGCGATGCTCGCGGCGGCAGGAACACCACGGTTACCGCGACATTGAAGTCCGACTTCGATATTGATCCTGAATCTCGTTGGTGCTCAACGATTATCGGGAAAGAATTCGATACCACTGTTGCGGTCCGCGTGGAGGAGTCTCAGGCCATCGGTGAACTCGGCGTCCGCAACCTGCGGCGGCTGCAGTATCACGATCCGACCGCGCCGGGTTGGCGTGTGATCGGACGGCTGCTGCGACGGCTGGAGGCGGTCAACGCTGGCCTGGATTCGCCGCCCACCACACATCGACGGCGGGCTATGACCGATGCGGTCGCGGTGCTGCTGGTGCGCTGTGCCGAGATGGAACGGACCTTCTGGAGTTGGACCCCGCAGGAATGGGTCGATCTCCTCGGCCGCGATCAGGGGTGAGTTCCGACGGGATGCGCCCGCTTGGGCTGGCGACGAGGTCCGCCCCTACCTCGCCGCGCACGCTTACCTACTGGGCTCGTTTACCGAGTTCCACCGGCTCGGCAGCTTCCAACGACTCACCCTGTCGTGGCGGATCTTTGGTCGCGCCAGGGTCAACGGCGAAATCGACAGGGTCCGTGAAGTGCTCGCCGAGTGGGGCTATCGACTCGGCCATGACGACGACACACTGCTGCCGATGACGCTCTGCCAGCTGTTCCTGCTCAACAGCAGCCCGCACATCGAGAACCTCGGCACCGAAGTGTTCGATCGTATCCGCCATGACGGGCTGCTCAGCGGAGCCCGACTGAACACTGTGCATGCCGCGGCTCGGGCGGTGAATGCTCTGGGGTTCTGTGACCCGCCGCCCGCGACCACCGATCGTGGTACTGCTCGAGCGATTGGCGGTGCGCAGATCTGGCAGCAGTGGGTCGACCGCTGGTACGCGACGTCGACATTGACGCCGCGAGCACGCGGCAACGTCGAAGTCACGTCTGCTCAAAGTCGGCCGCTGGATCGCAGCCGAGCATCCCGATGCCGCCGATCCGGCTGCGTGGACGCGGCGGACGTGTGCGGCCTGGGTCGCCGCGGTTGACCGGATGAACGTCGGGGACTACGTGCACCGCACCACCGGACTCGAAGAGCGCGTGGGTAAGCCTCTGCAGGCCTCGACCAAAGATGTTCACCTGTCGTCGATCCGAAGGTTCTTTACCGACTGTCAGGAATGGGAGTGGCTGTCGCGTCGTTTCGATCCAGGACGGGCGCTGGCCACTCCACGCAGCATCACCGCACTGCTCGGCCCGAACCCTCGGGTGATCGCCGAGGAGTTCTGGGCCAAGCTGCTGTGGGCGGGACTGAAGTTGTCGCGGGCCGATCTCCCCGAGACGCGGTCCGGGCACTTCTACTCGTTTGAACTGGTCCATGCGATCACACTGACCTGGTTGTTTTCCGGTCTGCGCAGCGATGAGATCGTCCGCCTGCGAGTCGGCTGCATTCGCTGGCAGCACGACGACAAATCCCTCGCAGGTGACTCCGATCAGGTCCTGGCGCGTGATGCGCTCTGCCTGCTCGACGTCCCACCGCACAAGACCGGCACAGCGTTCACCAAGCCGGTCGATCCGATCCTCGGCCAGGCCCTCGACACTTGGCAGGCGATGCGCCCCTCCCAACCGCAGTTTCACGATCGTCGCACAGGCGAGTGAGTCGACCTGCTGTTCGCCCTTCGCGCCCGCCGAGTCTCCTTGTCCTACATCAACAACACGGTCATCCCGATGCTCTGCCGCAAGGCAGGTGTCCCGGCCGTCGACGTCCGAGGCAGCATCACCAGCCACCGAGCCCGGTCCACGATCGCTAGCCAGCTCTACAACGCCAAAGAGCCTATGACCCTGTTCGAGCTGCAAGCCTGGCTTGGCCACCGCTCTCCACAATCGACGCAGTACTACGCGAAGATCACCCCGACCACGCTGACACGGGCTTACACCGACGCGGGGTACTTCTCCCGCAACGTCCGCACCATCGAGGTCCTCATAGACCGCGACGCCGTCACCTCCAATGCGGTCGGAGATGAAACACCATGGCAGTACTACGATCTCGGGCACGGGTATTGCACCTACACCTTCTTCGAACAATGCCCACACAGGATGGCGTGCGCCCGCTGTGACTTCTACGCCCCCAAGGCATCCGGCAAAGCGCAGCTGCTCGAAGCCAAGGACAACCTGCAGCGCATGCTCATCGCGATCCCACTCAACGACGACGAACGCGCAGCCGTCGAGGACGGCCAGCGCGCCCTCGACAACCTCCTCGACCGGCTGCTCGACGTCCCGACGCCGACCGGCACGACGCCACGCGAAATCGAGGTTCCGGCGACCGCGACCCTGCTTCCGATCGTTTCCGTCAACCAGAGCAGACGAGAATGTCCTTGACAATTCAAATTCCACGTAACTAACAAAATGCTCAAACGACAAATGTATGGGCGGGCCAATCTCGATCTGCTCCGCAAACGTGTGATTCATGCGGTATAGCCAAGCGGTGCAACATAATCACGGAAAGTGCGCCAGATCCAATTTCAGCGAGCGCCGTCAACTGAGGTCGCGCACCTACGCACCGTCCTCGAAGCTCTCGCCGGCAGGGTCAGCCGGCATGAGGAGCAGCTTCGAAGGATGACCGCATCGCCGCGGAAACGATGAACCATTCCGCCCTGCAATGTGGTTCCCTCACCCTCGATTAGCCGGTCAAAGCTATGACAACGCTCTCGCGGAGACGATCAACGGGCTCTACAAGACCGAGCTGATCAAGCCCCGCGGCCCGTGGCACACCCTCGAGCAGGTCGAGATCGCGACCCTGGAATGGGTCGACTGGTTCAACAACCGCAGGATCTACGAGCACTGCGGCGACATGGCACCCGTCGATCTTGAGACGCTCTACTGTCAACGAAACGAGACTCGGCAACCCGCCGTGCTCTCAAACTAAGCAGTCCCTGGACACACCGGGGGGGATTCAGGAATACATTGCCCGTCGAGTCGTCGAAAGGAAGACAAAACGGGAAGCCATGCGATGCCTCTCTCAGAGAAGCCCCGACCCTCACACTATTTCAGGTAACCAAACTATGCGGCAGGTCAGAATCGCCGTACGTAGCTCCACTCTGCAAGCGATCAGTCAATATTACTCACCGCCACTTTCAGCTGCGGAATCTTCGACGGCGAGACCGTCAGCGCGTCGACCCCATACTCGAGGAACGTGCTCGTGAGCGCTTCATCCGCAGCGAGTTCGCCGCTGATCGACACCCATGTGCCGGCACCGTGCGCATTCTCCGTCACCAACTTGATGGACCGAAGAATCGCCGGATGGTTGGTCCCGTACCGCTCTGCAAGCCTGGGATTCGTCCGATCGATGGCGAGCATGTATTGGGTGAGATCATTGGTTCCGATACTGAAGAAGTCGACGAGAGGTGCGAGGTCGTCACTGATGAGCACTGCGGCAGGCGTCTCGATCATGATGCCTTGCTCGATATCCCGATTGAACGGAATACCTTCCCCGGTTAGGGCCTCCATCACCTGGTCAACGATCTCCTTGATCTGAAGCACCTCGTCGACCGACACGATCATGGGATACATGATGGCCACGTCCGCAAAGGCGCTGGCTCGCAATATCGCCCGAATCTGAGGCACGAAGATGTCACGACGATCCAGGCTGATCCGGATGGCGCGATACCCGAGCGCCGGATTCTCCTCCGGCTCCAAGTGAAGATAGCCCGGGGTCTTGTCTGCGCCGACGTCGAGCGTCCTGATGACGAACTTCCCCGTCCCCAATCGCGACGCCATGGACGTGTAGATCTGGAACTGCTGCTCCTCCCCGGGCAGCTCCGACGACTCCATGAACATAAATTCCGTCTTGAAATTCCCGATTCCCGCGGCACCATTCGCGATGGCGTTCTCCACATCGGAAACAGCATTGATGTTGGCGTAGAGCAGAATGGACTTCCCCGACTTGGTCACCGCCGACAGGTCGCGGGACACGCTCGCCAACTCTCTTTGTCGAGCGTCGTAGTCATCCGCCCTGAGCGCGTACTCCGACCGCGTCGGCTCGTCGGGATCGACGATCAACTCGCCGCTGCCGTCGATGATGGCAGGCAGACCGTGCCACTGCGCGCTCACTTCCTCGCCGCACAAAGCCGGCAGACCCATCGTCCTCGACAAAATGGCGGTGTGCGAGTTCGGCGCCGCGTTCTTCACCACCAGACCGACGACATCGAGCCTGCCGAACCGAATGGTGTCCCTCGGCGTGAGGTCGACCGCGACGACGATCGTGGGTTCCTTGATTTCGTCGAACGCCGCGTGCCCCATGTGTTCGGAATAGTAGAAGATCCGGCCGAACTTGATGCCCTCATTCAGCGAAGTCCCGCGGGCGGCCACCATGCCCACTACGGGCCCTCCTTCGCGGGGGACGGGAGTATCTGTTGCCTGAACCTCGACCACAACGTCCTGAGCAGGACGTCGCCACCCGACATGACTTCGTCGAAATCGGATGCCTGGTCGTGGGGGGCAGTGCGTGCGGGAGTGCTCCAGTCCCAGAACGCCTCGAAAGCAGGGAGTCGGTCGCCCAGCTCGCGAGCCCTCATGACGGCGACCTTCGCGGTCCGATATGCCTCCTGGGGATCCCTCGTCTCGCGCCGGTGATATCTGAGCGACTGAGTGTCGAGCATCAAGGGCAACGGCACCACCTCGGTGCCGGGGTCGAAAACGCCTCTGATTTCATGGAAACTCTTCCCCGTGAAGATGCAGTCATCGACGACGATCACGCACCGGTCACGATAATCCTCGACCATCCGCGCCATGGACCTCGCGCGGAACACCCGGACGGCTCCCGATCTCTCGCCCAAGTCCGGGCCATCGGCGCGATGTTGCGAGTACTGCACATTGACATGTTCGGCTTGCCACCGATCGGACGTTAGACGCTGGAATATCACCCCTTGGTTCAGGGCCCCGAACGCATTGCTCAGAATCAGGACCCGGTCTGATTCGAGACCTTCGCCGAAAGCAGCCAATTTCGTCGTGTAGGCAGCGAAGAGGACGGGCAATGAATCGCCCTCGCGGACGGCACGAACACTTCCGGGAACAAGATGGGAGATACGCGACGATTCGTCGACGAACGCCGAGATGGTCGGGTTGAGGACGACATCGGCGATCCTCTGTGGAAATCCGTCCGTCGATGCGGGATATCGAAACAGCAAAAGACTCGCGATCATGTCGGCGATCTCGCCGACACAGGCTTCGATCGTCGGTGCGATCTGCGAACTGCCGCGTATGCCGTCCAGTCTCGACTCATTCGAGTACACGAACCAGAGCATGGTCGTCAGATCGTTGAAGACGTACTCCAGATAGGAAAGCGTGCCGATCCAGTTCACGACGTTCGATGTCCACGGCTCTCCTTCGCACGCGAAGGCGGGCTCGGAATAGGCCCTCCAGTGACTGCAGAAGGTTTGCCACAGCGAGCTTTCAGTCGAGCCGCTCCGCCTTTCGTGCATGTGCGGATCGCATTCGTAGTAGGCATATCCGCGCAGCCAGACGGTCTCGCCCTCCACGTGGCCGCGGCTCAGGAAGAAGTCGCGCAGGGTCGGTACAAGCAGGTCGACCTCGGGCAGTCGGAGCCGGAAACCTCCGCATGCGCTGACATGATCCTGAATTCTGAACGAGCTGCTGCAACCGAGGTTCTCGCGTATCGAGCTGTTCCAGAGGTCGAAGAACGCGTCCTCATTCGCCTTCATCTCCACATCGGCGCAGTCCAGGAGCTCGAAGAGTTCCGTTTCACCGGCTCCTCGTGCGACTTCTCGGTGCATGGTCTCGATGAGGTCGTCCAACGTATGCGACAGAGGATCCAGCACGATCAGTTCTCGGCGCGGAACGTTGAAGGTTCGTTCCTGGTCATCCCTCAACCGCTGTCGCTCAAGAGCCTCGGATCTCGTAATCCTCTTCGACTGCTGGAGTATCTCGGCTCGCCTTTGGGGCGTGGATTCGAAGTAGAACTTGAATTCTGCGTCGGGGAAGATCTCAAAGAGGTTGCGGCCGTCCATGATGAGATCTCGGCCGCGACGGTAGTCGTCCAATGCCGTATTGACATGACGCAACATCTCGCCATCACCGGTGATCGACGCAAAATATTTTACTAAACCATCGTCGTATAAATCGGCGTTGTTTCGGTTCTGCAGGTACAGAACGGTGTCAGCGGAGACGCGACCATAGAGCGATGGCATGATTTCTTCGTGGCTGACGCCGCGATCCGCCAGCTGCTGGTATGCCTGCGCCAGAAATCGGATCACCAATCCGGTGGAGAAAAAAAATATGCCGAGTCGATCGGCGAGCATCCGTCCGGCGGTGGATTTTCCCTGGCCATTTGTGCCATCGATTGTAATCAGCATGAAGCGACTCTGCAGAAGGACAGTTTCGCGCGCATGTTTGTCAGTATGCCACCAGTCTTCGGGGTAGCGTCGCTTCAGGCCGGCAGCTATACCGGCGATGTCGTCGGCTCGGCGCACCTGGTCACCCTGAAGCGACTCGATGCGTGACTGCAAGTCCACAGACCGGCAGCGGGAAGACCTGTTGTATCGGTCTTCCTGCGGAGTTGGCTGCTCGACGTAAGCAGTATGAGTTTCATCGTGATCGCCTGTTGACGTTCGAAGAGGGGTCGGCGTCTTGAATGAGCTAGCGGCAGTTCGGTTTGAACCGATCGTGGTGACCCGAGCGTCGTCATGGGCGATGTGGGGCGTGAGGGGTGCCGCATATTGTGGGTGCTCTTCTCCACACCGTGCTGTGCTCGTCCGTGGTCAACCAGATCTCGCCGACTTTGCGCACCGGTGGAACCCGATCCTCGACGTCTTCGACGGGGAGGGCCTACGGTTCGCCCACGAAGTGCACCTCTCTGAGATCGCCTACGACTACTGGTCGGGTGTTGTCAAGTTGTTTGGGATGCAGCAGTTTTCGGGCACAGCAGGCCATCACC
>NZ_CAIJDS010000067.1:0-32555 GCF_903819475.1 Rhodococcus sp. UFZ-B548
TCCAGCATCGGGACGATCTCGGCGACCGCGCTACACCACTATCCGGGACTCAACTGTGCGATCGGCCTGTCCGTGGTGACCGGCGGCCAGATCACAGCCACGTATTCATGGTTGTGCCGGCCACCTTCCGGGCTGGACCGGTTCGATCCCGGCAACACCCTGATCCATGGAATCACTGCCCGCGATGTCGCCGGACAGCCCACATTCCGGCAGCGACTCGGCAACATGCTCGACGTTGTGGGCGATCTTCCGTTGATCGCCCACAATGCCGCCTTCGACATCGGAGCCTTGAGAGAAGCATCAGCAGCGGAATCGCTGTCATGGCCACCACTGACCTACGGCTGCACCCTGCTGTGGTCACGTCGTCAGCTTCCCGGGCTGGTCAATCACAAACTCCCCACCGTCGCCGCGGCACTGGGCGTGGACTTGCTCCGCCATCACGACGCGTCCGCCGATGCGACAGCAGCGGCGCAGATCGCGGTCGAGCTGATCCGCCGCGCCGGCGCCTCCAGTCTCGATACCTACACGAATGCGACCGGCATGATGCTGGGGCGGGCCCGCGTCGAGGAAGTACGGCCACCTCGCGATACCTCGACTACCGGAGCACCTACGTGGGTATCGATCGCAACCGCATCAGCTCTGCCGCCCCCGAGCCCCGATGCCGACCCGGATCACCGGTTGTTCGGACAGACCGTCGTCATCACCGGCACGCTCGGGCATCTCAGCCGCGAAGAAGCATGGTCGCAGCTCGCGAAATACGGTGCGCGGGTGAACAAAACCGTCACCCGCCGGACCAGCATCCTCGTCGTCGGGGACTGGGTCGATGCTGCCGGCCGCCCCCAGATCACCGAGAAACAACTCCATGCCAGGCGCCTGCGCGCAGCGGGGCAACTCTTGGTGTTCCTCGACCGCTACGAACTCGATGCGATGTTGGCCGGGGACCGGACAGTCATCGTGCCGGACCTGACGACACCGTCGGTAATCGACGCCTATGCCCTCGCCGACGACAGTGTGATCAACTCGGCCGATCGTTCGGATCCGCGGCAACAGGTGCGCGGGCTGCACTACACGGCATGGCGGGAGACTGTTGTACAGCTCAAACGTGATCGCCGATACGACGAAGCCCTGCAATTGATCCTCGAATGCGCCGATGTGGCCGAACACCCCGACAACCGAACCGACGGAATGCTTCCCTGGGGGTGGACGGAGAACGCGGCGATCGTCTACCGGAAACAAAAAGACTATGCCGGCGAGGTCGCAGTCCTGGAACGCTGGATCAATACAGCCCGTACCGGCGGGCATCATGTCGACGCACACCACCCGATCGCGCTTCGGCTGTCGAAAGCGCGAGCGCTCTCGACGAAAAGCCAACAATCCCACAAGCAACCCAATTGAAGACGCTTCGAGCGTGTCGCACTCGCGCCATCGCCGCCGTCATTCGAACCGCAGTCACCCGAAACGAAGACGCCTATAACTTCGAGCACAGAACAACAGCCAGTATCACTGCGACTTTCGTTCCCGAACACCGACGAGCAAATACGAGTTGTCGACGGCGGCGCTAGCCGGTTCGCCGCCAGAGTCGGATGACGACGTAGACGTTGAGCACGGCGATCACAAGGTACGGGATGACGAAGAGTGCCGTGGCGAACGGCGAGAGCGGCACTGACCAACTATTCGGATCGCGCCGTTGAGGAGGACCTACCACGTCCGCGACTGCGCCGATTACGGTGGCGGCAACCACGAGGGCCATCGCTACGCTTCCGATCGACGCCAGCAAGCGACCGAAACGGAACTGCTGAGCCAACGCACCCGCCCCGAACAGGGACACCGTCACCACCGGCACGAACACCACCAGGCCGAAAATGCCAACCAGGTTCCACGTACCAAGCACATCGCCGATAAGCGTTCCGCGATTGTCCTCGATTAGAGCAGCCGGTACCGAGACGACGAGGAGCAGGACCGGCAGCAACGCCACACCTGTCACCCAGGCGGTATCACGCGGCCGCCACCTAGTTCTATGCGAACAACGCTCGTCCTTTTCGGTCTCGACGAAACGGTGCGGTGCGTCCGCCCCTCCGAGACCGGTCATTGCGTCAGAATGCCACACCCTCGTCATGGCACCACGTAGAACGGATGACGACAATATCCACAACATGCCAATCACGGCATCGAAAGCCAGGCCACATTCAGCCGAAAGTTACAGGGCGACTGTCGGATTCTCTCCCGGAATCAGAGCCATGTCCGATTCCGCTTTGAACCTACTGATGCCATTGCGGTCGGTTCGCGGGTCACAGTGATCCCAACTTCCAGATCGCGGCCCGGTGATACCGAGCCGCAGATCGGATTTCGTGGTCAAGGACTACGCCGACATCGTCATCGACAACTCTGATCTGGGGCAGGATTGGGCGCCGGTGCTGCGGTGGGCGATCGCCCTCGACGACGGCCGTTTGATTTTCGCCGCCCAGGGTGGACCCGAGCTCGCCTGAATCTTTCCCGTCTCATCGACGAGAACCACGGGGGTGCAGGGTGCGGTACGCACTGGGTATCAGTGAGAAAAGATGCTGCTCACCAGTTTCAATGTGCGGCGTCGAACGCATCGATGACGTCGGCTTTGATTCGCCCACGCGGCGAAACATCGAAGCCGTTCTTACCGGCCCACTCCCGGATTGCTTTCAGCTGCTCCGCTGACCGACCAGACCCCGATGCTTTGGCCACAGTCGAAGTTGTCGTACGCGCCTTACCTGCAGAGGAGACTTTCTCTGCAGACTTGATGTACGGGGCGAACGCCGCTTCGATCTTGTCAGCATTGGTAGGACGTAGATCAATCCGATAGTCCCTCTCAACCAAGTGCCCGAACGGCTAAATCGCAGGGCAAGCAGAAGTTCAGGACCAACCTCCCACACATGGTGCCGAGTCACGTAAGGCACGGCGGCAAACTCGCAGTGTTCAAGGCGTCGGTGACCGACACGAAAAGGATGGTCAGGCCACGAAAGGCGATCCTGTATGTTCCCCAGCAGCGGCACCGTCGCATAGGCTCGGGCGCCGTCCATGCGCTCAGAGAACCGCTTCTGTCTCCACTGTCCGTCGTGTGCAGAACCAAGACTCGTCAGGGCCGAAATCGCGGCGAGGTCATGTCTTTCGCTACGAGGTTTGTCGGCAGCGATCGCCTGCTCTGCCCTCAGCATGCCTGATTGCATGACGCTAACCCCGACCTTGACCCGACCAACCGCACCGAAGCCGTCATTGACACACATCACCCGACAGAAACCAGCATGACGGTAATTCGTTGAACTCGCGCCTCTCAGCGGCCCAGAATGAGAACATGATGTAAGACGCGGAAACCCGTCTGATCTCACACGCGAATCTAGACTCACCGCGAAGTACCCGTCCTTCACCGACGAAGACATCGACGCGGCGCTGGCAACAGCGCATTCCCACTTCGCCGGCCGTCCAGTGCGCGACTTCATTCCGTTACTCGTCGAACACGCAGCCGGCGAAACACTCGCCGCACTGACTGCTGACCAACTCGATCGCACAGAAACGCTGTGGTCCCCGTATCCCATGGCACAGGGCTAACCCATTGAGCGTGTTCGGACCGACCCTTCTCAGATACCCCACGGCCCCAACTGCCGCGCCGAACATCCGCGACACATCGATCAGCGGACCGATCTTCACCGATTTCGAATCAACGGCGCCACAGAAGGATTCGGAACTCCACACCTTCCACGTTGAAGGGACTGGATGCCTTCCCTTTAGACTGGCGTGCACGCGGACGACTACCACGAACCCACTGCCTACATGGGGCAAACGTAATCATCGTCGGCGCAGGGCACTCCGCAGTACAGATCGCTGCCGAGCTCGACGAATCCGCCAATGTGATCCCGGCCAACCGAATCCCCATGATGACGAGATGCTGACCTTCCCGCCTGCGTGCAAGTACGCCGACGGCCCCGAACGCGAACGCCAGAGCCTCGAACGCCCCGACAATCACGTGAAGTCTTCTCTCGCTTCCTGATGGTCGGGGCGCGAGGTCGTCCGACGAATCGGACGTTACGAAATTCCGTTCACCCGGCACCTAAACGGCAACGAACACGACCCCCTATTCTTGGTGTGGATCACTGTCCACGAGGGAGGGATCATCGTCTTCGTCGCGACGCTGTTCCACTTCGTCGAGAATTCGAATGACATCCGCCGCCACGATGGCTTCACGAATCAACCTGTCTGCTGCAATTGCACGAACAGCTCTTTCAAAAATTTCGCGTCTCAACACAACACGCGAATCAGATGTACTTCCGACCAACGCTCCATCGCTTGACGATGGCGAGGCGGCGGAATGATCGACGTCACTTGCTCCGGAATCGTCTGACATAGCGTCCCTCCTGAATCACTCCAGGGTAACTCAGAATCGCCGACGGCGCGATGATGCGATTTATCTAGGATCCTCTACACTGGTCATCAGCAGGCGATGCTGAGAAACATAAAATCTAAACAGGAGAGAGAATCATGGCGCATCGACGGAAGTCCCGACAGCGAACCTCCCACTCTCAGGCTACAGAGACCCAATAGGAGGCCGCGACGTGGCAACGACCGCAATGACCGTGCGACTCGACACTGAACTCCATGAACTGCTGACCGGGATGGCCAAGCTTCGAGGGGAGAACGTATCCGAGTTCGCAAAGAATCTCATCGAGGATGGGCTCACTAAAGCCATGGATCCCGAAGAGATCGAAGCAGCCATCGAAGCGGAGAAGGTGCGACTTCTGACTGCAGTATCGAAACTGCGGCAGAGCAACGCAAAACACTAGACCCCACAGTTCCTCGGAACGGGCCGACCTCGCTCAGGAGGTCGGCCCGTTCTGTTGCGCAGCCCCTTTCAGCTTTCTCCATTCGATTCTGTGATTCCAAGATTCTTGATGCATGCGATGTCTTGATCCTTGACTGCTTAGATTCTGTAATGTTAGCGTGCCAATTGTTAACTGTTGCGATCAGCTGAGGAGACGACGATGTCCACCAACTACGTCAACATCACCGACCCCGAC
The DNA here is from genome assembly GCF_903819475.1 of Rhodococcus sp. UFZ-B548. NCBI lineage: Bacteria > Bacillati > Actinomycetota > Actinomycetes > Mycobacteriales > Nocardiaceae > Rhodococcus > Rhodococcus sp. UFZ-B548. The sequence goes on from NZ_CAIJDS010000067.1 coordinate 5,040, forward strand.
ATCCCTGGGATTTACGACGCAATCGATACCCCGTACAACTCTGAAATCAGCTGCATGTTTTGCGACATGCGCGATTCAACAGGCCAGAAGTTCGAGAAGTCCGGTCTTGCATGGACATCCGAGTTCCTCAAGATGTACCGCATCATCGAAGAACTCCTCAAGCAGTTCGACGTGCCCTCCACTGTCAAGCTTGAGGGCGACGGCTGCATGATTGTCGTCAACAGCGAGGACGCACATCGCTTGATGAACTACGGGATCGCGATCCTCGAGCATGTCAACTCGCTCAGTACCGACAAGAACGGTCAACGTGGTGAAATCGACATTCAGATGTCCGTGGGTGTCGCTACCGGTCCGGCCTTCCGATTCCGCACTGAAGACGGCCGCATCGATCATCTCTCCGCAGCATGCGATCGCGCAGCACGACTCTGTTCGGCAGCGTCCGCCCAGGCGGTGTTCGTTGACGCCAATACCGTCGAAGCTGCGAACATGACCAAGATCGTGTCCCAGTTCGGGAAGATCGTTCACCGCGCTCCCTCCGACTATCGAAGCCCCCGCGAAAGGCTGCAACTGAAGGGCATACCTGACCCCGTGGAATACCACGAGATCCTCTACTCGTCACAACTTTTCGGCGTTCGATCCTCCGCCGTCACCGAAATTGCGAACGCAACCACATCACACACACCCGCTGCCGCGACACCACAGCCCTCGCAGAATCCAACATCGAATGTTCCCGAAATCGGAGACCAACGCGTCGGACGGGTCAAGCGATGGGAACCTGGGAGCACGTACGGGTTCGTCACGGACGTCGACTCCGGCGAGGACTTCTACCTTCCGGAACGCAGCCTGCTCTATCCAGATGACGTACAGCACCTTGGAGCGGACAACGCGGAAGTCACCTTCGTCGTCGCAGCCGCCCTCGGGAAAAAGGCGTCACGTCGAGCAGTCGCTACCGCCGTCATCGGACAGGGCGCAGACGGAAAAATCAGCTTTATCAGCTCGGACAAGCCCTTCGGATTCATCACCGTCACCGACGAACGCGGAACGGAACTGAAGTTCTACGTCCACGTCAACGATCAGTTCCGCACACAGTTCAAGATCGGCGATGAAGTCGCATTCGACATCGCACGCGGAGCGAAGGGCGCCCGTGCGGTCAACACGGTACCAATCCACGACGACATCGTTCCCGCTGCATAGCAGCCCTACCCGAACCCCTGTGGCCGGATGCTCACGCATCCGGCCACAGGAATGTGCTAGAAACACGTCAACTACACGTGCATTCCGAAAAACATCGCCTCACAGACAAACCTGCAAGCAGACAAGCCCTGCAAACCCGTTTCTTGGCAATGCCCCGAACTCAGTCAGTTGCATCACTGACCATCGCTTTGACCGCAAGCACCATGAAAACATCAGCTGCATAGACTGTTTCGCGGATGTTCAGATCGCTCCGAACCCGTCATCCACATCCGAACGATATTTCCAGGCCACCACATCAGAACGAACAAGCAGGTAACCGATGCGCGCTGCATCGCACGCCGGCAACGTCACAACGAATGGTGTTCCCGGGCACGACCACCCGAAACGCAGCATCAGATGGAACTCAACGGCGCCGAAGTCTGCGTACCGACACGTTGCGCCTCAAATGACCGCAACGGGCCGCACCAGTACGTCGTAAGTTCTTCAACAGCACACCCGAATGATCAACCCAACACCGAGAGTTTAATCGCTTCTGGTGCCGAAAATTTCATCGACCAACACACGAAATGGCACCACCGTGAAGTGAGTGCCATTTCGCATTGAGCAGTTGCAAGGACAACCCCGATGCTGCGGGCCGGACCCCGTCAGATCAGCATCGTCTTCCCTGCGTGTCCTGCTTCGTCTGGCTGACGGTGGTCGACTTCATGCCTTCAAGTCAAAATTGCCTCTGCGCTGCATGATTCAGTGGAATCTCGATAGCCGCCTAACTGGAAAACTTGTCAACCGTCACGACGCCGGCAGGGCCGGGGTGGGCGATCGTGTCGATCGTTGGCGACGAGTAGTCGAAATCGATCTGGTCGTATGCACCTCGGTACTCCGAGGGAAGTTCATTGTCCGCGATGACGAACTGCACTCGACCCGGGTTCGCTTCCGCAAGGGAGACCAGTCGCCGGTACAGCCTCTCTGTCACTTCCGTCGCGGTGTTCAGTGCCAATCGTGGACTGTCAATCATCAAAAATGCCGGGTACATGGTGTCACGGCGCCGCAGTGCCACGGCCAGAAGAGACGACCAGTATGCCACCTGCGTTGCAGTAACGACTCCCCCACCGAACTGACTCGATTTGGTGAAAACCTTCCCGTTGAGAACTGGCAGATACTTGTCTGGATCCACTGTTGCGGACTCGATTGCTGGAATGCCGATCGCTGCAACAGCGCTGCTGAACTCATCGCTGATCTCGCCGACGATCTCACGGCGCCGGGACTTCAGTTGATCCTCCGCCCGTTTGACCTTCGCACTCAGCTGCTCACGTTCAGCAATCAGTGCATCGGCCGCACGCTGCAAGTCTTCTACGACGTCCCACTGTCTGAGTGTGGCTTCCAAGTGTTCTTGCTTCGCCCTCGCGGAAGCGACCCGTTGTGATGCATCACTAAATGCTTGAAGCCGCGGTGTGACGCGATCTGCCGTACGGTCGTCGATTTGTCCCGCAAGATCCGTGACCAAGTGCTCACGTTCGGAGATTGCCTGCTGCGTTTGTCCTAAAGTTGCTTCAACAGAACGGATTTGCTCATCCATTTCGATGAGTTGAAGATTGAGCTGACGTGCCTCGTACTGATCGAACTCCTCCGTGGACATGTCCAGGTCCGGCTGCAAACACAATCGGCACGTGTCGGCTGGGATGTGTTGGCGCGACAGTTTTTGCGTGCAGCGTGGGCACACTGTGAATTCGATGTTCGCCATTCGAAGGCCAGCCTCACGCATCCTCCCCAGCCGGTCGAGATCGCTTTTCACTCGCCGTTGTTCGAGGGTGTATTCCGCATTTCGTCGGGATAGTTCAACGGAGGCTGCCTTGGCTGCTGCAAGGCTTCGTTCCGCCTCACCAAGTAGATCGCGCAGGACTTGCGTCCGGCGGTCGGTTATCGGATCGATCGACTCGCGAAGGGCGACGAGTTCGTTTTGCGCTTCGCTCTGATCTTCGTCGGTCTTTGCCAAGTCTTGTTCTGCTTCGGCTCGGCTCGTGGTGTTGCTGTCGTGGAGGAAGCCTGTGACCGCACGAAGTTGCTGTTCTGCCTCTTGTGCTCTCTTCTTCAGAAGATTGATTCGCGAACGCCAATCCAGGATTTCCGGATCGATGAGGTCGAAAAGTAGCTCGAAAACGACCTTGCGCTTCGGCTCGAGGTAGCTGTCCTGGCTTTTGGCTATGTCGCGGTTGATCTCGTACTGAGGTATGTAGAGGAATGTCAGTATGTCGGCAAAAGAGACGCGGCTTCCTTCGCGGGTGCTGGTTCCGCCGGCTGCAGCCCGCAGATCATCTTGCAGGCCGATGTGTGCGAGCAGCAGGGTGTTCAGACTCGGGTCAGTGGCGCCGACATTATGGTCGGGAAGCCGCTCCTGAGTGATCAGGTCCGTAACGCGAACAATTTTCCGTTTCTGAGGGTCAAGGCTGCGCCGGAGGAGCAGTCGTGCGTCGCCGAGACTGACGTCGAGTGTCACCGCATCGACATGGTCCTCGGCGACCGCGGCGAGCCGGCCTTCGCAACCGAAGCCGAACTTAAGTAGCTCGAGAAGTGCGGTCTTGCCGACACCTGTTGGGCCGGCCAGCACCGTCAGATCGGATGGAAATTCCTGTGCAACTGGACCTTCGGTCGTATCAAGTTTGAAGGAATTGATTCGAAATCGTGTAGTCATCGGATCACCTGCCGATGCGGGCGGTCCATCAATGTAGTCAAGCGCTCATATATGCGGTCTTTCAACGCGTTTCCTGTCATGTTCGCGGATGCTTCCGCGATGGCGTAGCAGCGATCATTGATTGCGGTCCATTCGGTGGTCGTAGCCATATCGCTGGTCATGCGTCTTCCGGCGGGGGTTGGTGCGATAGCGATACTGCCCTTGCGTGGTTTCATGTAGCGCAACAGTCCGCGGCCGATGAGCGCGCCAATGACGGCGTAATATCTGTCGTCCCACGGTCCAAACTTGTACCGAATCATTGGTGCTTCAACGTCAGTGGGATCCGCAAGATCGTGCGCGCTAACGTGGAGCCGTGGATCGCCCGTCTCGAGTGAGTCAAGCACCCGAAGGGCGAGTACCGGATATCGCAGGAGAAAATCGAGTTTGGCGAGCTTGGTGAGTCCTTCGAGCTTGCCTGCGTGACCAGCGGTGGCGGAGACAGCCGTGACAAGCATGAGCACTCGCGCTTGGTGATAGGCGAGATCCTCGCGTTGAAGCGCCAGTTCGAGTGCATCATCGACGTCGATCATGACGGGTTGTCCCGCTGTGCATGCAGTTCAGCGATCCTGGCGACGACGTCGAAGCGCTCACCGAACCAGACCTTGCATTCGTTGGTGAGGTCGCAAATTCCTCCCAGGACCAGGTCTGCGTCCATGCCCGGGGGAAGCTCCTCCGCAGGAATGTTGTCGACACGTTCCTGTACGCGGCGCCAGAAGATAGTTCCGGGAAGGCCTACGGCACTTTCTTCGTCGCTGATGCGCAACAACCGTCGCTGCAACCTACTTTGTTCGCTACGCGCGGTCGGATCACCGCTTTGTCGATCTCTCCAATAGGTCTTGTAGTCCTGCCGGAGGTCTTCGGCACGTTCGATGCCGTTGTCGGTACATCCCCCTGTGGCCATCTTGACGGCAAGCCGCGTTGAGCGAGGTAGACGAGATATAGGCGCAAACCCGACTGGCTGAGAGATCGCCGTCTCGATCGCGATCTCGATGTCTTCCATCGTGATCGTGCGCTCACGCATCAAGCGCTCACCCTGTGCCGTTGCGAAGGATTCTTCTAGTGGCCGACCAAATATCTTCTCGGGCAATCCAGCCCATGGAACAGATCCTCTTGCACGCATGCGCACGCGAAAAAGATTCGCCACAGCCTCCCACACGGCGACTACAACCGTCGCCGACACTGTCGCGCCGACCTCGAGTCTGTCGAGGACCGGCTTTGCATATTCGCTGGGCGCAGAGAATTCAATGTGGTCACGACGAGGTTTGCTGTGATCGATGGAAAGCACGGAGAGAAAGCGGGCGACCTCGACAGCTCGATCGTCCATTGAGATTGCCCCACCCAGTGAGGTGCCGTCCCAGGTTTTCCTCACCGGCACACTGTGTTTCGCGATACTGTCACGGAAGGCGCAAACGAGAGCCCGCCGCTCGTCATCGACGGTCACCGGCGCTCCCGACAACCTCAACTGCTCGAAATGACCGGCTGCATTTACCAAAGACTGGGGGTCTCCACTACCTAGCCCGCCGGTGGTGACGAGGCGGCATGTCGGCCGTTCCCGCAGGACAGACCAACGGTCGAACATATGCGCAAGGCCTCCGGCATCCGCCAGCATGTTCACCGTTGTGAAAGTCGCGACCGACTGCTCACGGTGCTTTCCGGAGACCAGCTCCACGGCGTCGCCGTCCACTAGCACCCAGTCCTCGTGTACCTCGCAGAGGACCCGACGATCGCTATCTGCCGGCGAAGTACCCTCACCAAGAGTCCTGTAGTAGAGAGTCAATCCGTCCGCTGCAGCCATAGCCGCTTGCCAGTGGTACCGATCAGCGGTGTCTGCGCCGGAATCGTCGCTCGGAGCAATCGCGACCAGTAACTCGGCAGCCGTCGGAGAAGGGGAAGTAGGCTTCACAAGCACCCACTGACTATAGAGTGCCCGAATGGAAGCAAAGTGGGCCCCTCTCTCGGTGAGTAGCGATTTCGACATGAAGAAAGCCGAGATCGAAAAGCTGCTCGTATCAGCGATATTTGGTCGTCCCTGGGCAGGCACTCCCGGCGCAGGCACGATGCATTTACGGTCATTGCATCGGACGCATCACGAAAACAGATTGGCTGCTAAGAACCGAAAGGTTCACCCAACGAGCCGAAACCCGACGGCTCGGGGACGCGATCGGGAATCGACAACCTCAGAACCTTGGATCCCCAAAGGCCAGAGTCGATTTGGCCGCCTCCGACATAGATATTGCGACCATCGCCGCTTACTGCGACCCCACTGAAGACCCAGTCGCCGGAGATCGGAACCACAGTAGGGGCCACCGCTCCGGGAACAAACTTCAACACCTCGCCGACACCGTCGGCTCTCACTGCCGAAACGTACAAATTGCCGTTGTCGTCGACATCGATGTCGAGAGGAGCACGAATAGGTGCAAAAGGCAGCACAACGGGAGTGGTCTCGCCGGTCTTGAGTTCGATGATTCGCCCCTCATTGCTCTCGGCAACATACTGAATCGCGAACAGATTTCCAGCATCGTCCACTGTAATTCCGGCTGTCAGAGGATCTCCCAGAGAGTGGACGACCGGTGAGGTCGCCCCGGACTTGAGTTCGAACACCGTGCCAGTCCCGTATTTCGTGACGAAGACATCCCCATGACGATTCACGGCAAGACCGCCTCCCGAGATGGCGCCCAACGCACCACCAAACGGGAGGGCAACCACCGATCGATCTCCCGCATTAGCCATCAACACTTCAAAACTGCGATAGTCGCTGAAGGTGTAAATGTTGCCATTGCCGTCCACGTCCAGTGCGCCAGCATTGATGTACGTCCCGAAGTCGATTTCTTGCGGAACTGATCCGCCGGCTTTGAGTTCGAAGGCCCTCAACATCCCTGCGTCCCCGACCACAACATCACCCGCATCGTCGACAGCAAGCGACAACCAGGAACTGTGTGAGTCTTCAAAGGGAAGAAATGACTGCACAGGGACAGCTTCGATTGGCCCAGCGATTGCCTGTACAGGGCTCAGGACTACCCCTGCCAGCAATGAAAGGCCAACGAAACCCCGCCCAATTGCTTTCATACTCGATCGGTTCCCAGCATTTTTCGTACTTCGGGCATCCACGTGCCGACTCCTAGTACCTGTTGGCTTCCATTGATCGGTCCGGAATGCTCGGTTCAAATTCAAACGAGTCCATCATTATCCACTCAGGTATGGAACATATGTTGCCGACGAGAGAACCAAAGCGGCCAAGGGCATTGAAACAATCAGATGCATCTCGACGAACAAAACGCCGCCCGACCATCATCGCCTCGTCACTGCACAACCAGTCCGAGTGCACTCTGCCCACTACTTCGAACTATTACTCGACCACGGCGGACCTGCCGATGACCAAGCCGCGATCTACACCGATTTCCGTTCTTCTCGTGAATCTTCCGCCACTTCTTCGACGCGGGCCCGGTGAACGGCTCCACGGAGCCAGTGTCGTTGTACTCAGAACACAACTGACACTTCAACTTCTTCTTCGTCGCCAACGGAGCGACCGCACCAGCAACCCCCAACGTCGCAACACCCGCCGTCACACCGATCGCCTTGGCCCGAAACGTGCGCTTCTCGGTGAAGCAATTCTTGTTGCCACAGTTCCAGCACCGCATCTCACCGTGCTGTCGATCTGAATGTCTTTCACCGCACGTCCGTTTCGTCGTAGTCGCATACATATCTAGCAGAGATACCGGAAGTTACAGATACTTTGAAGACCGTCCAGTATGCAATGTCCGGACAATCTGATAGTAAACAACCCATGACCAAACTTATCGCCGCCATCGGAGCCATCCTGGCTGCGATCACACTTACCGCCTGCGGCGGACCACCCGCAACATCCGAAATGCCGAACCTCGTCGGCGAGAAACTCGACGACGCCACAGACACACTCAAGGACATCGGCATCGATGTCGAAACAACAGATGCATCCGGCAAGGGCAGAAGCGTATGGGTCGCCAGCAATTGGACGGTGAAATCCCAAAGCGTGGAGGCAGGCGAGACGGTATCCAAAGGGGACACGGTAACCCTGACTGTCAGCGACGCCAGCCCCTCGACGCGCACCACGAAGACCACCGAGGTGAGAGCGGCCCCGGCACCTGCTGCACCCAAACCCGTAACGACAGTTATCTCACTACCTGTGGACCGGGCCGAGAAGAACAGCGGATTGACCCTCGACACATACGACCTCGCATCCAACCTGGCACCCAGTCGCTCAGGCGAGAGTTCACGGACTGTGTTCGACAAAGCGAACTGGCGCGTCGTAGCGCAATGCGACACCGCGCAGGGCGGGCGTTTGATGGTCGGCGTCGTCAAGGAAGCCGAGTGGCCCGAGGTCGCCAACTCGAACGTCTCGTCAAATACCTACGCCGCACTCCTGACATGCCCCTAGGAGAGACGGATTCACTGTGGGTATTCTCGGTGACTTCCGTTGCCGCTCGGGACGAAAGTGTCTGCACAACAAACTAATCAGACCTCTGAGACCGCAATGATCGATCGCACCGAATGCGCGGTGCTGCCTCCAGAACGAAATCGTTCGATAAACATGCCGGATGCCCTTCGCGGATCCCAACCCGTCCAGCCCGACAGCAAGACAGGACTCCGAATGCCCGATTACACCGCCATCGATTTGGCTCCTCCACGTCCGGTGGTAGGCACTCCTGCTTTCTTGGCCCACGCGTACGCGGAATTCCGGTTCGCTCCGACAATTCGGGCTGTCTCGGTCACCGTTCCCGACTCTCTCAGCGCCGCAAGAAAAGCTTCATTCAGGATCTCGATTTCTTGAGATGTAAATGCCACGGTCGTCGCAACTCCCACAGTGGGGTGTTGCGACGACCACTAGAAGCCGCCCTATCCCGCTGACGACAAGAGATTTACTGGGACCTCATCACATGCTCGCCAGTACGCACATCGACTGACATACAACAAGATTCAACCAAGGTGAAATGGGCGATCCGCCAGGGGACCTCCAGAGGAGGGGGTGCTGGTTGCTGTGGCCGAGTTGACGGCGGTGGACCGCAAGACGAACGCGCAGGTCCCGGGAGCAGTCGTGCGCAAGGACCTCGCCAAGGTGGTCAAGAGGCAATGCGGTCGGCCGTCTTACGTGCTGGAGTACTTACCGGGCAGTCCGCTGTGTCCGACAACGATGCAGAAGGGTGGACCACCAACATCGAAACCCGGCATGGAGATGAGCTCCCGTGCGAAAAATCTGAGTCGAATTTCAGTGCGGGGTCGGTAAACGGTATTTTTCTCAGGCTGCCCACCAGACAATGGCGACGGCGCACATGACGCAGCCGAGAGTAACGGCAGTGTCCGATGCCATACCGAGCCATTCGTGCAGCCGTTTTCGTCGGCTGGTGCGAGGTGAACGTGGGGTCATGGCGTGGCCGAGGTTTGAATCGCGGCTTCGAGTCGGGTGAGTCGCGCTTCGAGGACGCCGGTGATGGCAAGGAGGCCGAGCAGGGTGGGTTCGGTGATGTCGCGGCCGCGTTTGGCGTGATCGAGCAAGGTTGTGCGCAGGAGTGAACACATAGGGGCCTCGTCGCCAATGGGTAGTTGCTCGAGTTTGACGGTCAGACGCTCGGAGGGGGAAGACACGGGTAGCTCCTGCAGTCTCGATCATGGTCAATCATGTAGGCAGAGTGAAGAAGTCACTGTCTGCCTGGTGTGCGGAGTGGTGCGCTGGAACCGAGGCGGAAAGCAGCGCACCACCGTCCCCGATGTTACTGGGTCATTGCTGACCGGTCGGTACGCGGGCTGCGGCGGTGTCGGGCATCGGTGGACAGCGAGGTGCTCCTCGAAGGGCGAGTCGGGGAACGTTCGGTGGTGGCGCTCAGGGGCGAGGGGAAGCCGTGGACCACTCATCGACGGTCAATCACTGATCATCGACGGCACTGGCCCGTCCTGTCTCGACCCGGCAACGCACCAGGGGCGATGTCCCCGGGCGGGGTGCACCGGCGGTGGGCGCAGACCCTCGAATTTCTTGGATCGGACACCGTCAACGTACTATCTCGGCGAAAAACGTCGACGCCCACGCACTACCCACTCGCGAGTTGACACCGAAAGACCGCAACTGTTGCCGGCGGGAAACAGTCGGACCCGTCGGTCGCCCCGGTCGACCGCTGGGGATACACCCCGGTTACCGGACCTCCGTTGACTCCGCAGTCATAAAGTGGTCGTCGAAATCGAGAACTAAGTGGTCTGGCTTTACAGAGTTCTTGGAAAACAAAGAGTCGTACCGTAGAAGACATGACCACCAATGCGGAGGCCAGGCGTTTGCAAGGGCACACTCACTGAGAAAGGCTCGACTGACAATGACCACCACAGCTACAGCTGTATCGAGGTTCTCTGAAGTCTTTCACGCACAAAAGGCACGTTTCCGGTCCGATGCGACCAAGCCTTACGAGTGGCGAGTGGATCAACTCACTCGTCTGGAGCATTTGATTGCCGAAAATCAAGAGGCGCTGAGCGCCGCGCTGGCTGTGGACTTCAAGACATCAATCTGGGATATCTCCGCAGAATTCGGGGTGTCTCTTGGTGCGATTGCAGAGGCGAAGGCGAACCTCGCGGACTGGATGGAGCCCACCCAGAAGGAGCTCCCGCCCTCGTTCGCCTCCAAGGGCTATCAGGCTCGCGTCTACCATGACCCCTACGGGGTCACCCTCCTGATCGCGCCTTTCAATGCACCGTTGGCGCTTCTCGTTGCACCACTCGTCGCTATTCTCGCCGCAGGCAACCCTGCGATCGTGAAGCCGTCAGAGGTCACCAGTCATGTGGCCGAGATCTTAGGCGAGCTATTCCCTCACTATTTCGATGCGCAGGATGTGGCAATGGTCCGTGGGGATCGCGCAGTAGTGTCCGAACTACTGAAGCTGCCATTCGATTTCATCTTCTTCACCGGTAGCGTGCCTGTCGGCAAGATCGTTATGCGCGCCGCAGCCGAGAATCTCACTCCGGTACTTCTCGAACTAGGCGGTCAGAACCCGTCGATCGTTGACGAGACTGCGAACTTGGAGGATGCCGCTCGCAAGCTCGTCTGGGGCTCGATGGCCTTCGGTGGACAATGGTGCGTCTCCCCCGGTTATGTCTACGTGCATGAGGCCGTCGCCGGGCAGTTCGTCGAGGAGGCCAAGAAGGCGGTGGCAGAGTTCTACGGTGCGGATCCCGACTCGAATCCCGATCTTTCACGTATGGCCTCCGAAAAGGACGTCACCCGGCTCCAGGGGCTCATCGATCCGACCAAAGTCGTCGTCGGTGGCCAGAGTGATATCACCTCCCGCTACTTCGCGCCCACGATCCTGTACCCGGTCGCCGATGACGACAAGGTCATGGAGGAGGAGATCTTCGGTCCGATTCTGCCAGTTCTTCCGTACACGGACCTGAAAGAGGTCGTCGCGACGATAAAGGACCGTCCGTCGCCGTTGGCGGCGTATATCTTCAGCCGGAACGAAGATCGCGTCGGGGAGCTGTTGGCAACACTTCCGTTCGGCAATGGATCCGTGAACCAGGCGATCCTGCACCTGTTCTTCTCGAATCTGCCATTCGGGGGAATCGGACCGTCGGGTATAGGGCAGTACCTGGGCAAGACCGGATTCGACTCGCTCACTCACGACAAGTCGATCCTGTTCTCTCCGGCTGAGGAGACCGTGGAGTCGGTCTTCCCACCTTATGACGCCGAGACCCCCAGTCGGTTGGCGACCATGTTCGACTGACGGACCCATGCTTCTGCCCTGGCTTGATCCATGTGAGCCAGGGCAGAACCATGTCAAGCCGAACCCATCCCAGGCCCCTTGCCACGTGGTTGCTCGATCCCTGGGGCTTGGATAGCGGCTGTGCCTTTGTTGCGCCGTCAAATCTCAGCCTGTTTTTTGCGGTGAGGTTAGCAACAGTCAGCTCTTATTGTGCATCTCGCACCAACGATGGGCTATCAAGAGCGTTCAAGTGCCAGCATCGGCATGCAAGAGTGCAGGGCCTTGAGGCGACCTGACGCCCCACCCCCTTAAGTGGTCTGGGGATTAAGTGGCCAAATGGTACTCGATGCTATTCCTCTTAGCTCCTACTGTTTATGACGTACGGCGGTCCCGGAGGCCCGTGGTAAGTCACGATCCATCAAGGAGCCCTTAATGTCTTCACAACACCCGGCCACGAGCGGAACCCGCGCTCGGAGGCGCACCATACCTTCGGGGCTCGCTCTGGCAGGAACGGCCGTCGCCTTCATGAGCCTGTATCTGGGCGCGGGAGCTCTAACCCCCCTGCTGGTCGACTACAAGAATCGGTTCGGGTTCGCGCCTGAGATGCTCAATGTTGCCTTCGCGGTGTACGCGGCCGGATTTCTCGTGGCCGTCCTGACGCTCGGGTCGCTGTCGGACTACATCGGGCGTCGCCCCGTACTCATCGGTGGGCTCATCGTGCAACTAGCCTCGAATCTGCTCTTCCTGGCCGCGACTGATGTGAGCTGGGTAATCGCGGGGCGGATAGTTCAGGGCATCGCCAGCGGCGCAGCCACGGCTGCATTCACTGCGGCAATGCTGGAGTTGGCACCAGAAAGGAATAAGCGCCTGGGATCGATCCTGGGGAGTGTCAGCCTGACCGGTGGGCTGGCTCTGGGGTCGATTCTTGCCGGGCTCGCGATCGAGCTCACGCCTGCGGCGAATACCATCATCTGCATAGTCCTGATCGTCTTGACGGTGCTCGGCGGACTCGTTGCAATCTTCTCGCGTGAGACGGGAGCGCGAACACCAGGGGCGATGCGTTCAATGATTCCCCGCATTTCAGTGCCCGCCGCTGCACGCACCGAGTTCTTCGCCGCTGCACCGGTGGTCGCGGCAGTATGGATGCTCGCAGGCCTGTCGGGCGGTCTTGCGCCGAACATGGTCAGTAGCGTGTTCGGGATCGAGAGCCCATTCCTGGGAGGATTCTCCGGATTCGTCGCACCCGCAGTATCGACCATTACCGGCGTTGTTCTGGCAACGGTCCCCTCGCGCCGGGCGATGGTCATCGGAATCTATGCATCTATCATCGGGGCCGTGGCGATCATCGGAGGCGCTACCGCTGAGAGCCTGGCGCTCATGGTGATCGGCCAGGCGATCGCCGGGATCGGGTTCGGCTCGTCCTTCACCGCCGCGCTCCAATTACTCGTCCCCATCGTGCAGCCACAGCAACGCGCCGGAATCGTCGCGTCAATCTATGTCGTCTCCTACACCGCATTCGGACTGCCGATCGTCATCGAGGGGCAACTGGTCGCGCGGCTGGGAGAAATCCCCGCCGTGGTCTATTACACGGGCCTGACGGTACTTCTGACTCTCGTCAGTCTCGTTGCTCAGGCGCGCATCAAGCGGCGCGCCTGATCGATGTCCACCTCCGGGTCATCCGTCCGGGGCAAACCCAAAGAAAGAAAGGCAACATCATGTCCAAGATCTTCCTCGCCGGCGCGTCCGGCGTCATCGGTCAGCGCCTCATCCCGCTGCTCGTCGAAGCAGGCCACACGGTGGCAGGCATGACACGATCCGCCAGCAAAGCCGAAAAGCTCGCCTCGCTCGGTGCGCAGCCCGTCGTCGTCGATGTCTTCGACCGCGACGCGCTCATCGCGGCCGTTAGCGAGTTCGGCCCCGACATCATCCTCAACGAGCTCACCGACCTTCCGGACGACGTGGACAAGATCGCCGAATTCGGCGACCTGAACGCCCGCATCCGCACCGAGGGCAACCAGAACGTTATCGCTGCGGCACGCGCCGCAGGCAGCCCGAAGATCCTCGCACAGACAGTCGCCTGGGAACTTCCCGATGGACCTGACGCGGTGGCCGTCAAGCAGCTGGAGACGTCGGTGCTCGCTGAAGGCGGGGTCGTCCTCAGCTACGGCCAGTTCTACGGCGCCGGCACTTACAACCCCGATGCCGTTCCCGCCGAGCCTCGTGTGCAGATCGACCAGGCTGCCCGGCGCACGGTCGAGCTGTTGGACGCACCGTCCGGAATCGTCACGATCACCGACTAACCACAGCGGATGAGGGCCTGGATTGAGCATCAGTCCCGGCCCTCATCCGGCGCAATGTTAAGCGGTTCATCATGCTGTAAAACCAGACCATATCCGCAATCTCCCGATATCCTCACTCCCGCTCTCGCCTGTTGTTTTCTTCAGCATGGCCCCTGGAGTGCGTTCTACCGAGGTCTGCCTCTACTTCGCAGGTCGCGGCAACCGCCTTTCTGGCAACTTCTACATGAGCGCCCCCCGATTAGCTGACGTCCAAGGACGACTACAGGCTCCGACTACTTGGCATCAGGTTGACAGGCCTCGTCATGCCCACGGCTCAGGGCCATGACCCGGGCTCGATTTCACCGGAGCTCCTGATCTGCAGCGATGACTCCAGTCGTTCGCACCACTTGGCTCGCGTTCACCGGCATCACTGCAGCTAGGCAAGCAGAGGGCGACTTCGGCGTGCCCAAGCCGAGCACACGGCCCGCAGGAAGAGACGGTCGCCGGCGTGCGTGTCGACCCAAACCCCAGTGGCGCGAATACCCGCGCGCCATGGGCCGGGCGTGAATGGAGATTGCACTTAATTCTTGGGCTTGCCCGTCTTGTGCAGAGCAGTGAGCCACGACCGCCCTGGGAAGCCGACTTTTCACAGCTCTTAATCCCTCCGGGAATACATGCACAGTCATGTTGTTGCATCGAGCGGAAAGGATGACAATTATGCAGTTCGGAATCTTCACGGTAGGCGACATCGCACCGAACCCGGTGACCGGATATACGCAGAGCGAGGCAGAGCGGATCAGCAATCTCGTACGGGTGGCGCAGCGCGCCGACGAGGTCGGCCTGGACGTCTTCGCCCTTGGAGAGCATCACAATCCGCCATTCGTCCCCTCGTCGCCCACGACATTGCTGGCGCACATAGCGGCGCTCACCACACGCATCGTGTTGAGCACCTCGGTGACGTTGATGACGACGAATGACCCGGTAAAGATCGCCGAGGACTACGCGATGCTCCAGCATGTCGCGAAGGGCCGGCTGGACTTGATGGTCGGCCGTGGCAACACGGTGCCGGTCTATCCATGGTTCGGCAAGGACATCCGTCAGGGCGTCGCCCTCGCACTCGAGAACTACAACCTGTTGCACCAGCTCTGGCGCAATGACGTCGTGGACTGGGAAGGCAAGTTCCGCACCTCGCTACAGGGCTTCACCTCGACGCCGCGACCGCTGGATGACGTGCCCCCGTTCGTCTGGCACGGCTCGATCCGCACTCCGGAGATCGCGGAGCAGGCCGCCTACTACGGCAACGGATACTTCGCCAACCACATCCTCGCCCCGAACCTGCACTTCAAGCCACTGGTGGACTTCTACCGCGAACGTTTCGAGCACTACGGGCACGGCACGAAAGAGCAGGCGATCGTGGGCCTGGGTGGCCAGGCGTTCATCGCCAAGCGGTCGCAGGATGCGGTGAATACCTTTCGCCCGTACTTCGAGGAGTACCCGGTCTTCAAGGGCAGCTCCCTCGACGACTACAGGACTCGCACACCATTGAGTGTTGGCAGCCCCCAAGAGGTCATCGACAAGACGCTCACCTTCCAAGAGGGCTTCGGCGACTATCAGCGCCAGCTCTTCTCGCTCGACAGCATGGGGCTCCCGGTCGAGATGGCTCTGGAACAGGTCGAACTACTCGGCACAGAAGTCGTGCCCGTCCTCCGCAAGGAGCTGGCCGCACGTCGCGCCCCGGGAGTCCCGGGAGCACCGACGCATGCCAGCCTCATCACTCAGAAGTATGGCGACGTCGAACCACGGCAGCCCCGTCCGAACCCGAACCGGGGAGACAACCTGTCGGGCACCTCGCCCTATCAGGACAGCGCTCCCGAGGTGCAGGCGCAGTTCCCGATGGAGTTGTGATGGCGCTTCATCTCAGGCTGGCGAACGAGGCTTGGGAGGCGTACTACCGCACCCAGGCCACGCTGGCCCGGGAGTTCGCCGATGCTGACATCTGGGAAGGGCTCCACTCGACGGAGTACGCCGTGCTCTATGCGCTTTCGTTCGAGGCGACGGGCCTGCGGATCACCGAGCTGGGTGACGATGTGCTACTCACCCAGCCGGGAATGTCCCGGCTCATCGTCCGCTTGGAGGATCGCGGGTTCGTCGAACGCACAGAGGATCACGCGGACGGCCGAGTCCACCGCATCCGACTCACTGAGGCGGGGCTGGGCATTCAACGGCGAGTCGGAGCGCACATCGCACGGCGGGTGGCCAAGGCGATGACACGCGCGCTGGATGCATCGCAGCTGATGACGCTGCGTGATCTGAGCCTCGCTCTTCTCGTGGCGGCCCCGGGACAGGCGGCTTTCGTGCAGCAGCGCGCAATCGTGAGGAAGAGATCATGACCGATGGAGCCCTGGTTTCTGACAGGCAGGAGCTCGATGCCGTGCGCCTCGTGGTGCTGAGCGCAGGTGTGAGCGAGCCGTCGTCCACGCGGCTGCTCGCTGACCGGGTGGCGCAGAAGGCGATGGACCTGATGCGCGAGGCCGGCGCATCAGTATCTGGCAGCGTGATCGAGCTGGGGCCGCTCGCGGTCGAGATAGCCCAGGCCGTCGTCTCCGGTTTCCCCGGGGAACGACTGCAGTCGGCGATCGAACGGCTGGCGGCGGCGGACGCGGTGGTAGCCAGTACTCCGGTCTATAAGGCCGGTATCAGCGGAGTGTTTAAGTCGTTCGTCGACGTCCTCGACAACGATCTGCTCATCGCCAAGCCAGTCATTCTCGCTGCGACGGCTGGCACTGCCCGGCATGCCATGGTCGTTGATGATCAGTTGCGGCCATTGTTTGCGTTCTTGCGGGCGTTGCCGGTGCCCACTTCGCTGTTCGCTGCTCCGGAGGACTGGAGCTCGTCCGCGCTCGGGGAGCGGATCGAGCGTGCCGCTAGGGAGCTCTCTACCCTCGTACTGAGTGAGGTGGGCCGATCTATCGCCGACAGCGCCTGGACGGGGTACCAGCACCAGTTTGCAGGCTATGCGACGCGCGCCGAGCGCGGTACCTCCGATGTCGATTACACAACGGATCTCATGCGACTTGCCGCGGGAGGCCGGTAGATTCGTGCAATGTACGTGCAACATCAACAGAAACGCTGCGGCCGCGACTGGCTGTGAGCGACAGGACGGATTGCGCAAGGTTTTGAAAGAAAGAGTGGTAGTCGTTGCTGGTCGAACACCAGACACCATCGGTAGACGAGGTCCTGATGCAGAACCCGGCCGAGGTGATCAACGACTTGGGCAGAGGGTGCCGATGCCAACACGAGGCGCTGCCGTCGGAGCGCACCTTCGCAGACGTCGAGGTGACCAATATCAGGGGGACCCCGACAGTGGTCAGTTGGTGGTGAAATCACAAACCGCACGGCCGGCCTCTCGATGCGGGTGAACGGGGCGGCACTGGGAAGGCTTCTACAGCACTACGGCGCGTCTGATAATTGTTAGGACAACGCTAGACTGCTTGTGCCATGGAATGCGCCGGTCGGCTGCTTTTTCCGAGGAATACTGCGGATGCCAGCAGGAAGAATATTGCGCCGACAAAGGTTCCGATATTGGCCATGTTCGGGTCCAACGTGTTCCCGTCTCGCAAGACGAACGATCCGATCGCGGAGACTCCGAATGCGATGGATCCCAAGGTATTCAGCCACACGCTTTGCCATTCCTTCGATTGCGGTGCCCAGTAAGCGCCTTCCCTCAGCAGGATGAGGACAGCCAGTCCGCTCGAGACGAGGAAGGCTATCGAGCCCTCCGCGTTCGGATTCCAGACCAAGTGCATCTCGCCTCGTAGCGTAAGCGCGTGCAGCGCAGCCCCGGTGCTGACGTTGAACAAGATCGTCCCGAGTAACTGCACGGCAGCAGACAGCCAGACGGCCCGGATCGCGGGACGCCCCGAGTCGGTTGTGGTTGCTGGCCCGGCCAGCACCAACTGAACGAAAGCCGCGCAGGTAAAGAACCAGGAGCCCGCGAAGAAGAAGCTGTTGGCGAGTGCGGCACCGAAGAAGACCGACAGGAAGGGTGCCGATCCGAGCGCGAAGAGTGCGGATCCGATCACGAATCCCCACGACTGCATTCGAATGGTCGGGTGAATCAGCATGCGCTGCAGTGTACTTGGACTCGATATGAAAAGTCCTCCATTCGGGACCTTGGTCATCAGGCACTGATTTCGATCCGCCCGCCGCGGGTACGCGGAAACAAATTAAAACCATCTGCTTGTTTTTTACTTTACCGAAGCATGACTCCACTTTGGGTGCTAATGTCCGATTTATGACAGCCACTCCTCCAGCTGGAAATCGTTTGCTGTTTCGCAATGTCCGTGTTTTCGACGGCACCTCCTCGACCCTTGTTGCCGGGGACGTTCTGATCGACGGCACCACGATCGCCGCGGTGTCGGAGTCGCCTGTCGGGGATGATCCGAGCCGCGAGACCACTGTTGTGGACGGTGGTAATCGAGTACTCATGCCCGGCATGAGCGATGCCCACGTTCACCTGGTCGGTAACGCGAATTCATACGTCGACATGGTGACCGGCAGTGAAGCGCACATCGCACTCAACGGCCTCGCTGAAGCAAAGAACATGCTGCACCGCGGGTTCACCACGGTCCGGGACATGGCGGGTGACACAAGCAGCATCAAGTCCGTGATCGATCGAGGCCTGTTCGAGGGGCCGCGCATCTACCCTTCCCAGGCTGCCATCTCCCAAACCAGCGGCCACGGCGACTTCGGGTTTGTCTACGAATGCCCGACCGCGTTGGGAGGCAAGCAGTCTCGCGCCGAAGAAATTGGTTTCATGCGCGTCGCAGATGGCCCTGACCGGGTACTGGCAGCTGTTCGCGAACAGCTGAAGAAGGGCGCATCTCAGATCAAGATGATGGTCGGCGGCGGCGCTGCATCGATGTACGACCCGCTCTACACGGTCCAGTTCACCGATCCCGAGCTTCGTGCAGCAGTGCACGCGGCCACCGACTACGGCACCTACGTCGCCACCCACGTTTACAACGTCACCGGCATTCGCCGCGCCATCGAAGCTGGCGTGAAATCCATCGAGCACGGTCATCTCGCTGACGAGGCGACGATCGCTCTGATGGCTGAGAAGGACATCTGGCTTTCGATGCAGCCCTTCGCGCTGGGCGATCACCACTATCCGGATCCGGGCCGCGCAGAAAAGGATCGCGAAATCTGCACCGGCACTGACGATGTGTACAGCTGGGCACGCAAGCACGGTGTCAAAACAGCGTGGGGTACGGATCTTTTGCTCGAGCCGCAGCTTGCGCCGCGGCAGAGTGAAATGGCGGCGCGACTCGGTGATCACTACAGCAATGCCGAAGCACTTCGGATGCTCACGTCGGGAAATGCCGAACTCTTCCGTCTTGCCGGCGAACGCGATCCGTACCGGCAAGCACCACTCGGAGTGATCGCCAAGGATGCGTGGGCAGATGTTCTTCTCGTCGACGGCAATCCACTCGAGGATCTGAGCCTGCTCGCCGATCCGGCCAAACATCTCTCCGTCATTGTCAAAAATGGTCAGGTCGTCAAAAACATACTGTGACAACGTCTTCATCGCGTTGATCCGTCTGACGTGCAGCCAATTCAAGCTGAACACCTGAGCGGGTCGATGTGTCCTCGTGCTCCACCGAGTCGGGAGTCCAAGTTGGTTGAAACACGTTTCGAGCGTTGGGAATTACCTGAGGACCGAGTCGAAGGGTCGTTGGTGTCCGCCCGCGGTATCGAGCTCCACGGGCCGTGGGGGCATGTGTTCGGTCCACTCGACATCGACATCGAGGCTGGCGGTGTGACCGTCCTGGCCGCGCAATCGGGTGCCGCGCGCACAGCCCTGCTGATGGCACTATGCGGACGGATGCGATTGTCGTCCGGGTCATTGACTGTGCTGGGCTACGAGAAACCCTCGAGAATTCTGGCTGTCTCGGCGATCGCATGTCTGAACGAACTCGACGAAGTTCGCCCATCGGTGACGGTGCGGGACATGGTGACCGAACAGTTGCGATGGAATTCACCGTGGTACAAGTTCGTGCCCCGGGTGAGCGAAGATCAAGTAGCAGATATGTGTGCGTACACATTTGGCGGCGTAGACCTCCCCCCGCTCAATGCCTTCGTCGACGATCTCCCGGAGATCCAACAACTGTTGCTGCGGATCGCCGTCGCGAACACCAAAAGACCACCGCTACTGGTGGTGGGTCGAGTCGACAAGATCGCCGACGACGACGAGCGGACAATGTTGTTACGCCGACTGGTCGCATTGGGAGAGCACCAGTCGGTGATCACCGCCGATGTCAACGACCTTCCGCCGGACAGCGGCGTCCATGCCGTGGTGAACATGCACGGCCTGCTGGGCGCCGGTGACATCGGCGTCATGACCGAAGGACGGTGAGCGATGCTCGCAGGTATATCTCTGGGCAGTGATATCAAACGCTACTCCCGCGGCACCCTGCCACGAATCGCGATCGTCACCATCATCTTGTTGCCGTTGCTCTACGGCGCCATGTACTTGTGGGCTTTCTGGAACCCGTTCGGCGAGGTGAACAAGATCCCCGCAGCGATTGTCAACAACGACTCGGGGCGAACATCGACAGGCCAACAAGTCGATGCCGGCGATCAGGTCGTCAAGTCGCTCATCGCCTCCGGGCAACTTGATTTGGCGGAGGTCTCGGATCAAGAAGCCCAAGCCGGACTCTCGAGCGGCAAGTACTATTTCACCATCACCTTGCCGGAGAACTTCAGCGACGCTGTCGAGTCACCCAACGGTGACAACCCCGAGAAGGCCGATCTCACCTTCACCTTCAACGACGCCAACAATTATCTAGCCACCATCATCGGGCAGGACGCGTCCGAACAGGTCATCAATCAGGTCAACTCGACCATCGGCGCCCAAGGCGTCGGCCAAGTCCTGACGGGCCTACAGACCGCCGGTTCGGGCCTGGGCCAGGCTGCCGACGGAGCGAAGACCCTCGCGGCCGGGATCGACACCGCCAAAGGTGGGGCCGATCAACTGAACTCCGGTGCAGGCGAACTCGCCACCAACATGGTCACCGCACGCGATGGTTCCGCGCAGCTCGCAGCCGGCGCCGGGCAACTCGCCACAGCCATCGACGGCGTCGCCGACCCACTGCTCAACGCCCTCGACTCCACTGCCGTCTCCGACGTCGGTGCGCAAGCTGCGCAACTGCGGCAATCCCTCACCACCCTCGGGGATCGCCTCCCCAAGCCGCCACAGGTTACCGTCTCCCCGGCAATCCAGCGGGTGCTCGACCTTCTCGGACCCAGCACCGATCCGCTCGCACAACAGGCCGTTGCAGCTCTCACACCTCTCGTGGCAGCACAACCCCAAAGTGACACTGCCGCACTACAAGCGGAGATAGCGCGCCTCAGCGGTGATGCGCGCGCGCTCGAATACCAGTTGACGGATCCATCCAGTCCCCTGCAATCCGGACTCGCGCTGCTGCAAAACGGCGGGCTCGCCTCCGACGTCCGGCAACTACGCGACGGCGCCGACCAGCTCAGTTCCGGAGCCACGACTTTGAACTCCGGACTGATCCAGTTGACCGACGGCAGCACCCAGCTCGCGAGCGGAGCCGATCAGTTAGCTTCGGGGATGGTCGAGCTGCAATCAGGCTCAGGCGAACTGGCAGACGCACTCGCACAGGGCGCTGGGCAAGTACCCAGCTGGACCGACGCGCAACGCAACGCCACCGCGGACACCCTGTCCACCCCAGTCGCACTCAAGCAGGACTACACCAACGAGGCACCCACATTCGGTACCGGATTCGCGCCGTTCTTCCTCTCCTTGGCCCTGTTCGTCGGCTGCATCATCACCTGGATGCTGCTGACCCCGCTACAATCCCGCGCAACTGTCAGTAACCTCGGCCTCTATCGCACAGTTCTGGCTTCCTACTGGCCGGCACTGCTCATCGGCATCCTCCAAGTGATCACGATGTACGCCGTGGTCCACATCGGGGTCGGCCTGGACGTCAAACACGTTCCCGGAACTATCCTGTTCCTGATGCTGGTCTCGGCGACGTATTTGGCGATGATCCAGATGTTCAATGCTCTCTTCGGCGTCGCAGTCGGCCGAGTGGTGACATTGGCCTTCCTGATGCTGCAACTGGTCTCCGCCGGCGGCATCTACCCAGTGCCCACGACAGCGACGCCCTTCCAATACATTCATCCGTTCGACCCGATGACATACACCGTCAATGGCCTCCGGCAACTCATCACCGCCGAACACGTCGACTCTCGACTCTGGACAGCAATCGCCGTCCTGACCGGCATTCTGCTCGTCTCGATGACTATCAGCGCACTCTCCGTGCGCCGCAACCGGCGTTACACCATGGAACGCCTGTACCCGTCCATCGAGGTGTAAAGCACTGCACAGCAACATCTTCACAGTCGACCACATTTGAATCACCGTCCAAGTCGTACCCCGCACGCTCGCATACTGGAGGAGAAAAAAATGTCAGACAGCTTCGCAGCTCCCACCGAAACCCTCGCACCGGCGTACACAGGACGGCTCGGCACCGATCCGATTCCAGCTCTGAAAATGCCCAAGGCCGAGTCGGATCCCGAAGCGGCGTACCGATTCATCCACGACGAACTGATGCTCGACGGCAGTTCCCGACTGAACCTGGCAACCTTCGTCACCACCTGGATGGATCCTCAGGCAGACAAGCTGATGGCCGAGACATTCGACAAGAATATGATCGACAAAGACGAGTATCCCGCGACAGCGGAGATCGAAACTCGTTGCGTCAACATGGTTGCCGACCTCTTCCACGCAGAAGGGCTGACCTCCGACCCTGCGTCCGCAACGGGGGTCTCAACGGTAGGGTCCTCCGAAGCTGTGATGCTCGGCGGCCTCGCACTCAAATGGCGCTGGCGCCAGCGCCGCGAACAAGAAGGTAAAGACACCACGAAGCCCAATCTCATCCTCGGCAGCAACGTCCAGGTCGTCTGGGAAAAGTTCTGCCGCTACTTCGACGTCGAACCAAAATACCTCCCCATGGAAAGGGGCCGCTACGTCATCACTCCCGAACAGGTCCGTGACGCCGTCGACGAGAACACCATCGGCGTGGTCGCCATCCTGGGCACTACATTCACCGGCGAGCTCGAACCCGTCGCCGAGATCGCCGAAGCCCTCGACGAGATCGCCTCAAACGGTGGTCCCGACGTCCCCCTCCACGTCGACGCTGCCAGTGGAGGTTTCGTCGTCCCGTTCCTGCACCCCGAGCTGATGTGGGACTTCAAGGTTCCGCGTGTGGTCTCGATCAACGTCAGTGGCCACAAGTACGGCATGACATATCCTGGCATCGGTTTCGTCGTCTGGCGCTCGAAAGAACACCTACCGGAAGACTTGGTGTTCCGGGTCAACTATCTCGGCGGCGACATGCCGACCTTCACCCTCAACTTCTCTCGATCTGGCAACCAGGTCGTCGGGCAGTACTACAACTTCATCCGCCTCGGCGTCGCCGGATACACCCAGATCATGGAATCGCTGCGCGACACCGCGCTTATGCTTTCCGCCGCAATCTCCAAGATCGACAACATGGCGATCATCACCGACGGCACCGCTATACCGGTCTTGTCCTTCGAAGTCGTCGACGACCCAGGCTTCACTGTCTTCGACATCTCCCACGAACTCCGGGCACGCGGATTCCAAGTGCCCGCGTACACCATGCCCGCCGACGCCGAAGATGTCGCCGTCCTGCGGATCGTGCTACGAGAAGGTTTCAGCCAAGATCTCGCGTACAAACTCGCCACCGCCCTCAACGAAGTCGTCGAGCAACTTCGTAAGAGCAACGCC
Source organism: Rhodococcus sp. UFZ-B548 (assembly GCF_903819475.1). Lineage (NCBI taxonomy): Bacteria > Bacillati > Actinomycetota > Actinomycetes > Mycobacteriales > Nocardiaceae > Rhodococcus > Rhodococcus sp. UFZ-B548. The sequence goes on from NZ_CAIJDS010000067.1 coordinate 28,791, forward strand.
GATCGACCCCAAAGGACTGCTTTCGCCCACTAACTGCTGTTGCGGGGAATCCACGACACCGCTTCCCCGCAACAGTGGTCACTTCAGTCCCAACTGCACTTCGGACCAGGAGTGAAAATTTTTCCCGATAGCCCGCTTCTACATTTCACCAAAGCACCAAACAGAATCTAAATGCAAACCCGCAGTGCCCCAGCCCCTGGGGTGTCAGCGCAACTACATTAGCCCGCTCACACATACAAAAAGGACTGTTCCACTCAAGTTCACACGTCAACAGACCGGGGCAGTCCCTTCCACCACTTCCTCGCGTCTGACAGGCGCTGATGCCTTGGTGATGCGTTGAAGCGTTGACTTCGGCCGTGTCTCGCTCGTTGTCTCAGTTCTCTACGCGCCGGCAGTCCAACCAAGTGCCATTGCATCCAATAGTTCCTGACGGCGATCAGCACTCGGTGGCCAGCTTGACGGAGCGGCGGCCGAGAACTTCAGTTCCGACGCAAGGACATGCCCATGCTTACCCGGCCAGCGCTCTGCGAGTTCAGCCGCCCGGTCGGGGCCGATGATGCGCACGATGTCCTCCCCAAGCAGACGAGCTGCGCTCTGTGGAACATCGAATTCATACAAAGCCAATATTTCATTCCCACGCCCGGTGTCGTAGAGGCGGTCGAGGATTGCTGTGGAGTCGATGTACCAGTAGAGAATTGCAGCGATGTCCGTGGCGTCCTTGTACCTTCCGGTCGCGCTCCTGTCCAGCCACGCAAACAGCTTCAGGGCGGCGTATCCATGGATCTGCGGAATGCGGATCGTCCCGGCGGTGGGTAGGTCCAGCTCTATGGCACTGTCGAACACCTCTTGGAACGCCCAGACACTCATTGTCTCTTTCCGTGGTGCGGGAAGAACAGTTCCCGTCGGATCCTCTATTGCCCCAAAAGGTACGAGGTCAGTAGGCATCTCCGCCACCCGATACCGAACTCCGGTCTCACCCAAACGAGGTAAGCCGTCGACCACGTCGCGATATGACATCCAGTCAGCGATCGCCAGGGCAATATCCACATCCTGGGTGGCCTTCAGATCGAACGTGTACCCCAATGCCTCTTGAAAGACGTCACGGCAATGTGCACCGATGATCATCAGATCGGACGATTGTAATTGCCCTGATCTAGCTAGTAGTTCAGCACAAACCTTGTCGACGAGAAGTAGACGTTCGGAACTACATTTGTCCAGATTCAGCACTGCGGTCGTTTCTCCATGTTCTTGCGACCTCCGCAAGACGTGGGTCTCCCGAAGCCATCAAATCGGCGTATACCAAAGGCCAGGGAGCATTGTCCGGCCCTGCCAGTACATCTTCGCCTCGATAGTCAGGCCGCGTCAAATATGTTGGATCCGTCCAAAATTTCTTCATAACTACAATGTTTGCACCTCCACTGCTGTCAGCTCTCCACCTGTTGACCAGAGCGATCTTCTTGTCGAAGGTCTCTACGTAGATGGTGAGAGTTGTCGGCCGAACGATATCCACGCCCCGAGCAGATTCGCCGCTGAAGTAGACGGCCTGATCCGGATACAGCGGACGGAAGTTGTCCGGTGAATCGGAGGCGAAGGTGGCAATGGTCATTTTCCTGCCAAGTCCACGCGGGTATTCATTGGTCCAGTAGTCGAGCAGTTCAGAGAAACGGTGCAGACGTTCGCCTTTAAGGAAACCTGCGTCCTCTAGCAATGCGAGCGATTCGTGGGCCTGGCCTACGGAGACGCCAGCAACCTGCGCGATGTCCCGAACTTTGGCTTCAGCTAGGTTCGGCCAAGCAAGCAAGGCCAGTACAACCTGAGATCGACGGGGGCTAAAGAGATTCCGTGTGACGCGACGCGGAGATACTTCCTGATAGTCACGGTGATCTCCTGTCGGAAAATCCCATTCTGAGCTCAAATTCAGTGTTGGAGTTGTGCGACCTTGGACTTCGACGTAGACACTCCCGAATTTGATGAAAGCATTGCCGATCGTGTCGATGTACTGAATATCGGCTGCACGAAAGGCGGCCGCGCTGCGGCCGTTGATCTTGGGTCCAACCACCAGCAATGGATGAGGCATCCAGGCTGCCTGTGAGATCGGCAGGACCGCCGTCAAGGTCATTGATGTCTTCATATTGAGCGCGTATCGAGCATGATTACCGTGTCCGACGAGGGTCACCAATGCATCGAATCCAGCGTCAGATTCAACCAGCGGACTAGTACCGACATCTAGTGTGATGCCGAACTCTTGTAGGCGATCAGCGATGGCCTCCATGAGGGTTGCTGATCTTGAATACAATGATCCCACCGCACTCTGTTCGGTTTCCGACTGGTTTCAGTAACATTGAACATACCTCAATACTGAACAGAATCTACGGATGAACCACCCTGCTGCCGCACCACACCTCACTGACCTGCAGCGACGGCCGTACACAGGCGCGCCGAGGACGTTATCTCCACGATCGTTCCCTCGGTCCTCACATCCACATTGTGAAGGACAACGTCGAAGTCCGACGCCGGCTCAGGCTGCATCAGTCCGCTCACCTTCATCGGACCCGCGTCCCGTGGTTGAACCCGCGGGTCGAGTATCCGCTTGTGCTTGTCCGCGATGTCGAGTGCATGTACGTGCCGGAGGACATTTCTGCCAGCTTCCGGATCTGCCAAGAAAGGTTGGATTGACCTGAGCGCTGCAATGGTCTCGACTTTCAGTCCTTGACCCTTCGCTTTGTCCTCCCAATCGTCGAATCCCTTTTCGTCGACACGGATGGGGAAGTAGAGATTCGTAGATTTCGGCTCTTTCTCGATCTCCGCTGTGAGCCGTTCCCGCATCCAGATGTCCAGGGCTGCTCGCATGTTGTGGCTGGCATCGCCGAGGATGCACGGGCGGGGGAACTCGCCGCTACAGCAAAGCGGACCTGGCCACGTTGCGGCGAATCAGCGCGTTGATCGCCGACGGAATCAAACCTGACCGGGATCGGTGTCATCCTCGACCTGGAATCCCAGAACGCGATCCTGGCCGAACGAATCGCGCAACTAGCTCAGATGCCCGCAGAGCGGTCCGCCTCCGAACGCGTACCGCACTCCGGTGATCGCTCGTCGGCATGAGCGACGGCACCGAATTCCACATCGGCAACGATGGCATGTCCGCCGGATTCGAGCCGGTCGATCGCGGCATCGAAGGCATCGATGAGCCACGGCTTCTGCGCCTGACTCAATAATGTGTCCGTGCCCACGTCACCGATTTGCATGATGCGCACCCACCACGACCCGCTGGCATCGGGTTCGTCCCACAAACCTCGCGGAGAGTTGGTGGCCAACACGCAGCGGTTGTACTCGAGATCGACGCGAATGGCGTAGTGCCCCTCGACGTTCACGACAGCAGCGGGACGCTGCGACGCTGCAGCCAATGCGGCCAGCGCATCGTCGTACATCTGCGAAAACTTCTTCGTCAGAGGCACATCGCCCTCCCATTCGTTCGAGGCCGGCCGTACAGAAAGCGCGGCGCGACAGACAGTCCCCTGCCACAGCCATGACGAAGAACCGCAACCCATCCTAACCTCGCGATGCGCACATCAGCGGGAAGCGTCCCACTCGGCAATCAACCGCCTGAACACCCTTGCCATGCCGGCGGGTTCGCCATGAAGCCGAAAGAATGGCCAGTGTCTACAGTGCAGTACTCGGCGCTGGTCCTGCGGTGACTTCGCTTCGGCACTCGGCTACCGCTTCGTCAGGGCTTCCACGACCTCGGCCGCGATCGCCGCGACCCGA
>NZ_CAIJDS010000068.1:0-31017 GCF_903819475.1 Rhodococcus sp. UFZ-B548
GGTGATGGCCTGCTGTGCCCGAAAACTGCTGCATCCCAAACAACTTGACAACACCATGCGATGTACCTGGACTTTGGAACCCCGAGTTCCGCCCCCAGGATGCACCGTTTCCGATGCTCGCTGTGCGTCATATGGTCGCCAGCGACTTCCCCTTCCTGCGTGCAGATCCCGACTGGCTCCAGGCGTACCTGGACCAGTTCGCCACTGAGATCCCCCTGCGAACCCGCCGAGAAATCGCACGCAACATCCTGTCGGCCGAGGCAGCTTGAAAGGGACACCCATGAACACAGTTCCTTCACGAGTGGCCGGAGATCTTGAACGCCTCGCGATCCCTCACCGAATCATCTCGCACACTGACATCACCATTCCGATCCGGAGCCCACAGGACTTCGCGAACGCACTCGAACGAGATCTCGGAAGTATCACCAAATCCGTTCTGATGCGTACTCGAACTGGCTCGATGTACGGTCTCGTCGTCGCTCCAATCGGCCGGAAGATTCTTTTCCCTGCGGCAGCACGCGCACTCGGAACGAGCAGACTCGAGGTCGCCCCAGAGTCGGTACTTGAAGAGAGGACGGGCTTCCCACGGAACGGCGTGTCTCCGCTCGGGTTGCTTATCGAAACTTCAGTCGTGATTGACGAAAGCCTTCTCGATCATGCCTCCATCCTTGTCGGTGGTGGTATCACGGGAATCGAAATCGAGCTTCGGCCAGGAGATATCATCCGAGCCACTGATGCCGTCGTAGCCAACTTGTCGCCGAGTACTGCTCCGCCGTCTTAGTCGAAAGGGAGTGGCTTTCTACTCCATCAGGGCAGCTTTCGCTTCCTTGATGGAGTAGTTGTGAGCGAGGGTCGAAACCTGGTTCTGGCCAGTTGCACGAGTCCGCCGACGGTTCCGGCGCCGCAACTCAAGTAGCGTCGCGACGACCGGTATCGGAAACCCACCACCGCCAGAACCAATTGATCGGCATCGCGTCCAGGTCGACGAGGCCGGCCGCGCATCCGACTACCGTTGAGCCCCATGGGCACCACCTTCCACGGACCCAACCCGTGGCCACACATCACCCGCGCCATCCGCACCCGAGGCCCACGCCATGCAGCGATCGCCTACCTCGGCCAGGATTCTCCCGAACTACTTCCTCTACGAGCCGGCGACGTCCTGGTCGTCAACGCCTCCAAAGCTGCGGTCCGCGCGCACGCCACCTCCCCCATAGCTCTCGCCCACTACCTCGGCAAAGGTGTCCGAGTCCTCTCCTCCCCGAGCCTGCACGCAAACGTGATCACCACCAACCGGCGCGCAGTCATCGGCTCCGCGAACGCAACCATCAACTCCACCTACTCTGACGACGCCGTCATCATCACCGACGACCCCACGATCATCACCTCAGTGCCCACGTTCATCGACAACCTCGACGACATCACCGAAGTCGACCACATATTCATCGACAACGCCGCTCGTGAATGGGCGATCGGCCGCGCAGTACCCATCCCCGGCATCACCGGACGAATCCACAACCCCGACAACGACTTCCTGCCCACACCTACCGCCCGGATGTTCGTCAAACACGTCGTCGACTACCAGCCCAACCCCACCGAACAACACCTGATACGCGAGCAACAGCCGAAGCCACGGACCACCGCCGGACCCGTAGCGAAGTACCAACTCCAATCACTGCGCCTGGGCAAACCCAGCACCATCACAACCGGCGACGTCATCGTCCTCATCTCCGCCGACGACGAATGGATCTACCCGCCGGCCCTGGCGACCGCCGAACCCCACCGCATCCCGCGATCCGGCGGCGCGGTGATGGTTTTCCTGCGGATCCGCGCCGACCTACCCCCACTGCCACTCCACGTCGCCGAAAAGCATCTCGCCGACATCGGACACCCCGGTCCGAGGCTGCGGACCGACCACTTCGTCCGCTCTGTGTCCATCCGGACTGCACTGCTCGAGCTGTGGAACCTCTGACCATCCGAGCGCATTCGACGGATTCAACCGGTCGTCGCAACACCTCGATCACGGAGGCGCACGATGGGACGTGGTGGAAAGCAGATTCCGGAGGCGCCTGCGGGTGTGCGGCGGCAGCGGGCGGCGGATCGGGCGTTGAGACCGCCGATGCGTTCACCGGGCAGGCCTGAGCCGTCGCATTCGGTGCAGCGGGACTTCTGGCCGTTTTCGGCCGGGTTCCGTTGCGGATATTCGTTTATTCTCGGTCCGGCTGAGCTTGGTTCTTGTCGTGGCCGAGGTGCGAGTAGGGGTCTCCCCTGGACGAAGTCCTTGGGGAACATCTCTTCGTTCAGCGCGGTTTCCAGAACGGTTTTGGTGAACTGTTTGAGCAGCCCGTCCGGCTCGGTCAGGGACAGGCCCTGCTCCTTCGCCAGGCGCACCAACTCTGCCGCCGCGGCGGCTTCCGCCGTCGGTTCGACCTTCTTCTTCGTCACATCTTCCAGTGTCGTCATCACGGCACCTCCCTCGCTGAGCATTCACTCAGCTTGTCGGGCCAAAACGCCGATTACGAAACAGTCCCACGTCCAGCGAAATCTTGCGGGTGTTCGGAAAAAGTTCGAAGCCGAAAACCCGAGCGACCAGTGAACCGTTGGACCAGGCAGGCGTTGCACGGACCAAAGATCGGTGACAGGAGAAGTACCTGCTCGCCTACTTCGACGGTCATTCGCGCGTGATCACCGGTTATCGTTTCCCAGTGAAAACAGTCCCGGCAACAGCGGGAAAGGTGTTCATGACAAGCCTTCCGCTCGTGCCCTGCTCATCGCAGGGAATCCCTCTCGTACGGGCAAAGGATCCGTGCGATGAGCGGGCGGGTGTCGATGTACTGCCCATGTGGGAACGATACGGCGAGTATGTCCAGGAAGATGCCGTCGTCGTCCATATAGCATTCGAGTAGAGCAGCTTCTGCCGCGGCAGCGCGCCCTCCGTATTCGCACCAATCGTGGTCAACATCGCTGGCTGCGAGTGCTGCGAGAACAAGTGGTACGCCGATGACGAACAGTTCAACCTCCGGCAGCGCATCAATGACCTCATACAAGGCCTGCCCGACCGTTGGGTTCGTGGCCTGTGGACCGCTGTAGCTACGGATGGCTCCGACAGTTGCTGTCAACGCTTCGACGGAGCTCAGTACCCCACACTTGTGATCGATGATGATGTCGAGTAGCGCGGTGACGAAGCAGTCCTGGTTCATAGCGAGGCCCTTTCTGTCGGCGGTGTTGCCGGGCGCTTTCGACACCGAACCCCCTCAACCGCCCGACCCAGATCAGTCCGGTCTCAGTCAGGCCGGGGGTATCGGCTGGATCCGGAGCGGCGCCGCGAAAATTGGTGAAAAGAGGTGGATACGAACTCGTCTGGATGTGTCCGTGGCGCTGCTCGTCGAGATTTCGTCAGCCCGAATGTGGTTGCGAGTCTCATCGTTGCGCTGCAGTCGTTCGGCCGAGACAGCCTGGCAGATGTTTGTGTGTGGGTTGCCGTGCGATGGTCTCGATCATCGACCCCTGCGCTTTCCAACCTCAATTGAACTTCGGGTAGGGGGTTCGGTGTAGTTCTCAATCTATTCCCGTCGAGAGGAGCGCCTGATGCAGCCAATGCCTATCTCCACCATGGACGTATCCGAAGCCTGCGGACCGGAACTTAGACGGTCAATGGTACCGACGTTCGGGAGCTCAGTCGATTCTGTGAGCTGCTGTGTCCTGATGATCCCGAGCTTCTTGATTGTGGGCGCTGCTGTCTATTCCATGTGGAGCACTCACGTCGAGTCGCCGCGTGCGGTGTCGCTCATGCTGCGGATGCAATGCCTGGCGGTGGAGGATGCCGTACCGCCGCCCGCGGAACCGAGTGAGTCCCTCGCCGCCGACATCAACCGCCAGGAGTCGCGGTGATGCGGTCAGCGCTGAGAATCGGCGATTGGGTGATCGCGGCGTCCTATATCCCGGTAACCCTCGCTGACAACATATTCGGAGGCGAGCGCGGCATGGCAAAAGGAACTTCCGGAGTAGTAATCGATGATGTACCGCGCGGCTGGTTGTTCCCGACGGTCCGGGTGCGTTTCGACACCGGATACGGAACGCGGGAAGCCAACGCACGAGTGGGCAGTCTGCGGGTCACTCGACGTGGATCGGGCATCGAGCGGTTCGAGCGGCGGGCCGGGACGCTTCGTGCCGTTCGGGTTGGGGTGGCTGTGGCGTTACTGCTGCCGATGCTGTGGTTCGTCACCGAATACCTGTGGATCAACCGCACACTCGACGGAATGGTCGGAGCGATGCTGATTGCAGCAGTCGACTCGGCAGTCAGCACAGTCGAGTACGCATTGACCAATCCGGTGCAAGCATTGGCGCTTCTCACGGTGATGTGGGCTGCCGGCAGATTCGCCTTCGGACGCTGACGTGAACCGTCGAGGGGGTTCGGGTTAGACAGTGTCAGCACGAGCCGAACGAGAGGGACTGAGATGACCAAAATGGAGACCACCGTCAAGATTGCGCAACGTCGACCCCGGGTGGGACGGCATCGCAGTACCCGGCCCCGCACGCTGCATCTGGTCGATCTGGAGAATCTGCTTGCAGGCAGGGTGATTGGCGAGGACGTTGCCGATGTGTGGGCCGAATACAGTCGGGTCACCGCACTGCACCGAGATGACCACGTGGTGGTTTCGGTGGCCAAGCGGCACGCGGAGGCTGCGTTCTTCGCGCTGCCCGGTGTGCAGCGGGTGATCGGCGCTGACGGTCCCGATGGTGCAGACATCGCGTTGATCGACGCGGTGCCGATCGGCTGGGCGGCCTCACGGTTCGCGCAGGTGATGCTGGCGTCGGGTGATCACATCTTCGGTGACATTGCCAGCCGACTGCGCGCAGAAGGCCTGCCGGTGGCGCAGGTAATTGGTGCCGGCACGGCCGCGTACGAGTTGTACTTGCGGTGTGACAGTCAGTTGTACTTGCCGCAAGCACAGCGTCGGGCGCAGCGTGCAGCGCAGCGCCTCCTGGACCGGAAGTCTGCGTTTGAGCGGATGCGCAGCTCGGTAGAGCAGTCGAGGGAGCCTGCGGATGGCACTAGCGATCCCGATCATTCGAACGAATGACACCGTCGCCGGTTCGCACCGCATTCTCGGTGTGAACCGGCGACCTGTCGTGCAAAGTATGAGGATTCATCGTTGAACAAGGAGGTTTCGATGCTGCAACGGCCCGAAAATCTGAATTGGGTGACACCGCAGTGGTGGGTGCCATTGAACCGGGGTGAGATCCCGATCTCACGCAATGTGCTGATCGAGCATTGGAAGAAGCAGGTCGGGCAAAGACCGCCCAGACCGAACAACCTCAGGGTCTTTCGCGATCAACTCAGGGCCTGGTGCTCAGCGGCAGGCAAGGCCAAAGCAGCAGGTGAGGACAAACAACACTGGATCAGCAAGCAGTACACCCCGGCCGCTACCAAGAGACTCTGGGATAACGGCAAGGGTGTCTATATGGATGCCGAAGTATGGGACAACGTGTCGAGTGTGATGGCTGACTACGTCGACGCGTTCGCCCGCTACAGCTGCACCTTCCAGGAGGACGCAGTCGCCTACCGCTCGGACGCATTGCCCAGAGAGATTCAAATTCAACTGCCGGGTGAAGACACTCCGCGTAGCCCGTTCGAGAGGGTGTCTGGCTACACCCAGTCCCAGGCTGTGACTGCGGCAGCGAAAGCGATGATCAACGGCAGCGGCAGAGTGCTCGACAGCGCTGCGAATGCCGATCGATTCTTGAGAGACCCCAGCGTGTTTCGCCTCGAAATCCGCTCGGCAGCGTTGCGTCGGTTCGGCGAAGAGCTCCTCGTGCTCGCAGCCAGATACGACGACGAGGTGCTCTTCGGTGACTCAACCAAGGAGCTTGTTGAACAACTCCGGATCGGAGCCTCGGATATCGAGGATGAATTCGGCGACCTGACCAAGCCTTCGCGCCGGCCCACACCCGAAGAAGAGGCACAGGTGAAGGCGTATCTGATCAAGGCGATTCCGGCGTGGCTATCGGCAGATCGTCCGCGCCTGCAGACACCAGAAGACGGACAGGTGAAGAAAGATCCGGTGGAGAGAATTCCAAAACGGTTGATGTCGGGCCGTCCAACCACGTCGGATCACTCAATAGAGCGGGAGAACTTCATATACGACAACATGTTTGACCGCACCAACAGGAGTGTCGTCAAACTTCTTGTCGAGGATGCAATCGTCTTCGTGGAGGAAAAGAAAGCCAGGGGACAGAAAGTCGAGATGAAACTCTCGACGAAACATGAGGAAGCTGCAAAGGCGAGATGTTACGGCCACTGGACATACGCGGGATGGGACTACGACCGAGATCGGCGGAACGAGTGGAAACGCAGCGTCCAGGAACGGTCCATCGAAGCGTCGAAGGAGGCGTTCGGGTGGGAACCCGAGGACAACACGGAAGCCTCCACGTCGCTAGCCGCGAATCTGCGCATGACGCTCGGCGCCGCCCTCGCGTATCTACAGGACACTCCGGACAATGAACTCCGGGCTGCAGTCCCGGGCTACGCCGGCCCGGAGCCGAGTTGGGAAAAGCAGATCGCGATAGACGTTCTCAGCGAGCGATCCGAACTGTCAGCAGAGAAGTTCGCTCAGTCGCAAGGTCCCGGCGGCATGCTGCCCAAGCTCGTCGCCGCCCGCCGCGAGGCAGACGCGCCCACCGATGCTATGGCACCGACCGCCGAAGAGTCGGTGCAAATCATCAAAGTGATGATCGCCGAGGCGATGTCAACCTCAGGTCAGGTCCACGGCGGATCAACCTGGAACACCCGGATCGCGAAGATCATGAAAAAAATTGACGGACGCGCAACCACAACCACAACCACAACCACAACCACTAGAATCGAGCAGCCATGACCAACCCTCAGGCGCATCTCAGCGCAATAGAACTTTCAGATTCAGGCGACCTGAGTTGGTTCAGTGGGCTCGCACCCGCAGTCGCGGAGGTCGAGGTCGTAGTCGGTCGCGGCGTCCGCGTAACCGTTGATGCGGCAACGCCTTCAGCCGTGATGGCTTGGACCCTGCACCGCAGTGCGGACCCTGAACCGCTGGCAGCCTCTACCGGCGACCCCACCTTGCTGGATCACATTGCACGGGCAAGGGCTGGTGAGATCGTCAACGTGGCGCCCCTGCATCTGACCGAGCACTGGGCGCGTCGTGCGCTCACCGAGGCCGTCTCGCGGTGGACGATGTCGCCGCTCGACGAAGGTGCGTTGATGCTCGACGAGGCCGCCGCTCACGAGCACACCGGTAATGCACTGGCCGCCGCGAGACTGGTCGCGTTGGCCTCACCTGCCCTGGAATCGCTTGGCCAGCAATGCCTTGACGGTTTCATCGTCGGCGGAGGCGCAGCTGAACTGATCGAGATCGCTGCCTCCGCGGCCAGATCGGTGGACAATCTGTATTGGGGTCCCGCAGTGACAGACCTGTCCCACCGACTCGAGGCGGTGACTGCCTTCGACGACGCGGACCTCGAGCACATGCTCACTGAGTTCGCCAGAGCGGAAGAGAGCGTGATCTCCGGCCATCTCGGACTTGAAACGTCGACTTCCGTGGTCGTAAACCTTGCCATCATCCCCGCGATAATCGACCCACACGCCCTACCTGCGCGAATCCTGTCTTGGCGAGGCGCACATGCGCCCGAACTGATCGTCGAATATCACGGTGACTCCGACGAGGTGACCATCAGCGCGCACCTTGCGGCCGATGTGGATCCGTTCAGCGTCGAGCCCGGAAGGGTATTGGCGTACGCGGCGGACAAGGTGACAGGCCAGGTACTGGCGGTCGAACCTATGAAGGCGGTCCACCGCACGCTGGTGGGTACTCTGGTTCTCACCTCGAGCGACCTCAGTGCGTACACGTTCGGTGTACTCCACTCTGAAACCGATATGAGAACGCTGCGCAGCAGCGCGATCGGCCGTGATCTGGTCGAGGTGGACCGATTGATGCTCGAAGCCTGGAACCGGCAGCGGTCCGCCCTGTCTGCACTGCACGTCGTGGAGGCCGGTGCTTCGGAGGAAACACACGCGCGTGCGCAACGGACCGCTGCCGGCCTCATCGGCAAATCGAGGACAGCGGCCATGAATGCGCGCACCATCCTCGACCAGCTAGTTGCTGGTAAGGCGAGTGAAAGTGCCGAACTTGTCGAAGCACTGACAGTCCGCCGCGACGCGATCAGTCGCTATCTCGTCACACTGCGGACCGTAACGACGCCGACCGACGGCACCCATCCACTGCTCGTCGAGATGCTGCCAGTCGATCCGTGGGACGAGCCGTAGTGGCTGAGGACATCGGCGCCGCAAGTGAGTTACTAATCCGCGCGGCCGACGCCGGCCCGACGTACCTCTCGTGGACGTGGATGGTCGAGCCGTTCACCCCATACGCGGCGCGGCTGGACAAGGAGATCCTCGACGAGGCGTTGACGAGGCTGGACGAGGCGCTGCCCTCAGCTCGCGGTAGCGAGGAGGGGGACGACACTGTGGCCCGGGCACTACAAGACGGGGCCTTCGCGACGATCGACGGCGAGGTCGCGCTCGCCAGAAGGCTGACCGAGGCGGTGTTGCCCACAGAACTTCGCCATCAGCTTCGCGAACGACTGGATACGGGAAACCCGTTGCGGCTGCGGCTTACCCCGAGCCCGCGGTTGGCACGGATTCCCTGGGAAGTCCTGATGCTCGATGGCGAGCGACGCCTGATCGAAGCCCTCGAGATCAGGTACGACCCGCCTGCAACCGTGTACGCCCATCGCAGTCAATCACCTGATCCCTGGTCGAGCGTTCGCGAGCGCCCCCCCTTGTTCGTCATCGACCCCCTGCTGCCGCCGCGAGCAGCAGCGCACGGTCTGCGCCAGGTGCTCGACGGGGCCGGGGGTCAGACACCGTTCAATGAGCACATCGATATGTTGTGCGCGCAGGGGGCCGCCTTGTACGCAGACGAGGATGTCGTAGCGCCGATCGGAGCTATGGTGACGCGACAGTTGTTGTCCGAGGCACTCACCACTATCCCGCGTTCGCGCCTGTTCTATTTCGGGCACGTGTCCTCGATACCCGATGAGCCTGGTTCGGCGTCCTTCCACCTCTATGACACGGCAGCATCGTCATGGGGAATGGCGGTGCCATTGAGTGGGGTTGGCGCCGAAGGTTTTTCAGCGCCGCACGACGACGACCACCGTCCACTGGCAGCGCTGGATCTGCTGAGGGGGACCTCGCTCAACGTCGACGAAACGCTGCGGGCACGCTATGGGGTTCCCCATAGCATGCCCGGCCACCAGCTGTGGCCTATGCCTTCGCGGGTGGCGATCATCGCGTGCGAAGGTGGCGCGGACTATCGCTCGGTGGAGACATTCGGTTTGGTGATCGCCATTCTCAATGCAGGCGCAGAATTAGTGACTACCACTCGCTGGACATTGCCGACCGACCATGCCTTTCACAAGGTCACAGGCCGAACAGTATGCCCGACAAGCGATCTCGCATTGCAGGTGGACACGGCACACAACATCGATGATCCGGTCACCGAGCTTGCGCAGTGGCAGCGCACCCGGTTGCAGGCGTGGCGGGACGGCGAGGGCATAAGTGCCTCACCTCTGGTGTGGGCATCGATAACGCACACCTTCGCTCCAACTCGGGAATAGCGGCGGCACCGAGAGGATCCATGCAGCAGCGACGCGCACCCTCCGCCCACCGATCGGGGACGAACGCCCGTGCCGCCAGGCCAGGACAGCTCGCATGCCCACGCGCCAGCGCGACACCCCGATAAGCAGCTCCCCCGGAACCCCAACTGGCACAAGCTCTCCACCCTCATCGATGACCCGCGGCCGGACGCCTGAGATTGGACGGCCGATCGGGGTGCGTTCCCCCGCGGCACGCCCACCTGGTGACATCGATCGCCGCCTCCGTCGGGCCGTACAAGTTGTCGATGGCAGGACAGATCTCGAGCGCCTCGTCGACCGCGGTCGGGGTGAGTTCCTCCCCGCTGCACACGATCTGCCGGAGCGTGTGGCACTCGCGTGCCTCCGGCTGGGCCGTGAACAGCCGGAGCCTCGACGGAATGAAAGGGGTGACCGTCACGCCGTGAACGCGGATGGTCCTCGCGATCGCGACGGGATCGCGTTGTGCCCCGACATCCGCCACCATGATGCGAGCGCCCGCACTGAGCGGCCACAGCCACTCCCACATTGCCACATCGAAGGAGGCTGGCGTTTTGTAGAGGACACGATCCTCGCGGGTGAGGTGGTAGGTGTCCTGCACCCATGCGATGCGATTGGCAATCCCGCCGTGCGTGTTGATCACACCCTTGGGGCCTCCGGTCGAGCCGGACGTGAACAGCGCGTACGAGCCGTCGTCCGGGGACAGCGGGTCGCGTGCCGGCACCGTCGGGGTCACTGCCGGCGCCCCTGCCAACGCAGTGACGACATCGAGGACCATGAGCAGGCTCCCACCAGACGTGGGAATTGGTTAGTGCCCGTGGAATCATGGGCTCGTAGCCCCCGATCGCCAGGTCGCTTCCACCTTCGACCCTATCGGGACGCCGAGTTGGAAAAACCCAACACCATAACGATATAAGCCACATAACTCCCGCTGCTTTGAATCTGCGTGGTCATGTTTAATTCGTATCATGCAATACCGCTGTCTTCGCCCGAAACGAATCCGAAGACCTTGTGCCAGAAGCAGTGTCACCGAATATCGACGATACCGATCGTCGACTCAACTGGATCACCTTGCGTGCTCGGCGTGTATTTTAGAGCAATGTCGTGGAACCGTTCCAATGCAATATTTCCGCTGGGCATCCGCAACCGGGGAGGCGAGGCCATTGGCAGCTCGACACCTGCTACCAGTCGGGTGGGCCCAGCGGATCTATTCTTCAACGCAGTCCAATCTGCCCTACTCGGCCGCAAGAGCCTGCCGCCGGCGACCTTGTCTACATCGGTTCCCGCACTGGCCTCCTCTTGGCCAACCGTATGGACACCGCTGTTGATGGTCGTCTCCACCAGTTCTGCGACTAGTCGGGTGTCTCCGGCCTCCATTGCGAGTTCGAATGCCAGACGAGTGGCTTCGCTCACGGTGCGTTTCCAGGACAGTCGTGCTGCCGCTGTGGGGAATTGGTACTTCACCGCATCGAGGTGAAGTAGTGCGGGCAGGAGTACGTCGATGGCCGAGGTGTCGACACTCTCGGGAGTCACGGAGATGCTTGAAGCCAAGCTTACTGCGCAACGCGCCTGCCATTCATGTAGTCCGAGTGCGCGAAACTCTGCACCTGCTGCACGGTGCGCCGACTGCGCTTCGGGGTGGTGACCGGCAGCGGCCTCGAGCCGGCCTAAATTCATCCTGCAACCTGCCGCCTGGCGCCCCTTGCCCGAGGTGGACTGATAGTAGTCGAATGCGCACTGATAGAGCCTTTTTGCTGCCGGCAATTCACCGAGTGCTGCCTGTTCGACACCCAAGTTCATCTGACAGTCGGCAATGCGATCTGGTAATTCGAGTTGGTTGAACATCGCCAGCGCTTCGTTGTAAGTCGTTATCGCACGGCGGTGATCGCCGTCGGAACCGTAGACCGCGCCCAGATTCATCCGGCAGGTGGCAACCTTTGTCTTCATATCTCGGTATGTGTCTTGTGAATTCGCCTGCTGCGCGAGCTTCTCGTACAGATTGCATGCTCTCTTGTATGCGGCCGCAGCGTCGTCGTTCCGACCGGAATGGACGTGCACGTATCCGAGGTTGGTATCGCACATCGCGACGAGTTTGTCGTCATGCACACCGACCGCAGTCGCTCGGGCATCCTCGAGTTGTTTGCATGCTGTGTCGTATTGCCCCGAATCGGCATAGAACACACCAATATTGACGGCAACCTGAATCGCCTCGATTGGACTGGAACACTGACGCTCCGCATCGCGAAGAATCTGCAACGCCTCACCGTAGGCTCCTGTCATCGCGACGACGCTCGAGAGGCCGATCGCGCTGGAGACACGCTCAGATTCGCACTCCCTGGGATATCCGCCGAGTGCAAGTCGATACGCCGTGATCGCCTCGTCGACATGTCCGAGCTGTCGATGGGCCACTCCGAGTTGCTGATTGCAGTCCGCAACACCACGGTGGATCGGATACGGCATATGGTTGGCAAACTTGATTCGAGCAGCTTCAAAGATTGAAATCGCCTCATCGAACTGTTGTAGTTCAACGAGGGCGTTGCCCAGCCCTAGCCCCGCATTCGCCTGTCCACGTAGGTGTTTGCATGTTTCGAACAGCTCTTGAGCATGTCGATACTTCTCGGCGGCCTTTGAGTACTCCCGATCCTCACCGTATTTGTAGCCGTCTTCGATTGCGAATTCCGCTTCGATCCGAAAATTTTCAGACAATTCCGCTTGCTCGAGCTCAGGCATCATCAAGAACCTCGCGGTACCGACCCGATTGGATCACCATCTTTGCCGAGCGAACCATAAGTTGATGGGTGGGGCGTTGAGTCTTACGAATCTCGTCTGTGTCTGGATCATCCTGGGCGACAATGCGGTTAGCCCGTCTGTCGATCAGCCACTGTTGAAAGCTCTGTGCACCGATACCCCCCTGATGCGTAAATAGCAGGTAGGTCTCGGAGTGGGCCAGAATATCTAGAATTCCCGCGTCATGTCCATGACTGGTCAGATAGGCCGAGCACACAGCAGCATCGAGATTCCCGTCTACCCCGGCAATCAAGTGCGGTGGAACCCCCCGCCGAATCCCGAGCGATAGGGGGCGCTGAATATACGGATGGGCACCGTGATTGAGAAAAGACCAGTGAAGTGCGATCCGGGTCAGGTCCAACAGATGGGACTTGGATGGAGCAGCGTTCGCCCCCATATGTGACGAGACGGGAACTTCGACAACCCGGGCGAATAGATCCGGCACGTTCTGCAGATAAGTGGAATGGAAACTCCCGGCGCTCTGCTCGACAGTCGCGGCCAGCAACAGCGAGCGCATGTACATGATGTTCGAGGTGAGAAACCACGAGGCTGTCGCCAGTCTGCGTTCCTCCGGATCGGGTACGGCCGGAAGCCCCACCTCCGTTGCAATCTTGTCCAGGAGTCTGCATGCACGTGCCCCGGCCTCGGCGCTCGCCCGCGCCACGATACGAATCGCGCGGAGATCCGCTCCCGCTCGCAAGCTCCTGGTGGGTGGGTTCCCGGCACGCAGCAGTGCACGCCGCTCGGCGTCCTGTTCGACCAGAGCGGCTTCGACATTGCGTGCGAGCTGGCCGCATTCTTGTAGGTACAGCTGTTGCAACGCTTCCTCTTTGGTCAAGTTCCGACTGTTGTGTGGTGCGTCGTGCATCGCGATGTGTGCTCGATTGATGTAGGCGAATGCCCCGGTGTAGCGATCGAGTTTGCTGGCGGACATGGATACAGTGCGCTCGATCAGTCCGCAGTAGCGGCCGAGCTCCGGGTTCTGCCGTCTCAGTTCGTTCAGTCGCACTGCGCAAGGGACAAGCAGCGCTGACAGTTCCGCCGGCGGGATCTCTGAAGCCAATGGAACAGACACTATGTGGAGGGCTTCAGCTTCGAAGATTCGAGATTGCCCATGGTCATGACCGTCGCTCAGTATCCGAGTCGCGAGCAGGTGAGCCAAGCCCACCCGACGGACTTTTGACCCGCCGCGCGCCTCGTAGGCTTGATGAGTGAGGTCGCGATAATATCCGGAGGTCCGCTGCGGAATAATGGTTTCGGCGACGGATTCCCGATAATTCTCGTACGACTTCCCTGCCTCGAACTGCTCCAGCATCGTGAACCCCTATCGCCGCATTCGAGTTATCACGTAGCATAATCGCCCACTGTCGAAATGTCCGAAAAGAGAGTAGAACGATGACGATACTTCCGGACCAGCCAGTAGACAGTCGAATACGACTGGAACCGTTGGAGGCCTACCTGGTGGCTGTCCCTAGCGCATCGGAAACAACAGGGTCCGGATTGGTGTTGCCACAAATAGTGAAGAGGCCGTCAACTGGGATGGTCCGGAAAATCGGACCAGATGTCAAGGCCATCAGGGTCGATGACGAAATCGTCTATAAAGCAGGTCTCGCAGTCGACATGACCGTCGACGGTACTCATTATCTCCTTATCCGTGAATCAGATGTGATAGCCAGACTCCAGCAGTGAGCACCGGCCTACGGATAAACAGTGCACAAGACCTGCGGGATTGACTGCTACAACACATTGCATCTGAGGACACCGGGTGACGCACCGTCGTACGTTCGCGCCCGTCCCTGTTCACCGTACTTCCGGACGATTGAGGCAGGGGCAGCAGATAATGCCGTCCTCGATCGCCCGCATCAAGAGTTCAACCTTGGTGCCGGCCACCCGACCACTGTCGCGGTACTTGCCTCTCGCTCGCTGCAGGTGGGTGCCGACAGTCCCCTGTGCAACGAAGAGATCACGTGCCAGTTGGGGTTTGGTAAGCCCCAGAGCGTAGCCGGCGACGATCTTCCGTTCGGAGAGGGAAAGCGCGGCACCCTCCGTGGCCCGGCGCTTCAGCAACGTCTGTAGCAACTTGTCCAATTGCTCACGGCCCGAAAGCAAGTCAAGGAACCCGTCGACCTCGACACCACGGTCAAATTCCGCGTCGGGCATTACCGCCACCACCTTCACTCCATGCAGGCCATCCGCCCGGCTACGGATCAGGTCGTCCATGGATACAAACAACAGGATCTCAGCAGAGATCGTCAACACCGCAGGATCCGCCTTCGCCACGCGGTACCCGAGCGATCTCACCAGAGCGACGATGGCGTCGCAGAGAAGGGACGGACTGCTGATGACTGCGACGTCGAGCGTCGGATTGGTTCCGCGAGTTCTCACCGGGCCTGCCTTTCAGCGTGTTGTGCGACCCAACAGGTGACACCTGCGCCGGCCGCATCCTGACACCGATGACACCGAACCCCCTGCACTTCAGTCGCGTTGGCTCAACGAAGCTGAACAACGCGCAGGACCAGCCGGGAGGCTGCGTGTCGTTGTTGCCGAGACACTCCACCGCGGACGGAGGTTGCACTGCAAAATGCCGCAGCGTAGATGACGGCAAAGGTCGTGTTCGCCCACGATCCTTCGAAGGGGTTCGGTGTCCACACCGACGGGATGCGGCAACGCTCCAAATCCACGAAAGGACCTGAGGTGCAGATGAACACGAAAAATACCCGGCGCGCTGGAACGCCGATCATCGTGGAGTTGGCCGCACTGCGACCCCATTCCGGCCACACTGCGTCGGCGATGCGACACGAGATTCCGGCGACCCTGGCTGGACTGGTCGACGAGGTCACCGACGGCGAGATCGAACTGCGCATGTGGTGCGGCGCCGACGCGATGGTCCGCACCACACTCCACGTGGCTGCGCACGACGCCGCAATCACCGAAATGCTTGCAGCGGAGATCGTTCGGCTACTCGATCCGGTGGCGGAGCTGGATTCGAAGTCTGCAGTAGGACCAATCCCCACCGGCGACCTGTCCGTGTGGCCAGTCGTCCCGGTCTTGGCCGCTGCCACCATCGGCTACACCACCGCCCACACCGATACTCGAGTCTCGACGTGGTCCGCGCCGCAGCACCTGATGGTCCGCTGCACCCAGGACCCTCTGCTGCTGCAGCTGATCTCCGGCATGCCAGAACACGGTGTGAGCGTGAGAGTGTCCTCGACCGACGCCGCCCGCGGACAGTTGCGGAACGTGGGATTTGCAGTGCTGACCCCGGCGGGGGTGCCGGTGTCGCTACGAATGCGGGCCTCGCTCAAACGTGACTGGCCCGGACTGGAGATCTCAAACGCGCCGTCCGAAGGACAGAACCGTGCCCTTCATGTATCGGCGGCGGATGTGCCGTCGCTGCTCGGTGTACCGGTGGCAGGTGAAGGCTTCGTTGACGGTGTCTTCGTCGGAGCCGCCGCGCCGATCCCCGTTACGCCGACCAGACCTGACGATGGCGGAGACGACAACGGCAAGATCCGGTTGGGGCACGGTCACACCAGTACCGGCGCAACCCCGTCCATCACTGTCACTGCGCATGAACGCATGCGGCACATGCACATCACCGGACGGACCGGAACAGGCAAGTCGTCGCTGCTGGCCGCGATCGCGCAGCAGGCCGCCGCACACGGCGAGGGAATGCTGGTACTCGACCCGCACGGTCCACTTGTCGACCGGATTCTCGCTGAACTGCCGGCTGAGGCCGCCGACCGCACCTGGGTGATTCGCAGCGGTGAGGCTGGCGCGGCCGTTCCGATCAATCCGCTTGTCACGGCCGACCCTGACTCCAGGGAGCGGGCAATCGAGGCAGTCGGTGAGATGTTCCAGCAATTCTTCGACGGCAAATACGAGGGGTTCGTCGGCCCGCGGTTCCGGGAACGGGTGGCGATGGGTATCCGCGCACTCGACGCGATCGTCGGTGATCGCACCTCGGTGCTCGACGTGCCGTTGGCGCTCGGCGACACAGACTTCCTGGACCGCGCGGCGGCCGCCACCGACAATGCCCGACTGCGCGGATGGGTGAAGAACGAGCGTGCTCACCGCAAGTCCAACGAGCACGGTGACCTCGTGTCCTGGTTCAACTCCAAGTTCGAGGCTTTCTCCGCTACACCGGCGCTACGCGCGATCCTCGGCAGCGGCCATGACGCATTCGATCTCGCCCAGGCGATGGACGACGGCCGTATCGTCCTGGTGGACCTGTCGAAATCCCAACTGGGCGAGGCCTCGTCACGACTGCTGGGGTTCTTGCACCTGAGCCGGGCATGGGAGGCTGCGTTGCGGAGGAAGTCGGACAGGCCGTTCACCGTGATGGTCGACGAGGCACACAGCATGATCGCCGGCGGGCTCACTAACATGCTGTCCGAGGGTCGCAAGTTCGGACTCTCAGTGGTGATGGCACACCAGTACCTGGACCAACTCGATCCGATGTTGTTGCCTGCAGTCGACGGCAATGTTGCCACGACGGTGGCCTTCCGTAGTGCGATGCGCGACGCCACCGCGATCACCAAAAGGTTCGGGTCGATGATCGATCCGGCGACGATGATGACGCTGCCGGACTTGTCGGCGGTCACGTTGCGCACCGCGGTGCCCACCATCACGCGCCCACACACCGTGACGATTGATCACAACGCGCACTGCCTGGCACGAGTTGGTGCGGAACTCGACGATCATGTCAAGGCGGTGTCGTGGCAGACGCATGCCACGCTGGCATTGCCGTACATCGTCGACACTGCCCGGGCCAGGGAGGGGCACTCCCCTGTCTCTGACGTTGCCGTGTCCAAACCGGCCGCACCGCGTGCGGCGGGTTCGGGTTCGAGTTCCAGCTTCCTTGACGAATGGCTGGCTAAGCGGGAATCCGCTCGGGCGGCCGAGTCCGGTTCCGCACACACGGATGCGCCCCAGCGTCCGAGATTCCACTCCGGCAGCGGACGGCCGTCGCCTGCACTCAACGCCCGAGTAGGTGCGGCCATTGCACCTACGTGCAATGGCCCTGACGATTAGACCCGGACGATTAGACCCGGACGCGCCGATCGATCTCGCGAAGATCCCAGTGGTGACGTTGCCGGCGAATCAGCAGCGACGTGCGGTCTCTGGTACCTCGTTCAGTCCACGAGGAACGAGGTACCAGAGAAGCCAGCCGGCGCCCTGACCTCTTGCTGCACCGCAACATTCTGGTCGAAGGGGTTCGGTGTCTACGGTGTGGCCGCCGCAGGGGCGGCCGGGCCCTCGGGCCGAGGAGGTCGACATGTCCTGGTTCTCCGAACTTCGTAGAAAGCGCGACGAGCGTAAATCGCGTCAGGGGCAGAATCAACTGCTCGAAACGGCGCGGGCACAGATCGAGCGCAACCCCGACCTGTGTGTCGACGACGCTCACCCGTACACCGAAGGGGAAGTCGGGATCCTCTCCGGAGTCAAGGAGGCCGTGCAGCGCGCGATCGCCCCGCACGTGAAGGCTGTCGAGTCGTTGGCTGCCGCACAGCGACAGGAGTTGGCGGCGGTTACCGCCGCCCGTACCGAGATTGCCGCGATCCCGGCCAACGAGCACATCGTCGGCGGATCCGACCGCAGAGCCAAGTCGGAGCGAGCGGAGGCGCATGAGGTGCTCGGTGACGTCTTGACGACCGAGGCTGCCCGCACCGAACACGAGCAACTGTCGGGCGGGATGGTCAAGGCTGCGGCGTCGGGACTTCAGCGGCACCTCAACGGAATTTCCCATAAGTGGTACGTGCTCGCGCATGTCGTTCTGTTCCTCGACGTGTTGGCGATGCTTGCACTGATGATCAAGGTGGAGGGTGTCGGCTTCACCGCAGTGGCATGGACGTCGGATCCGTCCGGTCAGGCTGTGAAACTGTGCACGGCAGTCGGGTTCGCGCTGATGGCCGCTCTTGTGCTGGCACTGAGCGCACACAAGGTGGGTCGTGCGCAGTGGATTTGGATACATCGCAGCGCCAGACCTGACGGAGCCGAATCAGTCGGCGCGCGTGTGCGCAGGTTCGTGACGACGGCGCCGGTTCTGCTCGGCGGGTGGGTAGCGCTCGTTCTTCTCGCTGCGTTGACGGGCTATACGATTCGCGTCCGAATCGTCGCTGCCGCCGGGAGCACCAGCTTCAAGGATCTCGTCCCGTGGGTGGCGACCCTGATCGGTGTCGCGGCGGTCGTCGCACCGGTGCTGGTCGCACTGACCACTGCGATGGGCCCTTCACCTGAGGTTCTTCGCCGCGACGCGCTCGCCAAGATCGTCAACGCTGTGAACTTTCGACTCGGTGTGCTCGACGCGCAGGTCAGTTCACGCACCGTGGCGGCGCTCGACTTGACCAAAGCAGCCGAGCGGGAACTGGCCGGCGCGGAACGCGACGCTGCCCGAGCCGCACTGCCCGCCGTGCAAGCAATCAGCGAGTTGCGTGCCCGCTACGGCTATGCCGGTGAGTACTACCGGGAAGTTCCGCTGGTCGCTCGCGGCATCGAGCGGACGCTCTTCGACCTCGACGACTTGGCTCGGGTCGAGGAGATGGTCGAGGCGATGCGCGTGGCGGCCGCCCATGAGCACGAGTCCACGATGTCGGTCCGGCCCACCCATCACAACACGGCTGGCACCGACGGTGACTTGACCGACGCGCCAGGCTCCGCAGCCGACACCGCAGCCGACACCGCAGCCGACACCGAGGTGCCATTCCGGGATTTGGGGGACCTCGATCTCACCAAGGACAGCAACAGCCACAACGGTCACCCGCGCCAACGTGACCACGCGTCGACTCCGGGCTGAGTCCACCTCCTGAGGGTCGGGTCGCGGCTATGCCGCGACCCGACCCTCAGGGAGCGATCCGGGCGGTCTCGTTCACGAAGGGGTTCGGTGTAGATCCCGAAGGGCGCCGGAGACCACACCGGGAACGGTGCCAGACCAAACCAGAGAAGGAGCCATACGATGAGAACACTGCACAGCGCGGCTGCGCTGATTGCCGCAGCCGCGGCGGTCATTGGACTCACTGCCTGCGGCGGCGGCAGTCAGCAAGACTACGCCCGCCAGGGCACGGTGCTGCTGGTCGCCACAGCGACGGCCAACGAGCCCGCTCCCGCCCTACCTAACAGTGCCCACGCACTGCTCGAACGGGCAGCCCAGTCAATGAAGGGCACCGCGCAGGTACTGATTCCCAAGAGCGGTCAGGTAGAGGCGCAGGGTCCACGTATCCCTGTCACAGTGATGCGCGGCGACGAGGTCGAGCAGGATCCGACTGAAATGGCAAGGGGCCTGGTCGAAATCACCGGCAAGATCAACGACTCACTCAGTCCACTGGCGTCGGGGCAGATCGAACTGGACCTGCTGTCCGGACTGGTGGGCGCAGCCCGGCTCGCCGAGAACTCGACGATCGTCGCACTGTCGAGTGGGCTGCAGACCACAGGCCTCGCAGACTTCGCGGGGCTCGGATGGTCGTTCGATCCGGCTGCGGTGGCCGCTGACCTTGACGCACGCGGATTCATCCCGAACCTGCAGGGACGAGAAGTCTACTTCGTCGGCCTCGGCGAGGTGGCCGGAGAGCAACGAGCGCTTCCTACTCCGATGCGGATCAAGCTCGAACAGTTGTGGCTCCGGATCTGTGAGACGGGAGGCGCACGCACCTGCGAGGTGCTTCCGCCGTCCGCAGAGCAGACTCCCAGCGCCGACCGAACTGGTGGGGTGAAGACGGTGTCGGTACCTGTGTTCGCGCTGGAACCGCTGCCTGTTGGGGCTGCGACTACGGACTGGAACCTGGACTCGGACACGCTGTTCGGCGAGGATTCTGCGGTGTTGTTACCTGCATCGAGGGCCGCGTTGGCCGAGTTGGCCGGCACAATCGCGCAGCGGGGAGCGCGGGTCGAGGTCACCGGGCACACCTGGAAGGTGGGCCCAGCCGACGGTGCGCGGGAACTCTCGCTGCGGCGGGCGCATGCCGTCGCAGACGCGCTGATTGCGACGGGTATGCCGTCAAATTCGGTGACCTCTGTCAGGGGCGCGGGCTACGACGAGCCTGTCGTCCCTGAGACAGGACAAGGGGAGGCAGCCGCGAACCGCTCGGTCACCCTTCGTCTCACCACCACTGCCTGAACGATTTGCTGCCGGGCCAGCCGAACAGGTGCGCCCGGCAGTTTTCCCTCTCGCCCTGCCTTGCCTGACAAGTCTCGACTGAACAGGAACCAATAATGCTTCGTGCCCTCGCATCTTCCGCCCGGTGGATCTTCTCCGGCGGCACAGCCCGGCTCGTCGCCGCGGCGTTCATATTCATCGTGCTGTTCAGTATTGTTCGCCCATACCTCGGACCGTCGACCTCCTCGCTGATCGGACTGCTCCTGCTCATCGCAGCTGTCGCAACAGTGCTACGCATCATCGTTCCGACCCGCTCGCGGCGTCGCTGACTCTCCCAAGTCCGGAATGCATTGGAACCACCAGGAAGGCACCCCATGTCCCGATGGAGAAATATCACGATCGCGTTCGGCACCGTCGGACTGGTCACGATTGGAATCAATACCCTCGCTCCGAAGGAGTCTGAGATGGGACGGAACCCGCAAACCACGATCGATGAACAAATCGGGGATCTCAGCGATGCTGACCAAAACAACAAGGACAGGCACCGCGACGAAGCAAACGATTCCGTCGATGCCGAGAACGAGCAACGAAACACACCGGGCGAGCATCGACCGCCCGAGCATCGACCTCGATTCCGGCTGCCATGACGTTCGGTCGAGTCTTCTCGAAGGCGCCCCTTGTCCCCGCGCCACGAATGCACCCGAGGGAAAAGTCTTCTCGGGCATACTGAGCACGTGACGATTCTCGCGCGTTCCGCTTCCGACTCTGGCCTCGAGTACTCAATTATCGGCTTCGATGCTGATGCGACAGATCCAGCGAGTATCGCCCACTGGGTTGAAAAATGGCTGAACTCGGACGAGATGACAGAACTGTTCGCTCTCTTCGGCGAGAAGATCGAGTCGTCGGGTCTGCGAAACCGCCTCGACGAGACCGAACGAATAACGCGGGATATTTTCGATTTCAGGCAGGGCGGCGAACGGTGGGAAGCACGAAAGAGTCAGTTCGCACCCCGCGTCACTGAAGTCCTCGAATCCCTGATCGCCCACCTCTATCGAGACCTTCAAGGCCCTCCGTCAACCGAAATCGGCCCCGTCAGTCACGCGCTGGTACTGGGCGGGCGAATCAATAGTTGTATCCTCCGCGGAGAACTGTTGGCCACGCTCCTCGGGGAGGGGCTGGAAGTTGGCACGGTATGGGGACTGGGAAGTCGACGCGAAGCAACAGCGGACGAGCACGCAGTTGCGGAACGTCTCGAACTAGGCCCTGTCGAGGATGAATTGGACGCGATGTCCGCGGCCCTCTGTGCCGCACTCCGGATCCCACAGTTCAAGGCCCCCTCGTCGGTGAGGGATGCCTTCAGCGAAGTCCGTCAGATCGCGATGGACCCCATCCCTGTGATCGGTCTGGCTGCGGCCCCGGGGCCGGGTAAGTTGCGCGCTACTACCAGCGATACGTACGCCTTCTTCCGCGAAACTGCCGGAAACATTTCAGAAGACGACCACATTCTGATCGTCACCTCCGCCATCCACGCGCCCTTCCAGCACGCCCAAGCCATTGCGGAACTGGGCATCCCGACGGGCGCAACCATCACGTCAGTCGGTGCCCATATCGGGACCAGTCCCACGCCCGAGGTCCGACATGAATGGACAACCTCTGAATGGCTCCAAGAGGTGCGTTCAACGATCTGGTCGATGCGGAACATGTACGAATCCCTCGTCGAAGCGCATCCCAAGCTCGACCGATAGGATGTCCGATCCTGACTCCTGTCCGCGCGACGGAAGGTGAGTCAGACCGGCCCCGTCTACGCAAAGTTCACGTGCAGGCGTTGATCTGCTTCGGACTGAATTCCTGGACAAGGGAGTGGTGCTCGACCAGGCACGAGTGATCGCTAGGGCATGGTCAGTCGGAACCCACAGCCCGAACCCCAGGATTCCGTCGTCTCGGATTGTGAGTGACCAACGGCGTACAAATCGATGATCCGTGTCATCTGTTATCCGAGGTCAAGTTCCCCGAAAGCGGAAATTATGCGATACCGGCAGGGTTCGCGGGGAATCGTGTTTTCGCTCTGTCCTGCGCTGCCCGCAGAATACCCTCGCGGTCTTGCGCGGATATGTCGGGACGCTTGTCGAAGCCTGCCATGATTGCCTGCGCCCACGCTCCGTCTGCTCGAGGCTGTCCGTATACCTCGAAGAACAACTCGATATCCCATTCGTCGGAGACTCGTGCCAGATACTCCTGACCAGCCCAGACCAATGCGCGACCGAGAGCCAAATCGCCGCTTGCGCGGTTGGCGTCGGTCGCAGGCAGTCCTGCCATTTCCAACAGTGTCAACACAGGATCCACAATTACCCTCCAAAGATACGACCGGCTCCCACCGATCCCGTCCACGACATGTCACTCTCGGTGTGCATACCCTACCTATCGTCAGACTCGACGCTCTGCTCACTGCCTCGACGTACCTGGAAACCGGACTCCGCAGTTCTCCCTGGGCAAGGGAACTACATCGCACAGAGAATTACAGGCATCGCAAGTCCCCTGCTTAGCATTGGCACCAGTGTCATGGCCGCACACCTGTCACACCACCGGCGATCCATTCATGGATGACGAAAACACTCGGCCCGCAACATATCTGAGTGACCGCTGCCGTGCCCAGGCGCCCGCTCATCGTCACGTGATGAGCGACTGGCCCAAAGTTGACGACCTGATTCACGGTCCAATGACCTGTATGCGCAACAAGGTAGTTCAGGAGAATCGAAGTTGCGCGATCCCTGCAAGATCGATACCGGAATTCGCATACACCTTGGTAGTATTCTCGCTCGTCATCTGACTTTCTTCGAAGCCGAGCAGATCAGCGATACGCTTCACATCTTCTGGTGTGTCTGCCTCTATTTCGAGATACGGAGTGAGCATCGGCCACTCGTCGATCTCCAATCGACCGCCGTCGAGAGTAAAACTTGTCCGTCGATTTTCCTGATACGCCTTGGACGAAAACCCCAGCATACCCAGCAATTCGTTTGCCACAGCGAAGTCATCCACTGTGACCTCGACTTCGTTAGTTCCGTCGATGCCGTCGTGGGCGATCTCCTTCACCGCCAAGGTAACTGCGCGCCCGTTGTCTCTGACACGTATCCACTTGCTCTGATCGCCAGGGGTTATATCGTAGACGCAGCGACGCTGCAGTGTTGCAGAAGATACTTGTAGCCCACCCTTGGACAAGATAAGTGCGGCCACGCGTTCCGGGTCGATCTCGAGAATCTTGACCTCATATTCGGCGGGCACTGTATTCCTCTCACAGAACTCATCTCGCAAGCTGATCGGTCCAACAATTATCGAAGCAGACATTACTCACGGTGATCGATGCACAACATGAGATTGCTTCCGGGGGGTTCGGTGTCTAACACGACAGCCACCCGCACGGTGGAACCTGGACCCGGAAGGCCAACCCCATGACCACCATCTCCAACCGTGAGGTCACAAGCCCTCACCTCGCTGAACGCGCCCTGCGTTCAGCGTCCATGCTGATGGCATTGCTGACCGCTGCAGTCGGTATCGCACTCATCGGCGCGCCATCCGCACACGCAGACACCCGAGTAGTGACGGTCAACACCGGCGCAGGCAATATCAACGTCCGCGCCGCGGCCACCACTCAAAGTCAGATCCTGCGAACCATCGCAAACCGCAGCCGGGTTTCCATCACCTGCTACCTACGAGGGGAAACCTTCACAGGTGGCCCGTACCGGGTCAGCACCAACGTCTGGAACCGCCTCGACACCGGCGGATACGTCACAGATGCGATGCTGGAAACCGGATCCAACAATCCAGTGGTCCCACTGTGTAGTTCGTCGCCTGCAAGTTCCACGCCCGGACGTGCAATGGGACAGACCCGCGCCGCAAACACCGGTGCTGCAGGCAACTGCACCTGGGGCGCGTACAACAAGTGGTTCAACGCTTCGGGCGGTCGTCACTATCCAGCCTTGAGTGGGAATGCGAAGGACTGGGCGAACTCGGCGCGGGCTACGGGATGGACTGTGGTGCTCGATGCACAGCCACGTTCGATGGTGGTCTTCCAACCCGGAGTCCACGGCGCTGACCGCACCTACGGGCACGTCGCGTGGGTTGACTCCACAGCCCGTCGAGCAGACGGACTCTACGTCACCATCACGGAAATGAATGGTGCTGCCGGATTCAACAAGTGGTCCACACGCACCGTCAAGGATGTCGTCGGGATGTCGTACATCCTGCTTCCCTGAGATCCCGGCCGGCCGATATTCGGCCGTGATCGCTCAACGGATCGGCGGTGTGCTCACCTGATCGGGTGAGCACACCGCCGATTTAGCAGAGCAGAGCAATCCGCGCCGAGAGAGAGAAGATGCGGCCTTGTTGTGACGACTGCCGACTCCACTCGTCGCCACAATATTTCGGGTGATCGGGTAAAGACGACGACAAGATTTCCGAGCCTAGCCGAACTGGCAATTAACGAGCCGACACTCGGGTCCGAGCCGAACTCCGAATTCAGTTTCCACACCGTCGCGAATGTGAGCAGCAAACTTCATGACATCGGCAGTGGTTGCTCCACCCCTGTTAGTCACCGCCAGCGTGTGCTTGGTAGACAGCGCCACTTTGCCGTTGCCCCAATCCTGACCGTACCCACGCGAGAACCCAGAGTGCTCGATCAGCCACGCGGCCGGCAGTTTGATACCGGCCGGATCCGGATACTGTGGTGCCTGATGCGCCTTTTCTGGTACCACTGCGAGCACCGGATTGATGAAAAACGAACCCACACTCCAGGTGTCGTGATTCTCCTCGTCGAGAAGCATTCCACGCTCCCTCCGCAATGAAAGTACCGCGCCTCGGACTTCGTCGGTTGACGCCACGTCGCCGATCTCGACTCCCAATCGTTCTGCCAGCCCTGAATACCGGATCGGCCGAGACCGGGTATCGGCCGTCAGCCGGAACGAGACGTCGAGGATCACATAGCGATCCGTGTGCTTGAACGCGGACTGTCGATGACTACCAAATCCGCACCGATCTCGGCTCCAACGTTCAACGACTCCGCTCTCACGATCGAAGACCGTCACATCATGCAAGACATCGGAGGTCAATGTTCCGTACGCGCCGACATTTTGTACCGGGGTTCCACCTGCTGAACCGGGAATTCCCGACAGTGCTTCCAGTCCCCCGAGGCCGGCTTCGAGTGACGCGGCGACAACGGTGTCCCAATCGACGCCGGCTTGCACCCTGACGAACTCACCATCGATGCTCAGTCCTGAGGTGGCGACTCCGACTACCAGTCCATCGAAACCTTGGTCACCCACGATCAGATTTGAGCCGCCACCGACGACAAGGACGGGTTTCCCCTGGGCATCCGCGTCCCGAATCAATGCGATCAGTTGTTCCGAAGAATGGGCTACCTCGTATTCGCCAGCAGGGCCACCCAGCCTCATGGTCGTGATCTCAGAGAATGTCGTGTGCACGGTGATGAACGCTACCTGGGTCGACTGATGCCGCTTCGCTCGAGGATGCGGACAAGGTGCTCCACAAACGGATCGAGAAGCAGGTCGGATAGGCGGCAACAGGCAAGCAGGTCCTCGATCACAAACTGCATTCGACGTGCACAAGATCACGACTGAGTACCTCCTCAATCGCCATTTAGCCCTGATCACGCCGACTAAGCTGAGTTTGACCAGCACTACAATTTCGGAGGTTGCCATGCAGATCACCAGCGTCGGCCACGCAGGATTTCACATCCAGACCGCGGCCGGATCAATCCTGTGTGATCCCTGGGTCAACCCCACGTACTTCGCCTCGTGGGTTCCGTTTCCCGACAACACGGAACTGGACTGGGATGCGCTGGGTAACTGCGACTACCTCTACGTTTCGCACCTGCACAAGGACCACTTCGATCCGAAGAACCTAAGCGAGCACGTCACCAAGGACGCCACCGTCCTGCTTCCCGATTACCCGGTGCCGGACCTCAAGCGCGAACTAGAGAAGCTCGGCTTCCACAAGTTCTTCGAAACCGAAGACTCGGTCAAGCACACGATCAGCGGCCCCAAGGGCGACCTCGACATCATGATCATCGCCCTACGTGCGCCAGCCGACGGTCCGCTGGGTGACTCCGGCCTGATCGTCTCGGACGGCGAGACGACCTGTTTCAACATGAACGATGCTCGACCCGTTGATCTGGACCCGATGCGTGAGGCGTTCGGCACCATCGACGTCCACATGCTGCAGTACTCAGGCGCCATCTGGTACCCGATGGTCTACGACATCCCTGCAGGCACCAAACGCAACTTCGGGAAACAGAAACGTCAGCGCGGCATGGACCGCTGCCGCAACTACATCGAGCAGGTCGGCGCAAGTTGGATTATCCCGTCAGCGGGTCCCCCAGTCTTTCTCGACGACGACCTTCGTCACCTCAACGACGACAGTGGCGACGAAGGCAACATCTTCCCCGACCAGATCACTTTCCTCGAACAGATGCGCATCCACGGCAACGACGGTGGATTGTTGATGATTCCCGGTTCGACCGTCGAACTTCACGGAAGCGAAAAGGTCGCCTTGACGCATCCGATACCGGATGAAGACGTCGACAAGATCTTCTCCAACAAGGCGGAGTACATCGAAAAGATGGCTCAGAAACTTGCTCCGGTCATCACCGCGCAAAAGGCCACGTGGGCGTCAGCTGAAGGTGAACCACTCTTCGAGAGCCTCAAGGCCAAGTTCGAGCCGATCATGGCGCAGTCAGACCTTATCTGCGACGGCATCGGCTACCCAGTCGGACTGGTGATGGGCGAAGAGACCGTTGTCCTCGACTTCCCGAAACGCATCGTTCGTGAACCCATCGCCGGTGAAGGTAAGTACCGCTACGGTTTCCGCATCGCGCCGGAACTGGTCCGCACTGTCCTGCGTGACGACGAGCCTGACTGGGTAAACACCATCTTCCTGTCCACCCGTTTCACGGCGTGGCGCGTCGGCGGATACAACGAGTTCCTCTACACGTTCTTCAAATGCCTCACGGACGAGCGCATCGCGTACGCGGACGGTTGGTTCGCTGAGGCTCACGACGACACTGCCTCCATCGAAGTCGGCGGCTACGAGATTCAGCGTCGGTGCCCCCATTTGAAGGCCGATCTGTCGAAGTTCGGTGTCATCGACGGCACCAACCTCACCTGCGATCTGCATGGTTGGCAGTGGGATCTCGAAACCGGCCGTTGCAAAACGTCCAAGGGGCACGAACTCCGGACCCGAAAACTGAGCTGAGTCCAACCTCTTTCCCGGCCCTCCCACCAAAAACCAAAACACCGTACTCCCACAAAACGGGGGTGCGGTGTCTTTCGTATAACCGAAACCCGGCGGACAAAGCGCACGCTTGGGACCACACTTATTCTGTCTCCGACAAGGGGCCTACGGCCGGAGTCTTGCTATGACATCGGATTCACGAATGAGGAGATAATATGTACCGTCGACGGTCACGTCGATTGCAAGACCTTCCTTATATACGATTTCGTCATTAACCCTGATGACCTTGACATCTGGTCCGATTGTAACTGGTCAGGTGCTTTGGCGGCGTGTCGACGATAAACTCGTATCAGACTGCGTAACAATAGATTCTGTGCCGTGTCCAACCTATGAGCAACTCGCCGATCTGATAGTTGCACAGGCCGCAGAACTCGCAAGACTGACCGCACACCTCACGAAGTTGGACGCACATATCGCAC
The DNA here is from genome assembly GCF_903819475.1 of Rhodococcus sp. UFZ-B548. Lineage (NCBI taxonomy): Bacteria > Bacillati > Actinomycetota > Actinomycetes > Mycobacteriales > Nocardiaceae > Rhodococcus > Rhodococcus sp. UFZ-B548. The sequence continues at coordinate 28,264 of NZ_CAIJDS010000068.1, forward strand.
GCCAGGACGCCCGAAACGCCGAGTTGGAACGACAACTCGCGGCGAACTCACGGAACTCCTCGAAACCACCATCGAGCGATGGACTCGGCAAACCCGCCCCGAAATCATTGCGGACCAAAACCGGGCGCAAACCCGGCGGGCAGCACGGCCACAAAGGTGACACCCTGCGGCAAATCACCGACCCCGACGAAGTTATCCGCCACGAACCGCTGTCCTGCACTGGATGCGGCGAAGGACTCACCAGGGCTACGGAAGTCGGTGTGGTGCGCCGCCAGATCTTCGATCTTCCCCCGGAAACGATCCACGTCACCGAACACCAACTGATCAGCCGCCGTTGCCACTGCGGAACTAGTACCAGGGCCGATGCGCCGGCAGGGGTGAACGCGCCTGTTCAATACGGGCCGCGGGTCAGTGCCGTGATGGTGTACCTGTACATGGGCCAGTACCTCTCCAAGGCGCACACCGCTCACGCCCTGAGTGAACTGTTCGGGAAACCTGTTTCGGCCGGCACCGTCAGTGCTGCAACGGCCCGAGCAGCAGATGACCTCGGCGAATTCCGCACCGAGGTCACGGCGCGGATCATCGCCTCAGATGTGGTGCATTTCGACGAGACCGGTTTCCGGGCGGTTGGGGCCTTGCACTGGCTGTATTCTGCGTCCACATCATTGCTGACGCTGGTCACCTGCCATCGGCGGCGTGGCCGCGAAGCGATGAACGCTGCCGGGATCCTGCCCGCATTCACCGGTATCGCCGTGCACGATGCGTGGTCCCCGTACGACACGTACCCGCAGTTGACGCATGCCTTGTGTAATGCGCACCTGCTGCGGGATTTGATTGCAGTCGTCGATCACCACCAAGCGTATGCAGATGATCCCCGATCATGGTGCTGGGAAACTGAAAGTCATCGACTCTTTGATGGCGATCAAAGACCACACCGATACTCGTGCGAGGCCTGCCGATCCGGTGTTGTTGGCCGGGCATCGGCGTTTGATTGTCGACGCCGCCCACATCAGAGCGACTCAGTCCCTGCCCGGGAAGGCCGGGCAGAAACATCGGGCGTTGGCCCGACGGATCGGGGTGCGGATCGAGGACTATCTGAGGTTCGCGGGCGATCCGCACGGCTGGGACTGGGACCTGGCTAGCGGCCGGTGCCTAACGTCGAAAAACCATCCAGTCCACGCTCAACCGCTATCGGAAGTGCCGCAACCAGAGTGATCAACAGCAGCCGGCAAGGACTCGCCGCCTTCGTCGTACACACACCCCAGACTCGACTTCCGCTGTTCTACAGTTTCCTTGCGCGCCTTCCGGGCGCAGCCATCGGGATCCTTCTCCCCCTGCTTGGTCTGTCAAGTGGGATGTCGGCCACGGTGAGTGGATTAGCTTTCGCCATTTGCCGTCTCGTTCAGGCCTTTTCAGGACCATTCTGGGGCAAGGTCGTCGACCACTTTGGGTTGACTTTCGTGGTCCCGGTGGTCGGGACACTTTTCGGCGTGACGGTCACAATTCTCTCGATCATCACGGTGACGCCAATCTCGTTGCTTGGCTTAGCGGGTCTCATCGGTCTGCTGACACTACCTATGAACGCGCTGATGAGGGCCCTATGGAACAGGGCTCTCGACTCGAGCGCTCAAAAGGACGTCGCCAACGCCGTCGAATCTTTGATGTCTGAACTCATCTTGCTTCTGGGCCGAGTAGCGGTAGCGGTAGTCGCCGTTGTCGTCTCACTCAATACCATCGTCGCCGTTCAAGGAGTCCTCGCCATAGCCGGCTCGCTTGGATTGGCCACGACAGCACTAGTTCGCCACGACCACGCGTCCAAACGCGAGAAACGCACTACGCGCTCACTCGACGCGGTCTTCGAGAACGCGAATATCCTATTCTGCTTCCTCTTGCTCTCTGCCTCCCTCGGCGCCTACAGCATGGCGCTGTTGATCACAATCGACAGCGTCTTCGACAATTACAAACCGACCATGTCCGCACTGACCATCTCCATTTGGGGATTCGGCAGCGTGGTCGGCTTAACAGTCGGACGCCTCAACCGAATTGCCGTCAACGAGAAGGAGAAAGGCTGCCTGATCCTCTTACTCGCAATGGGCTGCCTTCAACTGCTCACCTCAACAGGAATGCTGTGGGAGCCCTTGCTCCTGGTGGCCGCGTTCCTTGCCGGCCTCCCGATATCATCAGTGCTGACCGGCCTTTACGCACTTCTTGGTAACGCCGTGGCGAGCGAACACCACACTGAACTCTTCGCGTGGGCAACCACCATGATCTTCGCCGGCGACGCACTCGGTGCTCTGTTCGTCGGAGTATTCACCGATTTGGTGTCGACACCCGCCGCAGCGCTGGCAGTGTCCTGCGGCGCCGCGTGCCTTGCAGCAGTGACTGTAGGCCTGCGACCTCAGGTTTCGCGAATCACACTCACGCCGCCGTCCGACGCACCGACACCCCCCACTTAAGACCCGAATTCCGGGCGCCCCTGTGTCGAACTGAGGAAAAGCAGGTTCGACCGATAAGCCGCGCTCCGGGCCGCGCCCCAATACCATCGACCGCGGAGCGTGGAGTCGTTGCTTCGCTTGCCGCCGCCAAAGAAGTACCGGTGACCCACCTGTCGTTAAGGATGCTGGGCCGACACGCGGATTCTCTTTGGTGTTGTCAAGTTGTTTGGGATGCAGAAGTTTTCGGGCACAGCAGGCCATCATCCGGAGCGGTGTTCAGACAGCGAGGGCCTTTTCGGTGACCTGATCCCATACCTGA
>NZ_CAIJDS010000069.1:0-30471 GCF_903819475.1 Rhodococcus sp. UFZ-B548
GGGAAAACATCTCCACGATCAACAACACCATCCGCGACTGCAACTCGTGCCGGGCGCGCACCAGATCGAGAACCTCACTCTTGAGGCCCTCGCCATCCAGTTGCCACGCATCCCGACTGTCCATGCAGCAATCATATTCGAACACAGTTTCGAACACAAGAGAATATCGAGATGAAACTAGATGCTAATCAACAACTTTCGCATTCCAGACAGAACAGGCATGTTCTTGGGTGGCTGTGGAAACCTCCGCTTGGCCGCCCATGAAGGGCCGGACAAGATCCAGCGGCAAGGGGAAGACAACGGTGGAGTTGTTCTCGCTACCGATCTCGTGAAGTGTCTGCAGATATCGCAATTGCAGGGTGGTCGGATTGCGGCTGATCACCTCGGCCGCCTCGGCGAGCTTGGCCGAAGCCTGAAACTCTGCGTCGGCGTTGATGATCTTGGCTCGACGTTCACGTTCGGCCTCAGCTTGCCTGGCGATGGCGCGCTGCATGTTGGCTGGAATTTCGACGTCCTTGATCTCGACGGTCGTGACCTTGACGCCCCACGGTTCGGTCTGCTGGTCGATGACTTTCTGCAGATCCTCGTTGAGGCGTTCCCGTTCGGATAGCAGCGAGTCCAGCTCAGCTTTACCGAGGATGGAGCGCAGTGTGGTCTGGGCGATCTGTGAGGTGGCGGCCAGAAAGTCCTCGACTTCGACTATCGAACGGTCAGCGTCGACGACCCGAAAGTACGTGACGGCGGTGACCTTCACAGGAACATTGTCGCGGGTAATCACTTCTTGGACCGGTATTTTCAGCGTGACGGTTCGCAGACTGACCCGTTCCATGCGATCGATCGCCGGCACCAGAATCACCAGGCCTGGGCCTTTCAAGGTGATCAATCGGCCGAGGCGGAACACCACCGCGCGCTCGTACTCGCGCAGAACTCTCACCGACATTCCCACAAGGACTGCAATCAGCACGACAAACACGGACAACACGACAAGCACGGTGGTCATAGCGGCAGCTCCCACGGTTCACGACGGCGCACTTTCAGAGTCAGGCCTCGTACCTGCTCTACGACGACGGATTCGCCCACGGCAGGCACAGAGTCGTCGTACCCGAATTCCATTCGAGCACTCCATAATCCGCCGTCAAGCTCGACCTGCCCCTGCGCGCCGGTCCAACTGCGAACGGTCGCGTCGGAGCCGACAAGAGATTCCGTCCCGGTACGCACGGGAGCGCGGCGCGCGGTAAGCGCTTTTCGACTCGCTACCGCCACCACGCCCAGGCCGACTACCGCGACCCCCGCCGTCACCGGGATCGCGATCAATTGCCCGATACCGTCGGATGTGAAAAGCATCCAGACGCCGGCACCGATCATGAGTGCTCCAAGCACACCGAGCACCCCCGCGGTTGGGGCATGCGCCTCGACCACGATCAACAGGACGCCCAGCACCAGGGCAACGACACCGATCGTCGTCATCACTCGTCTCCACGCTCGCGAGGACGCGGTCACGTCGCGTAGCCATTGTGCGATCGCGCCCTCGGCTTCAACGGTAATCACGTTCGGCCGGATCTGCCACAAGCACTTCACGCCAGTTCAGAGAAGCACTTCACCGATCTGTCGCGCAGTCACCTTGGCAAGGTCGGCGAGGAACGGAATCCGTTCGTCGATCATCAGCTCGACCGGACCACGAAGCCCGAGAGCGTAACGCACAGTGCCGGATCCATCGATGATCGGAATTCCGATCGTTCGGTAATCCGGGGTCAACTCCTCGTCGTTGAATCCGTATCCTCGCGCACGAGTCAGTTCCAATTCCCGGCGGATACCGGCAACATCGGTGATCGCACGCTGAGTGGTCGCTTCACGTGGCAGCGCAGCGAGCTCGGAATCGTCGACATCGGACCACGCCAGAAACGCTTTCCCGAGTGCGCTCGCATGCAAGGGAAGGCGGACACCCTGGAGCACGTGCCCGTCGGCCTCGCGCCATCGGCTGAATCCGAGCAACACCACCTCACTTCCACTTCGCACTGCCAGGGAGGCGGATGCTCCTGTCGTCGCGGCCAATTGCTCCAAATAGGGCTCGGACAGATAGATCCGATGCTGCCGGTAGGAGACCTGTCCGTAGGCCGCCAGCGCCGCGCCGATGCGATACCGACTGGTTGCGTCGTCCTTCTCGAGGAACCCCGCGTCGACGAGCGACTGCAGCAATCGATGCGTGGTGCTGACCGCAAGCTCTTGTCGCCGCGCAACTTCCGAGACTCCCAGTTCTTCGCCACTGCGAAAACATGTGAGCATGGTCAGGGCACGGGTTACCGTCTGAACTCCCGCGCCGCGTGCGTCCGTCACGAACGATCCTTTCGCTGTGGCCTGATCGACCTGAGAATCGGACGCTAACACGGACCCAGCAGTCCGGCCATCCTTTCCATCAGGTGGAAAGGAACCAGACGCGGACCCACAAAAGCCCAGATGAACAGACTTCCGATGTTGTCAAGATTTCCAATCTCCAGAAAACAAACGGGGGTAAAACAGACACGCACCCAATAGCGTCATCGTCGTCAGTTCTGACGAATCAACGCCTGAAGGAGCCACATACATGTCCCGCTTCCGCCGACTGCCACGAGCTGCCGCTGCGCTCGCCATGATCCCGCTGGCCGGGTTGGCGGTGGCGTGTGGGTCTTCCGATTCCGACAGCGCCGCAGGCAATTCCAGCGCCGACTTCACGCTCAAAGTCTTCGATCCCGGAAACTCCGGTGCCATCGCCGTCGGCAAGCGTGACGGAACCTACGACGAGGCGCTGGCACCGCTGGGCGCAAAGATCGAATGGGTCAAGACCACACCGGGATTCAGCTCCAACCTCAAACTGTTCAACAGCGGAGAACTCGACATCCAAACCGGCGCATACAGTCCCGTCGTCGGCGCACTGTCCAAGGACGTGGGTGTCCGCATCTTCGCCACGTCCGACCCGTACAACAAGGACCAGGCCGGCATCATCGCCACTCCGGAATCCGGAATCAAGACCGTCGCAGATCTGGCTGGCAAGCGCATCGCCGTCAACCCTGCAGGTAAGGGCGAGTACATCACGCTCAAGGCCCTGACACAGGCCGGAGTGCCGATCGATTCCGTCGAACGCGTTCCGCTGCAACAGGCAGACGCCGCGTCGGCGTTCTCCACCGGGCAGGTCGACGCGTGGGCATCGTTCCTGATTCCGTATCAGGAGGCGAAGGCCAAGGGCGCGGTCGAGATCGCAACCGAGGCGAGCATCGACTCCGTGGACAGCACCATCATCGCCGGCCGCACCGCAGTACTCGAAGCCCATCCCGAGGTGGTCCAGAAGTTCCTCGAGGTCACCCAGGAACTCACCGCGAAGCAGCAGGCCGACCCAGCAGCCTTCGAGAACGTCTTCGAACAGACCGGTCCGCGTGCACTCTCCGGACAGCGGCTCGACGACGCGATCACCCTGGGCGGCCAGATCACCAACTTCCGCTATCCGACTGCAGCCGACGCTACCGACCTCGAATCCATCTCCACGCTGTTCGCCGAGAACAAGGTGATCCAGCAGCCCCTCAAGGGCAGCGACGTGATCTTCGACCTCCAGGGTGCTGTGGCAGGTTCGGCAGCGGCAGCGCCCACCACCGAGGGGAAGTGACCCGATGGTGACGCTGACCCGGCCCGCACGAACGGCGTCGCCGTCAGTGGAGCATCCGCAACTCGAAACGCCCCGCTACCGGCGCAATCGCAGCAGGCCCAAGTGGGTCTCGATCCCCCTCCGCTTCCTCGTGCCCGCGCTGCTGGTTGCCGGATGGTGGATCGGATCCGCTACCGGACTGATCCGCGAAGAGATCCTGGCCGGTCCTCCGGCGGTGTGGACGGCATTCGCCGAGCTGTACCAGTCGGGTCAGTTGGTCGACTTCGGTCTCGCGTCGCTTCAACGTGCTGCACTCGGTGTTTCGGTCGGTGTGATCGTCGGATTGGTGCTCGGGGTTCTGTCCGGTCTCTCCTCGCTCGGTGAAGAACTGATCGACTCGACCATGCAGATCAATCGCGCGGTTCCGTTCCTCGCGCTCGTTCCGCTGTTCATCGCCTGGTTCGGTATCGACGAAACTTTCAAGGTGGTCCTGATCGCGGTCGCGACCGTCGCCCCCATGTACGCGTACACCTACCTGGGAGTGCGCGGGGTCGATCGCAAGATGGTGGAAGCGGCACAGGGTTTCGGACTGACAGGTTGGCGACTGGTGTTCGGAGCGATTCTTCCGACCGCCCTCCCCGGTGTTCTGATGGGGCTTCGAATCTGCCTGTCGCTCAGCATCACCGGATTGATCGCCGCCGAGCAGGTCGGCACACGTGAGGGCATCGGATACCTGGTCACTCTGGCGCAGGAATACAACCGCACCGATTACATGGTTCTGTGCATCGTCATGTACGCGGCGCTGGGTCTCATCTTCGACGCCGTCGTCAGGCTGATCGAGCGGTACTCCATGCCGTGGCGGAGATTGTCGGTGGCGCGATGACGAACACGACCGTCGGCTCGCTGCCGACCACCGAAGCACCTCTCCCGCCGTTGGCAACGCGTGAGCGGACCGGCACCACTGCGGCCGAACGACGAGCCGGATCACCAGTGGCAGTCTCACTCACCGGAGTGCGGAAGTCGTTCGGTGACAAGACTGTTCTGGGTGGTATCGACCTCGAGATCACACGCGGAGAGTTCGTCGTTCTCCTCGGCCCCAGCGGTACCGGCAAGACAACCCTGTTGCGAGTGCTCTCCGGTTTGGAAGCACCGGACAGCGGCGAGGTGCTGGTTCCGCGCGACCGTACGGTCGTCTACCAGGAACCGCGATTGATACCGTCGAAGCGAGTTCTGGCCAATGTCACAGTCGGACAGAAACGGTCACGTCAGGTGACCGACAATGCACGCAACGCACTCTCCGAGGTCAACCTCGCGGACAAGCACCGCGCCTGGCCGGCCACCCTCTCCGGCGGCGAGGCCCAACGCGTCGCATTGGCGCGCGCTCTCGTTCGCGAACCTGAACTATTACTGCTCGACGAACCGTTCGCGGCCCTCGACGCTTTGACCAGGCTCCAAATGCAAGACTTGGTAGGCGATCTGGTCGCCCGCCACCGTCCGGCCGTACTACTCGTCACGCACGACGTCGACGAAGCCGTACGACTTGCCGACCGCGTGCTCATCCTCGACAAGGGCGGGTTTGCCGTGGACGTCGACATCGACCTGCCACGCCCCCGCGATCGGAACGATCCCGAATCTTTGCGCTACCGAGCGAGTTTCCTGAAGGAACTCGGTGTCGGCCGCACCTTCCCCGACGGACAGGACAGTCATGACATTGATCGCTGATTCCGCAATCGACACACTCTGGTACACCCGCTGCCCCGTTCCCACCGCCAGCGGTCTCGCCAACAGTCTCGGTTGGCTCGACCGGACGGCAAACGAATCCGGAGTGCGTTTCGGCGTACTGCAAGATGCCGGACCGGAATTGGCAGTGCGCCATTTCGATCACCACCTCTCCGGACTCATTCGCGAGGGCGGCAACGTCCCCGCACTGGCCGCGCGTGCCAGTGGTTCTCCGACGCGGCTCATCGGGCTCACCTGGATCGACGAGGCCCAGGCAATCCTGGTGCGCGGAGACTCCGACATCCGAGAAGCAGGTCTTCTGGCCGGCGCTCGGATCGGAATCCCGGCCTGGGCGGCGGATCAGGCCAGGAGCTTTCCTCGCGCCATGGCCCTGCACGGCTTCGCCTCCGCACTTCGACTGGGCGAGTTGAGTTTTGCCGACGTCACCCTCGTCGAGGTTGCGACGACCGCAGCCCCCGAGGTCCGCACCGCCTCGTCCACCCGCAACACGACGTGGGGTGTCGAATCCCTGCTCCGCGGCGACGTCGATGCCATCTACGTCAAGGGCGCCCGCGCCCAGGAAGTTGCCCGCGAACACGGCCTCGCCGTGGCCGTCGATCTCGATTCCACTGCATCCCTCCGTGATCGCGTGAACAACGGCACCCCACGACCGATCACGGTTCATGCCGACCTACTCGAACAGCGCCCGGACATCGTCGTCGGTTTCCTCGCCGAGAGCCTGAGAGCAGCGGACTGGGCCGCAGCCAACATCGACGAGGTCCGAGCCGTGCTGCAGACCGAAACACAGTCCGGGCCCGAAGGTGTGGTGGCAGCGTACGGCGAGAACTTCCACACCGGACTGCATTTGAGCCTGTCGGACGAGCGTGTGGACCTGCTCGGCGTGCAGAAACAATTCCTGTATGCGCATGGCTTCCTTGCCGCCGACTTCGACCTGCAGTCCTGGTTGGCGCACGAACCACTGGAACAGGCACGCGCACTTGTCGCCGCGCAGAAGGGCACAGAAGAATGACGGACGTCTACTGGGAGCTGCCCTCGCGCGGTGACGGACGCCGGGCAGTGGCCGCGCTGAACAGTCGCGGCGGCTTCGGGCCACAGCGACCGACTACCGTCGCGACCGATGTTCGCCCCGGAAACTTCGGGCCCTTCGACGAATTGGCACAGATCGTTCTCGCAGCCGAACTGTCGGGCGTCGACGGCGTTGTCGCACCGTACGATCCGAATGGCGAAGAATCCTGGATCGTTGCTGCCGCCGCCCTACGTCAGACGCGTCATTCGCGAGTGGTCGTGGAGTTTCACCCCACTTTCGGCACCCCCGTCTACGCCGCCAAAATGTCGGCGACACTTCAGCGCCTGTCGGCAGGTCGTCTCGAATGGCGAGTGAAGGTAGAGACGGACCCCGAAGACGCCGCTGCTCGCGGAGACGTGGTTCGAGGAGCCGACCGCTACGCGCGCGCCGCGGAGTTCCTGACCGTCGCACGCGGCGTGTGGAACGAGGAACAGATTCTGCCCGGCGGATTCGGCGGCACGGGTTACGACTTCGACGGCGAATACTACGACGTACTCGGCGGCGGATTCCGAGGCATCTTGTCGGGACTCCGTTTTCCCCGAGTACATCTGACCGGAGACTCACCGGAAGCTCTGGAACTCTCGGCCCACCATGCCGATGTCCATCAGTTCACCCTTTCCGGTGACGAGTTGTCGACACGGATCACCACCCTCGACGACCGAGCATCCGAACTCGGCAGGACCGTCGAGAAGGTCCTGCGCATCCCGATCATCGCGAGGGAGACAGCCGACGAAGCCTGGGCTCGCGTCGAACGACAACTGAGAGAAGCCGATTCCGCTGCACTCGAGATCGATCGGGGCGGCATCCTGTGGTCCGGATTCGACCGCATCGGCTACGAGCACAGTATCGGCCTCGTCGGAAGCTACGAGGAAGTGGCGCAGCGATTGTCGTCGTATCGCGATCTCGGCGTGGACGGTTTCGTCCTGTCAGGTCGACCACACATCGAAGAGCTGCACCGGGCGGGCGAGCATCTCCTGCACCTGGTCGATCCCGAGGGTCGGATCCGCAAGGAAGAGAAGGCCACCCCAGAAGAGAAGGCCACCGCATGAGCATCGATTTCTATTGGCGGATCGGGATGGAAGGCGACCACGCGTCGCTGCGTACTCCGCGTCGCTACAACCGCGGCGATGCCGGTGGATACGGGCCGGGCAACATCGCTCCCGCGATCCGCAGCGGCGAGTTGGACGGATACAGCTACATCGACCACATGGCCGCAGTGGCAAAGGCTTCCGAGTCTGCAGGCTTCCTCGGTGGACTGCTGCCGTCCTTCCCGATGACCGAGGATCCGTGGGCGACCGCAGCAGCGTTGGCCGCCGAGACCACCACGTACCGTTTCATGGTCGCGTTCCAACCAGGGTTCCTTCACCCGGTGCAGGCCGCGCGGATGTCGGCCAGTCTGCAGCGAGCAACAGGCGGACGTCTGGTTTACAACATCATCAGTGGCGGAGGCGGAGCGCCTCAGCTCTGGTGGGGCGACAAAGTCGACCATGACGATCGCTACACCAGGACATCCGAGTTCCTCGATGTGCTCAAGGGTGTGTGGGACGGCGAACCTTTCGACTTCGACGGTCGCTTCTTCCAAACCCACGGCGCTGCACTGCCACCCGGACTTGCCGGCCAGCCGTTTCCCGAGGTGTACTTCTCCGGATCTTCGGCAGCAGCCGTCGCCGCCGCCGGACTGCACTCCGACTATTACCTTTCCTGGCTGGAACCGTACGCCGATCTGAGAGCCAAGATCGACGGCGTGCGGGAGAATTCGGCCAAGCTGGGCCGCACCCCGAAGTTCGCCGTACGCATCGACGTCGTTGCCCGGCACACCGAAGAAGCCGCCTGGGCCGAGATCGAGAAAGGCTGGGCCTTCGTCGACAAGGGGGCCGCCGACCGCGCAGCGCAGGGTGATTCGGTGGGCGCCGCCCGCATCAAGGGGTGGGTGCCCGAACACATCACCGGTTACCGAGATCTGGAAGTGCAGCCCAACGTGTGGTGTGGCTTCAGCCTCATCCGCGGCGGACCGGCGTTCGGACTGGTCGGCAGCTACGAACAGGTCGCCGAAAGACTCGACGAGCTGCGCGAGCTGGGCGTCGACGCCTTCATCCTCGCGGGTAACCCGCATCTCGAAGAGGCATACCGCGTCGGCGAAGAAGTTCTTCCCCTCCTGCAGCGCACCCCGATCACACCTTCTGGACTGGAGACTCGATGACCACCACCGAAACTCGACTCGACGCCGATACCGCAGCATTCGTCGAAGCAGCGCGCAAAGCAGCAGACAAGGCATTCGACGTCTTCCGCAAGACTGGAACGGTTGCAGCCAACGGGACCGTGAACTTCGTCGAACGCGTACCCGGCACCGAAATCGCGGTCGCCCTGAACGACCCGGGACCGTGGGCGGACGATCCGTCGGTGTCACCGGTTGTTGCTACGTTCGATGGAGAGGTGCTCTCCGGCAACGGATCGGCCGGTTTTGTCACCGGCTACGCGTCAGTGTTCCGTGAGCATCCGGAAATCACCAGCGTTGTCCACATCCACACTCCGTGGCTCGGCGGTTGGGCCCAGACCCATCGGACGTTGCCCATCCGCTATGCGGCTTCGCAGAGGCTGACGCTCTCCCGAGAGATTCCGCCGCACATCGATCGGTCCCGTTCTGCGGGCGAGTTCATTCTCGAGCGTCTCGAACACGATCCCGATCTGGTGGCGATCTTCGAAGCCAACGGCGGGGTCAACGTCATCGGCCGCAGCGGGTTGCTCGACCTCGCGAAGTTCGTCGTCCTCCTCGAGGAAGGCGCGCAGTTCCAGGCGATCGCCGAAACCCTCGGCGGTTCGGTCGAATTCGATCCGTCCAACCTCACTGTCCAGTGGGGCCGTAGCGGACTCGCCGACGAGGCGCGTCGACGCGGCCTCATCTAGCCACCCCCATCACTGATTCAGAACAGGAAAGCGTAGATCTCATGACCGTTCGCGTCGGATACTTCCCACACAACAATTCGCTGTTCGTACTGCGCCACACCGGAATCCTCGAGCGCCGTCTCCCCGATGTCGAGTGGGTGGACCTGCGTGAGCTTCCCGCCAAGCCTGCAGTGAACCCGGAAAACGCCTTGCCGGCCCTGCACTCGGACTGGCTGTTCGAGGAGGGCGGATACGATGTGATCGGAACCGGATTCACGCCGCCGGTCACCGGATTGGCTCAGGGCCGCGATCTCGTCTACATCGGAATCTCCGGCCCCCGCGTGGAGAACGGGCGCCTGGTAGTCAAGGCAGAGTCCGAGATCAACACGGTAGAGGACCTGCGCGGCAAGCGCGTCGGCATCGCGCACGGATCATGGCAGACCACACTTTTGTTGTTCGCCTTGGATCAGGCGGGGCTGACCTGGTCCGACATCGTCCCTGTCGACACCGACGTGCGCGGTGGTGGAGCGGACCTCGTCGACGGCACCATCGATGCCTGGGTAGGGGCGTACCCGGGGCTGACCGACATCGAAGCGAACCACGAACTGCGCACGCTGATCGCCACCGACGGACTCTTCAGCCACCCCTCACTGTGGTTCACCCGGCGCGATTTCGCGGATACCAACCCGGAGGCCCTCCAGGCGATCATCGAGGCCCTGCAGGAATCCGACGCCTGGATCGAAGCCAACCCCCGCGAAGCCGCGCAGATCTTCGTCGACGACATCGAGAAGCGTGGCGGGTCCGCGAGCATCGATGCCTGGGAAGCTGCACTGCGCGGACGTCCTTTCGGTGTCAACCCGGTCACCGACGAGTTCCTCGACGAGCAGCAGCGCGCGGCCGATCTCCTGCTGAGCAACGGACTACTGCCGCAGGCGGTCACCGTCCGCGAAGCAGTCGTGCCGTGGATCAGCGAGTTCGTCGGTTCGGATCGTTCGTCGATCTGAGGGCCCACACCTGACAGATCCGCTTCACACGTGACAGATACCGAACGGTCTGCCATTGTGAAGAGATGCGGCGGCGCGTGGGTGAGAGTTGGTCCACGCGACCAGTCTCAGGGGTAACCCCTGGGTCGGCCAGAAGAATTGGATACTGCGTCCACCGGCGTTCGGCACGCTCCGCGTGCTTGCCGCCGCACCGGACAAAGGATTTGGTCACCCCGCCCCGTCGCATCCCGGAGTCGAATCATGCGTGACTTCGAGCTCGATCCCGAGTTGGCGCGTCGTCTGGCCGTTGCGGCTGCTGACGCTCCGTGGACCCTCAGCGGCCTCGAGGAGGCATTCGGAACCGTCTTCGGTGTTTCCCCGACGCTCCTGGCCGTGCGCGTTCTCGACCTCATGCCCGCCCCACCGTTCGAACCGCAGACTCTGTACCGATTGCTTCGCGAACTACCTCGCCTGCGGCCTGTTCCTCTCTCACTGGACACCAATGAATCCTCGGTGTGGCGGTTCGACGTTCCCCGCTACAACACCAGTGTGGACCTGGCTCGTTCACTGGATCTGACGATCTCCGAACTCGAGTGGTTTGCCGACCGAGGGGAATGGCTCCGCACGAAACCCCTACCGCTACGCCACTACCGGCCCATGCAGATCAGCAAGAAGACCGGCGCTCGCCTCCTCGAGGTACCGAAACCTCGATTGCGCGAAGTTCAGCGCAAGATTCTGCGCCGCATACTCGACCAGGTGGCCCCTCACGACGCGGCACACGGATTCGTCCGTGGTCGAAGCCCTCTGACTTTTGCAGCGCCGCACGCACAGTCGGAAATCGTGATCGGCGTCGACCTCGCGCAGTTCTTCCCCTCGATCAGCGGCAGCCGCGTTCACGCCGTCTTCACAGCCCTCGGCTATCCACCCGCAGTGGCAGGAGTTCTCACCGGATTGTGCACTGTTGCAACACCTGCCGATACCCTGCGCGGCCTACCGTATGCACAGGCATCACAGCTACGCACCGCGCATCTTCCGCAAGGCGCGCCAACTTCGCCTGCACTGGCGAATCTCGTCGCGCGCAAACTCGATATCCGCTTGAGTGGACTCGCACAAGCAAACTGGCTCACCTACACCCGATACGCCGACGATCTCGCGTTCTCCGGAATCGAAGTAGCCGACGTCGGAACCCTCCTCTGGAGCGTCGAGCAGATCGCCAGGGACGAAGGGTTTGCCATCCATCCACGAAAGACCAAGGTGATGCGCCCTCATCGACGCCAACACCTCACCGGACTGGTGATCAACGACCAACCGTCGTATCCGCGTGACGACTACGATCGCTTGCGTGCCCTGCTGCACAATGCCGCCAGTACTTCTGCGCAGGAACAGAATCGGGACGGAATCGAGAACTTCCGCGCCCACATCTACGGCCGGATCGCGCACATCGGCGAAACCAGCACTACACGCCGACGCACGTTGCTGCGCCTGGCTGAACGTGTGGATTGGGACGGCTAGTGCCCGCGAGCAGTCAGACCCGCGGTGTGTACGCCATGCATTCGACCTCCATGTGCGCACCCAGCGCCAGTCCATCTGTTCCGAACGCACTGCGGGCCGGCAGTCTCGACGCCGGGAAGTACTCGAGGTAGACCTTGTTGAACTCCTGCCAACGAGACATGTCGTCAAGCATGACAGTGCATTTGAAGATTGCTTCGACGCCGGAACCGTAAGCGATCAGCGAAGCCACGATGTTCTCCATGGTCTGTCGAGCCTGCGCTTCGAAGCCGTCGGCCAAAGTCCCGTCCGGGAGCATGCCGATCTGACCCGACAGATACAGAACGTCTCCGACGCGCACTCCGGTGGAGAATGGCGTATCGAAAGCGGGTGGGATGAACTCGACGGTCTGAGATGAATCCATTAGATCTCCTCGGAGTTGGAATATGCGTGACGAGTTGGTGTTTCAGCGCACTGGGCGGGCACGAACATCGGCCAGGAAGTGCGCCACCAACTCGTTCCACGCGTGTGGGTCCTCGAAGTAGGGGGAGTGGCCGCGGTCGGCAAGTTCGACCACTTCGGCGTGGGGCAGGAACTCGGCGGCGCTGCGAATCCGCTCGGGTGTCATCAAATCGTCCAGCTCACCCGCGATCAGCAGAACCGGCGCCGTCACCGCGGCAAGATCGCTCGGCGAGTAGTTGTGGGCCTTGAGAATTCGGAAGAACTCGGTGTCAGGTGGGCGATGACCGAAGGTGCCGAGAGCTTGGTACAGGTATGCCCTCGCCATGTCCAAGCTCGGCAACCGTCCGCCCACAGCGGGGTGTTCCCCCAGTGGCCGCGCCGTGACGGGCGCCGCGGTGAGGGGAGGTGCGCCGTCCGGACCGAATCCGACGGGAATGCCGCCGGTCGTGCAGGCCAGGACTACCGACTCCACCCGCTCCGGAACAGCGATCGCGGTCCCCAATGCGGCCCAACCGCCCATCGACTGGCCGACCACGTGCGCTCGATCGACCTCCAACAGGTTCATGATTTCGATCAGATCCGAGACTGCCGCTACCGGGCCGTGGTTGCCCTTTTCGTTGGTGGACCGGCCGAATCCTCGCTGATCCCAGCTGATTACCCGATAATGCTGAGCGAAGTACGGTACCTGTTGGTACCAGACCGCGGCGTTGCCGCCGAGACCGTGCGTGAGAATCAGATCCGGGCCTTCGCCGGCAGTCTCGTACCAGACCCGTTCGCCGTCTGCGACGGTGATGAAGCCCTCGGTCCGTGAAATCATCCTTCTTCTCCTGTGTCGGACGGGCGCTTGCCCGAAGTGTGGTCAGTGAGGAGTTGCTGCACTTCATCGGTGGCCCGCAGCAGGTGTTCTTCGACCATTCGCGTCGTTTTCGCATCGAAGTCGGTATCGAACCCGATCACCGTCAACGCGCAGAGCGGAGATCCCTTGCGGGAAGACACTGCACGCGAGACCGAACCGATGATGTCCTGAGATCGTTTGTGTACAACGGCGAATCCGGTTTTCTGCGTCTCGGCTATGTCGGCGAGAAAGCCGGTGGGGCCTTCCAGTGGATAGCCGCTCTTCTCCACCATCGCCAGGTAGGGCGCCCGGGTGTTGTCCTCGAGTGCCGCGACCAACGCGAGCGGACCCGCGAACCGGTGCGGCGGAAGCAGATCCCCGAGCATCCGAGTGATCATCTTGAGTCTCTCGGGACGCAGCGCCGCGATGATCCGCGTTCCGCCGCTCTCGAGAACCTGCAGATTCACCATCATGTCGGTGCTCTCGGACAGCACCCGCATGGTCGGATCGCACAAGGCCGCCAACGAGTGCGCTGCCGCTTCGTGGGAAACCTGCAGTGCAGCCGGGCCGGGGAGATAGCGACCGTCGTAGCGGAAGACCCAACCACGGTTCGCGAGTTCTCCGAGCACTCGGTGCGCAGTCGGGCGGAGCATCCCGACTTCTTCTGCCAGTTCGCTGAGCTTCATCGGCGTGGTCGAGCGCGCGATGGCCTCGAGTAGATCCAGCGCTTTGTCGACGGCGGACGCAGAACCCTTCGTCATCCGATCCCCTCCCGGTGCCGTGGATGTACCCGGCGATCCGAAATCTCGTGTTCTTGGAAAACCCTTGGCATTCGTCTTGGAAATTACTATAGTCACAACAATCGTTCCGGCGTACGGAATTCTTTGAGCGTCTTCACCTTCCCACCGGATTACCGGCAAGGAAGTCATATCTTTCCCAGCGAGAGGCTTTCGGACATGACGGTTGGACATACCCTTCGGTCGACACCACGGTTCAGAGTTGTTGCCCTAGCTGCGGTCGCGACCGCAGCATTGGCACTGACCGGCTGCTCGAGCGACGCCACGGCCTCCGACGACGGGGGCACCCAGACCACCACGATTCGAATCGCGCCTCAGCCGATCGCAGACTTCGCACCGATCTGGCTCGGAATGGAGCAGGGATACTTCACCGACGAAGGACTCGACATCCAACTCGTCGAGGGCGGTGCTAGTTCCTCGGCTCAAATTCCGTTGCTGCTCAGCGGAAATGCAGATATGGCAGCCACGACCGCCGCCGCCGCAATTCAGGCACGCAGCCAGAACATGCCCGTCACCATCGTCGGAGGACTCACGAATTTTGCCGCGAGTGACGGCGTCGACCAGTCCGGCCTCGTCGTCGCCAAAGACAGTTCCATCAGCGGCTTCCGTGACCTCGAAGGCAAAACCGTTGCGATCAGCGGATTGAAGTCCGTCAGCGAGGCAGTCATCTCTGCTGCGGTGGAGAAGTCCGGTGGAGCAGCGGACAAGATCTCGTTCATTCAGGCGCCCATGCCCAACCTCGGCGACCTTGTTTCCACTGGCGGAGCCGATGCGGCATTCCTCATCGATCCGTTCCTGAGCAAAGCAACCGACTCGGGGCTGAAGATCCTCGGCCACCCCTTCCCCTTGGCCGCGCCCGGTGTGCCAGGGACCTCGCTGGTCGCTTCGGAATCGTTTGTCGACGCGAACCCGGACTCACTCGCCAAATTCCGCACGGCGCTTGCCAAATCCGTCGACTACGCCAATCAGAATCCGGGCGCCGTCAAGGCTGCACTCTCGACACAAGCCAAGATTCCGCTCGAAATGCTGGCCAGCAGCAAGAATCCTCAGTTCGTCGCAGTAGTGGAACCGGGTGCTCTCGGCACGGAGATCGAACTGCTGGTCAAGTACGGGGTACTGACGGATTCGGTCGAGGCCGATTCCTTGCTGACCCCGGCCAACTGAGTTGTCCGCCTTGACAACCCTGCAGACTCGCCGCAGGCAGGTTCTGCTCGGTCGGCTGCTGACGCTCTTCGCGTTGGCAGCCGCCTGGCAGATCTTCGGAATGCTCGGCGACGAGGACGTCAAAGGTATTCCGAAGTTCAGCGACGTGGCAGTGGCCCTTGTGAACGAACTCGGCACATCCTCGTTGTGGACATCACTGGGACAAACGGTGACCACCACAGCGATCGGATTGGCGCTGTGCCTGGTCATCGGGATCCCGGCAGGACTGCTGCTCGCCGCGCACCCGTTCCTGACGGTCTCCTCCCGTTTCGTCATCGACTTCTGCCGAACCGTTCCGCCGCTCGCAATCATTCCGCTCTTTCTGCTGATCATGGGCCCGACGCAACGGATGGCGGTGGCGCTGATCGTGGCAGTAAGTGTGTGGCCGATTCTGCTCCAGACGATTCACGGTGTGCGCGACGTCGACCCGGAACTGCTGGCGACCGCACGCTCCTTCCGACTTCCGCTGTGGCGCAGACTCGCTCTCGTCGTCGCACCGGCGTCGATGCCCTACATCTTCACCGGGATTCGCATCTCGGCAACACTGAGCTTGCTGCTGACCATCGGTGCAGAATTGATCGCGGGCGTGCCGGGACTCGGTAAGGAGATCCTGCTGAGCCAATCCGTCCCCGATCGAATGTTCGCACTGATCATCGTCGCCGGACTACTCGGAATGCTGCTCGCCTTCGCCGTGATGGCGATCGAGAATCGTTTACTTGCTTGGCATTACATCCCGAGGAGGATGACGACGTGAAGATGATGTCAGGACTTCGACTCCTCGCGTGGGAGTTGTGGCTGCCGATCTTGATCGTCGTCGTATGGTACTTCGGTTCGGAGTCGAGCAAGTCACCCTACTTCCCGCCACTGTCGCGTATCTGGAAAGCGTTTGTGGACAACTGGTTCGGTCCGGGATTCGCCCACGACGTCGTACCGAGCTTGACCAACCTTGCCTTCGGTCTCACCGTGGCACTGGTGGTCGGCATCGGCGCCGGTCTCCTGCTGGCCCTGTTCCCGCTGGCTGCCGATATTGCCGATCCGTTTCTCCAGTTCTTCCGCGCCATTCCGGCGCTGGCCGTATTGCCCGCCCTCTTCATCGTTTTCGGAACCGGTTCGACGGGTAACGTTGCCGCCATCGCCTTCGGCGCGGTCTGGCCGATACTCCTCAACACCCTCGACGGCATTCGCTCCATCGACCCGAGTATCCGATTGGTGGCGCGCAGCTACCGGATCCGTACACCCCTCCTGGTGACGCAGGTACTCCTCCC
This sequence comes from Rhodococcus sp. UFZ-B548, assembly GCF_903819475.1. Taxonomy (NCBI): domain Bacteria; kingdom Bacillati; phylum Actinomycetota; class Actinomycetes; order Mycobacteriales; family Nocardiaceae; genus Rhodococcus; species Rhodococcus sp. UFZ-B548. Next base: position 16,336 of record NZ_CAIJDS010000069.1, read on the forward strand.
CGGAGCGATGCCGCAGATAACAGTCGGTATCCGTACCAGTCTCGCGATCGGTGTCGTCATCATGGTCGGCAGCGAAATGTATGTCTCCACTGCAGGAATCGGTCACTTCGTGATCGTCGCGCAACAGACATTCGCCATCGCGGACATGTGGTCCGGAATTCTCCTGCTGGGAATCATCGGATACGTGCTCAACCTCGGATACGGCGTGATCGAACGATGGTTGCTCAGATGGCAGCCGCGGACCCACGACGCTCTCGCAGTGAAAGGAAACTGATGTCATCCACAGAATCTGCGGCATCGATACCCGCAGTCGAACTGAGCGGCCTCGGGGTGACCTACGGCGGCCCCACCGGCCGCGAAGTGCTCCGCGGGATCGACCTTACGGTCGCACCGGGAGAAATCGTCTGCATCGTCGGCCATTCCGGTATCGGCAAAAGCACGCTGATTCGTTGCATCGCCGGTCTGCAGAAGCCGACCACCGGTGAGGTCCGCATCGCCGGGATCGCGATCGATGCACCGCCGGCCACTCTGGCTCTCGTGTCACAGGACTACGGACGCACACTGATGCCGTGGCTTCGAGTGGGCGAGAACGTTCGCCTGCCGCTGCGGGGCAACAGTCTGGCGCGGAAGGTTCAGAACGAGAGGGTTACCGATGCACTCGCCGTTGTCGGTCTAGGCGGTGCTGCGCGTTCCTACCCCTGGCAGTTGTCCGGCGGAATGCAGCAGAGAGTAGCGATAGCTCGCGCTCTCGCCTATCGGCCGCAGGTACTCCTCATGGACGAACCCTTCGCGTCGGTCGATGCGCAGACCCGCGCGGAACTCGAAGACCTGCTGCTGACGCTTCAACGTGATCTTGGTATCACCGTCCTCCTGGTCACCCACGACGTCGACGAATCGGTGTACCTGTCCGATCGAGTGGTCGTACTCGGCGGAACGCCGGCATTGATGCAGGACATCGTCGACGTCCCGTTGACCGGAGCTCGAGATCAACTGACCACCAAGGCGGACCCACTGTTCATCGAGTGCCGTACCAGGGTGCTGTCCGCAATCCAGCAGTCCAAAACGGTGGCGCCCGTGTAGTGGGCACCTCGCCTAGTCTGGCTCCGTGATCCTTCTCCTCATCGGCCTCGCGCTGCTCGGATTCTGCGGCTACCGGTTCAGGCAGGATCGGCGGAGGCTGAGCAACGGCGTCTATCTACTTCTCGGAGTGATCTTCACCGGTCTGTGGATGCTGCAGTCGGGTGCACCGGGGACCGAGATCCCGTCGTTCGTCATCGCGACGATCGCTCTGCTCTCGCCGTTGCTGGTGCTCCTGCTTGCAGGATTCCTGATCGTCAACGGGGTCACGATGCTGCGGCGCGAGGGATTCAGCGTGGCGAACCTGCTCTCCCTCGTCGCCGGACTCGGACTGCTCGTTCCCTACGTTCTGCTCGCATCAGCGTTGCTGACGCAGAGATATTGGCTCGCAGTCGTTCTCGGATCGTTCAGCCTGGTCGCGTCGTACCTGGGGTTTCTGTTCACGAGCTTTCTGCTCTACTCCTACGTGTACGGACGCCAGAAGTACCAGCCCGGGATGGACGCGATAGTGGTGCACGGCGCCGGGCTTTCGGGTGCCGACGTGACGCCCCTGCTGGCCAGCCGTCTGGACAAGGCCGCGGACGTCTTCCGCGCCGAGGTCCGCGAAGGACGTTCCCCGCTGTTGGTCGTCAGCGGCGGGAAGGGATCGGACGTGGTGGTCAGCGAGGCTGAGGCAATGTGCGTCTACCTCGTCGATCACGGGATCCCGCGCGAGAACGTGATGCTAGAGGACCGTTCGACCACCACGCTCGAGAATCTCGAGTACACCAGGGACCTTCTCCGCGCCGACACCACGAAGCCTCGAATGGTTCTGGTCACCAGCAACTTCCACATACTCCGAACCGCAACGTTTGCCCGAAGCCTCGATCTGGACGCAGAAGTCATCGGTTCCCACACCGCCCGGTACTACCTGCCGAGCGCTATTCTGCGCGAGTTCGCCGCCGTCACGGTGGAACACAAGTGGCTCAACGGAACGGTCTGCCTGATCCTCGCCGCCCTGCCCCCACTGGTTGTCTGGGCGGCAGGAGGCATTGCGTAGCAAGCCTCACCGAATCAGGCTCTCGACGCCCATCGGTCGGCGACCCAGAAGCAGTTCCACGGCAGCACTGCCCGCAAGGAAGTCGTGGTGGTTGTAGAACTCGAACATCGCCGCCAATCGTGAGCTGGCGTTGACGTCCAGGCCGCTGCCGATCTGTTCACGCCATTGATCCACGCTGATCTGTTCTATCGCGACGGTACGTGACGTCTGCTTCTCCACCATCTGTGCCACCTCCATGACGCTCAGAGCTTCAGGGCCCCCCACCTCGTACGTCGCTCCGTGATGCTCGCCCGGGCCCTCGCTCAGGACGACCGCGGCAACAGCTGCCACGTCCGCCAAACTCACGAACGAGAACCTCGTGTCCGCGCTGTACGGCACGACGATGGTCTCTGTCCGACCCGTGAGTACCGCTTCGAAATTCTGCGCGTACGCACATGGTTGCAGCACAGTCCATTTCAAGGGCGAACGATGCAGTTCGTCCTCACACCTCGCTTTGTCCAGGTGATGCGGCATTGACGGGCTGAACGGCCACGCCACGGAGTGATAGACAAAGTGTTCCACCCCCGCCGAAGCCGCTGCCGTCAGCGCATTGCGAAGCAGTGCCGGCTCGTCGGGATGGACGTTCGGGGCAATGAAGTACACCCCTCGGCACCCGGCGAGCGCCTTGCGCAGCCCTCTTCCCGTTTCGAGTTCTACCTCGAAGTCCCCGTCGACACGCGCCTTTCGCACCAGTCGCCGAACTGTCACGCTCGGCGGCAGTGCAGCGACGACTGCTTCACCGGTCTTACCCGCGGCGCCGATCACCGCGATGTCGGCGCCGCGAGCAATTCCGTTCTCCATGAGAGTTTTCCGTCCTAGACGTAGTCGTAGACCGCTGAGGTGGCGCCACCGGAAAGCTGCGCGTAGCCCGGACCCCGATCGAAGAAGGGTTCGTTCTCACCGCGCTCCGAGCGCAACTGATCCCGTAGCTCCGTGGTAGCAGCCTCGTCGACCGACGGCTCGTCACCCTCGATCACGACAACACCGTAGTCGTCGCGTGCACCCTCCACGGAAACCTTGCGCCACTGAATGTCTCGCAAGACCTCCTCGATCGGGCGCTCCAGTGGATCTCCCCAACCGCCACCACCGGTGGTGCGAATCCGTACGACCTCGCCGGCCTTGATCGGCTCGGCATCGGTCAGCGCGTCGAACTCACGCTCGTTCGGTCCACCCGGATCCAGGACCACGGAGAACGGCCGACCGGCCTTGCCGCCCTTGACTCCCCAGCAGGCGAGGATCGAACGATCCGCAATGGACATGAAGTGCGCATCCTTGAGCATCCGGATGTGCTTCTCGTATCCCAGGCCGCCGCGGTAGCGTCCGGCTCCGCCGGAATCCATGGCCAGACCGAGCTTCTCGACGATGAAGGGGAAACGGCTCTCGGTGAATTCGGTCGGCAGGTTCCGTGAATCGGGAACGACGTGAATCGTGTCCTCACCGTCGGCATAATAGCGTCCGCCCGAACCGCCGCCGAGCACCTCACGCATGAGGTACGAGTGACCCTCGAAGTCCTCACCGTAAACACCGGTGTACCTGATGGTCTCCTGATCGGCGGGCATGTTGCCGTCCACAGCCTTGGCGACGACGCCGGCCAGCACTCCGAGAAGACGGAGGATGACAAACGTGCGAGCGTTGGTGGGGGCAGGGAAGATCGGGGTGATCAATGTTCCCTTCTCGGGGAACTTCATCTCGATCAGCGGTACGACGCCCTCGTTGACATCCAGTTCGGCCATGCGCTCCGGGGTGTCCGCGAGGTTACGCAGAATCGGGGCCAACCACTTGATGAGGAAGTTTCCGTCCGCGTAGTCACCGCAGTGGTTGATCGGGCCCTTTGCCTGCGGTCCGGTTCCGTTGAAGTCCAGGATGAGTCGCTCGCCGCCCTCGTCCTCCGGCCGCGTCTTCGTGAGCGTGATGCGCTGGATGTGGAGCATCGGCTCGTCGACGCCGTCGTGCTCGGCGTAGTCCTCCCACGTGTACTCACCGACCGGGATCTTGCTGAGGATCTCGCGGCGGTACGTCTCGGTGGTCGCGTCCATCATCGCGTCGAAGCACGACTCGACGGTGTCGACGCCGTAGCGCTCGAACAATTCGGTGAGTCGACGCGCACCCATCAGGCACGCCGAGCACTCGGCGTCGAGGTCAGCTGCGAGAGCGTCCGGCATGCGGGAGTTACGCGTCATGATGCGCAGCGCCGCCTCGTTGGGAACTCCCTGGTCCCACAGTTTGATCGGCGGAACCATCAGTCCCTCTTCGTACACCGTGGTGGCGCCGGACGGCATGGAGCCGGGGCAGCAACCGCCGATGTCGTCGTGGTGACCGAATGCCTGAACGAACGCAACAACCTTCGGCTCGGCATCGGGAGTGACGCGGGCGAAGACAGGCACCGTGACGCAGAGGTCGGGGAGATGGCCGATGCCACCTTCGGACAGGTAGACGTCGTTGTGGAAGTACACGTCTCCCGGCTTCATCGTCTCGAGTGGGAAGTCCCGGGCGATCGGATGAACCAGCGCGGAATACGAACGGCCCGTGAGCTTGCGGAGGTTCCGGTCGTGAATACCGGCGCGGAAATCGTGAGCGTCACGGATCATCGGCGAACGCGAGGTGCGCGAAATGGAGGTCTCGACCTCCATTTCCACGCTGGCGAGGTAACCGGCGACGATCTCGACCAGAATCGGATCAGGTGACGCGCCGTCGGTAGCGGTGAGTCGGTACGGCTTGGCCGCGGTGGCAGCAGCAGCATCGAGAATGGCGGTCATCACTTCACTCCGTTCGAGTCGGAAGACTTCGAGATACGAATGTTCCCGAAGGTGTCGATACGTGCCGAGAATCCGGGGTGGATCGGGACAGTCGAGCTGAACTCCTCGATCACGGCCGGTCCTTCGATGACGTCACCCGCACCGAGCAGCGTGCGGTCGTAGGTAGCAGTTTCGACCCAGCTGTCGAAATACGATTGCCGCGAACCGGTTCGGGCAGTGTCGGCGCCAGTGCCGGCGGGGATCTCCTTGAGCGTCGGACGCTTGATCGGGCCGATGCCGCTCACGCGCAGGTTGACCCACTCCACGTGCTGCGACGGGTCTCCCCGGAAGTCGTAGCCGTACAGTTCGCGGTGCGCCTGATGGAACGCCTCGGCCGCGTCGTCCATGATCTGCGCCGTGACGGTACCTTCCGCCACCGGGACGCGTACCTCGAAGGCCTGACCGAGATAGCGCAGATCCGCAGTACGGGAGTACTTGCGCTGCGTCTCGTCGAAACCCTCTTCGGCGAGCGCGATCTCGGCTTCGCCGGCCAACGCGTCGAACTGGCTCTGCAGGTCTTCAGCCTTCAACCGGTCGTGACGACTGACATGCGTCTGGACGTAGTCGTTGCGGACATCGACCGTCAGCAGACCGAACGCGGAGACGTTACCCGGATTGAGCGGGACAAGAACGTCTTTCAGACCCAGGATGTCGACGAGACGGCAGGCGAGCAGGGAGCCGGAGCCGCCGAACGTCACGAGGGTGAAGTCGCGAACGTCGAGGCCACGCTTGACCGTGATCTGACGCAGGGCATTGGCCTGGTTCCACGCCGAAACCTCGAGGACACCGACCGCACACTCCTCGAAGCCCAGACTGAGCTGTGTTGCAAGCTCTTCGAGGCCCTTGCGTGCCAGTTCTGTGTCGAGGGGAATTTCGCCGCCGAGCAGATGGGGTGGGATGCGCCCGAGCAGGACGTGCGCGTCGGTGATGGTCGGTTCGCTGCCGCCCTTGCCGTAGCACAACGGTCCGGGATCGGCGCCCGCCGACTGAGGGCCGACTCGGAGGGTGCGTTCCGGCGTCATCCACGCGATCGAGCCACCGCCGGCGCCGACGGTCACGACGTCGATCATCGGGATCTTCGAGGGGTAGTTGCCTACTCGCCCTTCGGTGGTCAGCGCGGGCTCGCCGCGAACCACGACGGTGACGTCCGTCGACGTTCCGCCGCCGTCACAGGTCAACACCTGCTCGACGCCGGCCGCATCGGCGATCAGCGCAGCACCGAGAGCTCCGGCAGCCGGCCCCGACAGAACTGTCGTAATAGGTTGGTGAACAACCTCTTTGGCTGAAAGGACACCGCCGTTGGACTTCATGACGTAGAACGGGATGTCGCGGGGTTCGCCGTCGGTGGTCGAGAACTCACGCAGACGATTCGCGATGTTGTTCACGTAGTTGCGGATGTTCGGCTTGACCGCGGCGTCCACGAGAGTGGTGATGGACCGCTCGTATTCGCGGTACTCACGAAGCACCTGGCTCGAGATGCTCACCGTCGCATCGGGGAAGACCTCGAAGAGGATGTCGCGAACGCGCTCCTCGTGCGTCGGATCGGCGTACGAGTGCATGAGGCAGACGCCGATGGTCCGGATGCCGCGGTCCTTGAAGAACTGCGCTGCGCTGCGAACGCTCTCTTCGTCGAGCGGACGAATCTCGCTGCCGTCGAAGGAAAGCCGTCCACCGACGGTGCGTACACGATCGGCGGGAACGATGCGTTCGGGCTTGACCCAGAAGTACGAGTTGCCGTAGCCGTCCGGCACCGACTGACGAGCGATTTCGAGAACGTGCTCGTAGCCTTCGGTGGTGATGAAGCCGAGGTTCTCGACCTTGCCTTCGAGCAGCTTGTTGGTCGCAACGGTCGTGCCGTGGCTGACCGCACCGATCGAGTCGCCGCTCTCGCCGAGCTTGGCGAGCACTTTCTCGATACCGGCGAGAAAGCCCTCGGCGGGATCCGCCGGGGTGGACGGGGTCTTGGTGGTGACGATGGCGCCGGTTTCGTCGTCCACTGCCACGATGTCGGTGAACGTTCCGCCGGTATCGATACCGACCCGAATCTTCCTGGGTTCCACGCTTCCTCCTGAGATCTTTGGCTCGTCTCGTCTGGTACCGATCGACGGTTGCGGCCTAGCCGGTGAGTGGCTCGTACCTGACGTGTAGTGCTATTCCACAGGTTCGGAAGGGCGGATTCTTTGTCACAATTCGCCGAATCGGGGGACCAAGGTTCGGCGCACGATCACGAGCGGATCTTCGCCGGCGCCCCCGTGGGTTACGCGGACGTGAAAAACGCCCCGAACCTGGTCGGTTCGGGGCGTTTCCCTCATCGTGAATCAGCTGTTGACACCTGAGTGAACTACTCGCGACAACCAGAACGCGCCAGGAATCCGCCTATAGCAACACCTGACAAAGCAATGGCTGCGCCGACGACGGCGCTGACCATCACCGTGCGAGCATCGGCGCCACCCGCTGTCGGTGCAGCGGCCGGAAGAATCGCCGGTGCCGCGACAGCTCCGGAAACCACCGGCGCGCCTTCGACCGCCACTGCCGGTATTGCCGCCGCCACGGCGGCAGTGACCTTCTCGGGGATGCCGTTGGCAATGACGCCGTCGATGCTCTTGAAGAACACCCCGGCCATCTTCTTGGCTACACCGGTGATCATGCGCTGCCCGACGCCGCCGACCATCCCGCCGACCACGGCATCGGCGTCATACGAAAGCAGCGTGCCACCCTCGTTCTCCGTCAAGGTGACCGTGACGTCCGCCTTCACCGTGCCGGGAGCACCAGCCCCCGAAGCCGTCATGACAAACGAATTGGGCCGATTCTGTTGCGACAGAACAACCTCGCCGTCGTAGACGCCCTTGATCGACGCAACTCCGGCCATGATGGAGAGCTTGTAGTGATTGTCCGTGAGCTGCTCGAGCGACTGCACACCGGGAATGGTCGCGGCCAGTACACGACCGTCCTGGAGCTTGTCGTAGACCTCTTCGCGAGGTGCCGTCAGCTGCGCGGTGCCGGCGATTCTCATGCATTCTCCTCTGATGACGAACCCGCATGTGCGAGTCGAAGTTCGAACAGTTCGGACGGTGAAATGGGCATGGACGTGATCGAGATTCCTTCGGCGTCCTCGATGGCGGCCGCGATGACGGCACTGGTGGGGATCACACCGGCCTCACCGGCACCCTTCATTCCGAGTGGGTTGAGCCCTGACGGCGTGACGGTGTGATCCATCTCGAGCGAATCCGGCATCTCGGTGACGAACGGCATCAAGAAGTCCATGTACGACGCGTTGAGCATCTGCCCGTGCTCGTCGTAGACGATCCGTTCGTAGAGTGCGCCGCCGATACCTTGCGCGACGGCGCCCATGACCTGGCCTTCGACGATGCGGGGGTTGATCACGTTTCCGCAGTCGTGGATGACAACGTAACGACGGACCGTGATCTCGGCTGTCACGGGATCGGTTTCGACGATCGCCGCGTGCACTCCCGAAGCGAAGGTGGAACTGGGCGGCGAGTAGTAGCCGGTTGCTTCCAGACCGGGCTGCTCACCCTCGGGAATCGGCGGCTTCGACATGTCCGTGTCGGTCTTGGCGAAACCGGTGGCCAGCTTCGACTCACGGTCGAACGCATATCGTAGCGGGTTCGACAGCACGGCAACAACACTCAGCGGTACGGACGTACCTTCCACACCGGCTTCGGTGCCGATCTTGCACACGTGGCCTTCCCGGAGTTCCAGTTCGGTTTCCGGCAGATCCAAGATTCCGGAGGCGATCTTCTTCGCCTTCTCCGCGACCATCTGCGCCGCGACATGGAAGGCCGAACCCGACATGACCGCCCCACGCGAGGCGAAAGTGCCTACGGCATAACCGAACCGGCGGGTATCACCCGTGACGATCTCGACGTCGGAGACCTTGACTCCGAGATCGTCCGCAACGATCTGGGCGAACGCGGTCTGATGGCCTTGGCCTTGCGTCGTCAAGCCTGTTGCCGCCTTGACCTTTCCGGACGTCTCGACCACGACGTGGGCACCCTCGTAAGGTCCCGGGCCGGTTCCCTCGACGTACGCACCGATACCGATTCCGACCGACCGCCCTTCGGCGCGAGCCTTCCTCTGGTACTCGGGAAATCCGTCCCAGTCGATGAGCTTCTTGAGCTTGTCGATGCCTGCCTGGTAGTCGCCCGTGTCGTAGATCAACGGGCGTCCGTCCTGGAACATCAGGCCGAAGTCGTACGGCATGTCCTCGGGGCGAATGAAGTTCGCCTCCCGCACCGCGATCTTGTCCTTGTTCAGGTACTTGGCGATGGCGTCCATGGATCGCTCCATCGCGAACACGGCCTGCGGACGTCCGGCGCCGCGGTACGGGGTCACGATGACCGTGTTGGTGTACAGCGAATAGGCGTTGACCCGGAACGACTTCGGCTTGTACGGCCCGAGAACCTGCGTCGCGGTGTTGATCATGACGATGATCCCGTACGGCAGGTAGGCACCGTTGTCGTGCCAGAACGTGAAGTCGAACGCCAACAGACGACCCTCGTCGTCGAATCCGATGTCGACCTTCTGGATCTGCCCACGCTCGTGCGCGCTCGAGATGAAGTGCTCACGGCGATCCTCGACCCACTTCACCTCACAGGAGATGCCGGCCTGGCCGAGGCGTCGAGCGGCCCACGTGATCATCACTTCTTCGGGCCACGGGTGAACGATCTTGACGCCGAATCCACCGCCGACGTCAGGAGCGATGCAGTGAACCTTGTTCAGCGCCATCCCCAATCGCGCGGCGATTGCGGCGCGGGCGGACGTGGAGGTCTGGGTGGAGGTCCAGAACGTGAGGGTGTTCTCGTCGCCGTCCCAGCGCGCGTAGACACCCTTGCCCTCCATCGGCATGGAAGCCGAACGCTCGATGTCGAGATCCAGCGTCAGTCGGTGCGGCGCGGCGGCCAGTTCGGCATCCAGATCTCCGAACCCGTGCTGCAGGTGAGCGGCGACGTTGTCCGGAACGTCGGCGTGGACGGCGTTGGCGGCGGTGCGAGCGACGTCGATCCCCACTACAGGCTTCAGCGCCTCGTAGGTGACGTCGATCTTCGCGCAAGCGTCCTCGGCGATGTACCGGTTGTCGGCGACCACCATGGCGATGGCTTCGCCGACATGCTTCACCTCGTCCTTCGCGAGGGGATACCCGTTGCGCGGAGCGATGATTCCCGGATGCGGAATGAGCAGTGGCAGGTTCTCCGCCATTTCCGGCGTGTCGGCCAGGAGATCTTCGTAGGTGTAGATGGCATGCACACCAGGCACTTCCAGCGCCTGGTCGATGTCGATGTCGATGATTCGCGCATGAGCGTGCGGCGACCTGACGAATGCCGCGATCAGCGCGTTGTGGCCCAGATCGTCGAGGTATCGCCCCTGACCGCTGAGCAGACGCGTATCTTCCTCGCGCGGAATCGGTTTACCGAAGAACTTGCCGTCGTCGGCAACCGAATGATCGGCCGTCGAATGATCGGAAGCCGGGTGCTTCGCCCCGTTGCGCTTTGCTGGTTTGACCGGAGTACTCATGCCTTACCCGCCCGTCCTCCGACGGGATTCGTCGTTCCCCGCACCTTGCGATCCAACGCCTCCCGAGTGGACGCGTCGTCGATTCCGAGCGGGAACTGCCCGGCCCGTTCACGCTTGATCTCGGCTGCGCGCAGAACCGACGCCCTGATGTTCTGGTATCCCGTACAACGGCAGAGGTTTCCCGCGATCGCGTCGGTTGCTTCCTCACGTGTGGGATTGGGGTTCTCCTCGAGAAACGCCGCGATGGTCGTCACGAATCCCGGTGTGCAGAATCCGCACTGCAGACCGTGACAATCCTTGAACGCCTGCTGAACCGGATGCAAAGTACCGTCCGGCTCGACGAGGCCTTCGACGGTCGTGATCGATCGACCTTCGAGGCTGGCAGCGAGGACGAGGCAGGACCGAACCGGCTTTCCGTCGAGCAGCACGGTGCACGCACCACACACGCCGTGTTCACAACCGACGTGCGTGCCCGTCTTACGGAGGTGGTGACGAATGGCATCCGAAGCCAAAGTGCGGGAGGGAAGAACGACGGTGCTCGTCACCTCGTTGAGCGTGAACGTCACGGCCACATGGTGCTCACCGGTGTCTGCTGCCAACTCGGCAAGTTGATCATCGATGGAGCGATCGTTTTTGGACATTGTCACCACTTTCCTGCCAGTACTGCGTTCTCACTGAGAGCATCCGTTGCCGCCGCGAAGCCGACCCGCGCCGTGAGCGCGGACACCAACTGCGAGCGGTACGCCGCCGTCCCGTGAATGTCTGCCTCGGTATCTATCTGCGCGCGGGCGCATTCTCCGAGAGTGCGCCATCGCGGGTCTCGCTGATCCGTCGCGGACGCCCCCGCCAGCACGTCCGTGTAGTCCACGACCTGCCCCAGCTCTCCGGCGGACACGTACGTCATGTGCGCTTCGGCCACCAGACCGTCGACCACGCGAATCCGGGCGACGACGCCGACCAGTGCGTAGTCACCGTGACGACGCGCGATCTCGTCGATGGCGGTCCCCACTCCGGGTTCGGCGCCGGGCACCGACACCGACACCGCGATCTCGTCCGATTCCAGGCTCGATTCGAGAGGACCGGCAAAGAGATCCGTCGACGCGATCTCGCGGGTGCCACGCACCGACTGGACGGTCACGCTGCCGCCGAGCAGTGTCAGGACTGCCGGCATCTCCGCCGACGGGTCGGCGTGGACGATGGAACCGACGCTCGTCCCGCGGTTACGGATCGTGGGGTGCGCTACCAACTGCAGAGCACGGTTCAGTAGAGGCTGAACTCGACGAGCACCTTCGTCGGCCGCCAGCACCGAGTGCGTGGCCAGGGCCTGGAACCGCACTCCTTCGTCTTCGGACGAGGTCACCGAAGCGAGGTTCGGGATCGATCCGATGTCGACGATGTGGGCGGGCGCGGCGAGGCGCATGGACAGCAGCGGCACAAGCGATTGCCCACCGGCGAGCACCTTCCCCTCGTGAGAGACCTCGGAGAGGATTCGGCACGCGTCCTCGACCGAGGACGGTCGGTGATAAGTCAGCGGCGACGGTTTCATTACTCAATCCTGCCTCTATGAGTCACTTCACGTTTTGTGCAGATGTGACAACGGTCACGGGTCATACCTGGCATACATTCAACTTGGCATCACGTGAGCTGCGCCACGGGCTCTTCCCGTTCGTCATCTGACGTATCCGGACCCGTCGTGGAGCCCGGTCGCCTGCCGGGCTCCGGCCTGTTCAGTTCGGGGTTCCTGGACCCGACGAACTGGCAGAAGTGGTACATCACGATCAAGACGATGGTGCCGAGCGCGATGCCTCCGAGTGAGAACGTGTCACTGAACTTCAGAGCCGTGTCGCCGATACCGATGATCAGACCGGCGGCGATCGGCATCAGATTCAGCGGATTCCCGAAGTCGACACCGTTCTCTTTCCAGATCTTGGCGCCGAGCAGACCGATCATGCCGAACAGAACCACAAGAATTCCGCCGAGAACGCCGCCGGGAGTCGCCGCCATGACCGCCCCGAACTTGGGGGAGAAGCCGAGCAGGATCGCGATGACACCCGCGATCACGTACGCGGCGGTCGAGTACACCCGAGTGGCCGCCATGACACCGATGTTCTCGGCGTGTGTCGTCGTGGGAGAGCCGCCTACTGCGCTGGCGATGGCGGTGGCAAAACCGTCACCGGCAATTGCGCGTCCGATGTACGGGTCGAGATCGTCGCCCGTGATCTCGGCGACGGCCTTGACGTGACCGGCGTTTTCCGCGACCAGTGCGATGACACCGGGAAGGACCAGAACGATGAACGTGAGGCTGAACGAGGGAGCGTGGATACCGACGATTCCGTTGGCTTCGTCCGAGAACGGCGGCAACCCGAACCATGACGCCGAGTGCACCGAATCCCAGTTGACACGAAAGTGCTCGGTGGGTGCTCCACTACCGCCGGCGGACGTGATCGGACCGGAGACCCGGTCGAGGACCCACGAGAAGATGTAGCCGAAAACCAGCGCGACGAGAATGGCGATACGTCCCAGGAAGCCGCGTAGCGCAACGCTCATCACGATCAGGGCAACCATCACGATCAGTGCCACCCATTGGTCCTGCGGCCAGTACAACCCCGCGACAACGGGCGCCAGGTTGAAACCGATCAGCATCACCACAGCGCCGGTGACCACCGGCGGTAGCGCTTTACTGATGACGCCACCGCCGAGAAAGTGGATGGCGATGCCGACGAATCCCAGAACCAACCCCGACACCAGAATCGCACCGGTCACTTCCGCCGTCGTTCCACCCTGGGCACGAATAGCGGCAACGCCGCCGACGAAGGCCGCCGACGTACCGAGGTAACTGGGGACGCGTCCTTTGACCACCAGGAGGAAAAAGAGCGTACAAAAGCCCGACATCATCACGGCGAGTTGAGGATTGAGCCCCATGATGATCGGGAAGACGAACGTCGCGCCGAACATCGACACGACATGCTGGCCACCCAACCCGATGGTTCTTCCCCAACTGAGTCGCTCGCCGGGAGCGACCACTTCACCGGGTCCGATGTTCTTTCCGTCTCCGTGCAACGTCCAGATCGGCATGACGAGACCTTTCGCGAAGGAGGAAGGTGTTCGAAATGCTTTGTGCCCCAGCTCACAAACACCGTGTCTGGAGTGAAACGCTAATGCAGCAATCAGATTTGGACGTGATGACAATCTGCCAGAACCCACTCGCCGAGATTGGCAACAATGGTGGCAGATGACGCGGGCAGGGGTCATCGTCAGTGCTGGAGACAGTTTCGACCGAAATGAGGACCGCGCCGCGAAGGGTCCAAACATTTTCTTCGGCTTAATGATTCCGTAACACGATGTCTGTCAACGGAAAACGACAGTCCTAGCCGAGGGCTGCGAGGATTCCCGCTGCCATCTCCGCGACCTGATCATCGGTCATCACAAACGTCGGCGAAATCTGCATCGCACCCTGACCCGCAGCGCGACCCGAAATACCATGCTCACGAAGCGTCTTCACGAACGGCAACGCCTCCGCCGGATCAGCCAACTGCACCGCGGCGACCGCACCGAGCCCACTACGAACCTCCGCCACCCGCGGATGCTCGGCCAGCGGTTGCAGATGCGTATGCAACGACGCCTCCAGACGCTTCGACTCCCCAAGCAAATTCT
>NZ_CAIJDS010000070.1:0-29564 GCF_903819475.1 Rhodococcus sp. UFZ-B548
TTCAACACTCCCCCGTGGTCGTCGTCGGTCGTCAGCGGCGCCGACAGATAACTCGCCACCCCCATACCGGCGACGTTCTTCGCGAACTCAGGCCACCGTAGTGCGGCGTCCTCGATACGCACTCGCACCACCTGCCGGGTGCGCGCCGCTTCCAGACACGGCCCTTCATTGGCCCGATACTGGTCGATGTCGACGCCGAGAGCGCGCTCATCGGTGCACGTGACCGTCGCCGGCGCCTTGTCGTGAGCAGAGAGGATCGTCACGCCGGCCATGTCCACCGTGGGGATCGTCGCCACCACTTGCGCGCACACTGATTGCAGCAGCACCGGTAAGGGCATCGGATTTCGCAGGAGCGCACCGAAAACGCTCTACCGAAACAGCGATTTCGTCGGAGTCGTAATGCTGCGTGATGACCCCGTCGGTAAACGGAGAAGGCGCATCGAGCGCAGTGCAGAGTTCGTCGCGAGTCATGATGGTCCTATCCCGCAGGCACCATCCTGCGCGCACTCGAAGGTGGCAGCGCTGGCTTCACCGAGATCCTGTGGTGGGCAGCGAGTATCCCGGAAGCGATGTTCACGTTCCCACGCCGGAACACCCCGACATCGCCACCCGAAGTCAATGCGTACGCGGGTGCGAGTTCGGAGACCACTGCATGAGCGATCGTGTCGCGCGTACGCGCGACACGTCACATCATCGGACGGCACCAACGCAACCGGAGAACTGCCGTAGAGTTCGAGCACCCCGAACGGCGACCCACCACCCCCGAGCGGATACGCGTAGACGCTGGCCGTACCCAAGGCCAACACCTGGGCTGTGAACAGTGGCCACCGCGCACGGGCCTCGCCACCGGCCATGTCGGCGTGCAGTTCCGGACTGTCGAAACGGAAAGCGTCCATGCACGGGCCTTCCCTGAGGGTGAACTGCGTTTCGTCGAGCTCCTCCGCGACGCCGTCGCTGGCGTACACGAGATCACGCGTCGACTCGGGCGCAAACACCGCGACCCCTGCCCCGTCGATCCCTGTCTCGCAGACAAGCTCACTCGCCAGCGCTTCGTCACCTCGAACGGCTCCGACGGACGAGACGCACGCGGGGACAGGTCTGTCGACATCGAAAAGGTACCTTCCCGAACTGGGCACCGACCGTATTGCATGTGCACATCAACTCTACTGGGGCCAAGCTTCTTTCAGCCTCCACACCCCACCCGAACATCCCGGTGGCAAGGACGGCAACACATGGCCGGCAACATCGGTGCTGACCCGGCGCGCGTCACCGCAATCGCAGCGTGCACACGGCGTAGTCGTGGCAGTCGAGAGTCGGTGCACGTCGAGTTCGTCGATGCTCTCCCTCTACCTGCTGTCTCCGCGGTCAGCGTGCGCCGAAACGTCCTGCACATGGTCAGGTTTGCCGCACACGATGCGGCGCACAGCATCGAGGAGATTCTCTGCCCAGGACCACCGTGCCGAAGCGATTGACCGTTACGCTGAGCCGACACCACACGCCGACCAGGAGCGAGGACCGGTGGCATCTCCTCATACCCCGACGCTCCGCGACGTCGCGGCCGCTGCAGGAGTCGCCGCGTCAACCGCCTCCCACGCTCTCAACGGCAAAGGCCGAGTCGACGCGGCGACCCGCGCACGCGTCCAACAGATCGCCCACGGCCTCGGATACCACCCCAATCGGTCAGCTCAGACGCTGCGATCACACCGGACTTCAACTCTCGCTCTGATGCTCCCCACTCCCGTGCTCCCCGCTCGCGAAGGGCTGTCCTCTGCCGCATACCTCAACTTCGATTGGTACGGGCGCGTGGCAACCACCGCCGCCCAGTCTGCGTTCCTGGCCGATCATTCGCTGCTTCTGCTGCCGTCGATGAAAGACCCGAACGAACTACGGCGAATCGAGATGGACGGGGTACTCGTCGTCGATCCGAGCACTCACGATCCTCGTCTCGACATCCTCACAACGAGGGGAATCCCCTCCGTCGCAGTGGGTCCTGGAAACGCTGCACTGTTCGCAAGTTGCATCACGCCCGACCTGGCCACCACCACCGCCACGCTCATGAACCACCTCACCGAACAAGGGGCGAGAAACATTCTCGTCCTCACTCCCGGAACGAATTCAGAGTGGACACGCGCCACGACCATGGCCTGCATCCACTGGTTCCGCGATCGCAACATCAAGCCCCGCATCAGCAGCCACCTGACATCGTTCCCAGGCACCCACACCGTCGAATACCTTGCCGCCGCAGCATATACGACGACCCGCAACGCTCTCACGTCGAAAAATCCACCCGACGCGATACTGTCGCTGACCCTCGGCGCTGCCCCCGCCGCGGCCCGGGCAGCGCACGATCTCGGCCTCTCGATCCCGGGCGATGTCCTGATCGCCCAGGACATCGACGAGCCCGCTCTACTGACCTCCGGCCCCCCGATCACAGCCTTCGACTTCTTCCCCGAAGAACAAGCCGCCACCGCCGTGCAACTACTACTGGCCCTGGTCAACGGCGACGAAGCCGCTGCACAACACCTCGCCCGCAGCAAACTACGCATGCGAGCGAGCACCGGCGAACATCGAATCGAAAATCAACGCGACACACCCCGCGCAACCGTCAGATCGAACGCTCCACCAGAGCCCCGGTCCCACGCCCGGTAACGAGCGCTAGGGCATGAATACTGTGTTGCCGGCGGCGCCCTCCGCACACAGTCCACTGATCCGGGCTGGCGTTTTACGGCTGAGCCCGCCTCCCTCAGCCTGCACTCACAACACACCAACATCAAAACTCTCGACTCACCGAACAACTCCGCACCCGAATAACATCCCATCGGCATTCCCTCCACCTCAGAGAGACGAGCGACATCGAATCGGCCACTGCAGTAACGGTTTCGGTCCCGAGTTCTCCTCTCAGTCCTTCCGAATAAGACCACAGCAGAGCAAGGACACACCGTTATCGCACAGCGCCGGAAACATTTCTACGCTGTAGGTTGGCGCCTGATGAAGTCAGCCATGCCGGGCACGGTGAAAGCGATCCGACCGTGTTCCGGCGCCCAGATCAGCCCCTTACGAATAGCGGAGTCACGGACATCGCTGACTCCACTCGACGTCGATCCCATCAGCTCGGCAACCTTCCCCGACCGGGGCGCGCCCTCACCTGTAGCAGCTATCGCGACAAGATACCGACGCTCACGGTCAGTGGAACGATTCCAGAGGGAAGGAAAGAACCCCTCATCGAGATGACTTCGGCCGACTTCGACGGCGAGCTCGGTGTCCTCGAGCTGAAACGGTGCCTCCGGGGCGAGATTCCAGACCGCTTTGCCGTACTCCTGCAGGAAGTACGGGAAACCACCGCTCGCCGAGACCAACAGCGCCAACGCCTCCTCGGTGAAGTCGCCGCCGTGGCGACGGACCGGAATCCGCAACGCATCAGCGGCAGCGTCCCGGTCAAGGGGCCCGATCGTGTTGTAGAGGAACTGCCGCTCGGCATAGGAACGGTTCTCCGCCAAGGTTGCCGGCAAATTCGGCAAGCCCGCCCCGATCAAGAAAAACGGCCATTCCCGCTGGCTCGCACGATGCTGAACCGCCAGCAATGCAGACAACAAATCAGTGTCGAGATATTGCATCTCGTCGATGAACAAACCGAAAGCACCACCGCGCGGCTTGAGCGCCCCGGCGAGCTCCTCGATGTCGATGTCGCCGCTCACCGCCGCCGGCTGCGCCGCTCCGACCTTCACCGTCTCCCGCCCGAGCCCGACCTGCAGGGAAAATCCCCGGGCAAGATCGATCAACGGGTCGACGACCTGCTGAAGTTTGTGCTTGCGACTGTAGCGGCGCAGGCCAACTGTCAGCTCTTGCGAAAGCTTCACCCGTACCGCTGCGGTGCCGGAGACATTAGGCCGCGCCTCGATACCGATCGTCAACCATTCATGCCGATCAGCATGCTCGGCAAGGGTGTTCAACAGTGTCGTCTTACCCACCCGCCTCAGCCCCGACAAGATCATGCCCCGGTCGTAATTACGGCGCTTGCTCCGCGCCACCAGAAGGTCGAAGGCCGCAAGCTGCTTGTCTCGACCTTCGAGCGCGGGAGGACGAAGGTCCGATCCCGGCTTGAACGAATTCAACTCCAAGTCAATATCGGAAACTATAGCAATGTATAGCCCAATTCAGATAGATGACCATAGGCTCAGATATCTTCCAGTGCGCAGTCGAGCGTGCCGCACGCGACGGCTCCGGCAAGGCCAGGCACGCACTTCCCCGCATTACGGTGCAGACTGATCAGCAATTCGGACGCGGCCTCTGTCACACAGCGATGGAAACTGCCCATCGGCTCGACACACGTGTCGTCGGCGTCTTCGTCACTGCGGCGTGCAGATTGCCGCGATCACACGCGGCACAGGTTGTGCTCGCGACTGGCAGGCGCGGACGGAGGACGAGTTCGTCGTGATGCCGGCCGCTCGTCACCAAGATGGAACATCGGGCGGGATGCAAATCCAACCCGCAAGGAGAACCCGCCGACAAAGAGGTGACCCTACAGACGGCTCTGGTGCGCGAGAACCGAGACGGAAGCCAGCGCCGAAGAGGACCCACCGACGCTCACCAAAGATCACTGGTGAAGTCCACCGCATTCTGCATTGGCCCGGGGTCACCCTGACCGCCACATCAGCCGACTCTGGCGGCGGTAAGTTCCCGAAGACCGGCTACATTCTCCTCCACCTCAACCCGAGGCCGCGCTCAGCTGAGCGAATTCAGGGCGGCGATGAAAGAGACTGCGGTGATGCCCAGCTTGAGCAGCTCGCTGACCTTGCCGAAATTGAGATCTTCGAGCGATTCAGTGCTCAGCGATGCGGTATCGAACGATCCCATGAAAACTCCTCAGTACATTGTTGATTGAAGGTGGTTACTATCAGCGAAGCGAGAGAGGCAGGGTCCAGGCACACTGCCTGTCTCCACCCCTCCTTGACGGGGGGATTCTCGGTGGCGGGCCTGACATGCGGGCGCCAGTTCATACCGCCGCCGTACCCGTGGGAATGCCGCCCCTGGTCTTTCGCGTCTAGCTGCCGAAGATGTTGCCGAGATTGCCGAGCGAGCCGGTGCCGGTTTCCGGCTTGGCGTCCTTCTTGGCGAAGTTGGTGGTGCAGCCGTTGAACTTCACGGTATCGACGAAGACGTTCGAGGCTGCCGAGCCGGTGCCCACGCTGACTCCGTAGTGCTCGACCGTCGCGTCGGGGTTAGCCTCCACGATCGCGTCGAGTGAGGTCGGGACGTCCTTGACTGCACCGCCAATGGTGCGGGTGCTCCACCAGAGGCCGTCCTGAATGTCCCCGTGTTTGACAGCGTCGTCCGTCACGGGTGCGCCGTTCTCGCTCGGCACCCACACCAAGGTGGTGAACCCGTTGTCCTCCGGGTTCGTGGTGCCGGTCAGACGCAACTGGAATGCGGCGCTGGTCGTGACGGCGCGCTCGGAGAACCCGATCTCCTTCGCTGCAGCGTCGGAGAGCTTGACGCTGCCGGCGGAGTGGTACGACACGGAGCGATCCGTGACGTCGGTGACTTCGAGATTGAGGGAACCGTCGCTGTCGAAGACGTTCTCGGCCGAGTACGACGCGGTCTGGTCCTTCTCGTCGGTGAACGGGATGCCCCACCCGTTGGCTGTGGTCGCGGTGGAGGTCGCATCGCAGGTGAAGCCGGGAGCCTTGTCACCGTCAGAGCCGAGCGAGCCTGTGGGCAGTGCACCGGCGAAAGCCGGCGCGATCAGGGCTGCGGAGCTGACGAGTGCGGCGACGACGCCGGCGCGACGGGTGTTATTGGACATACGGGTGGAACCTCTCGATGAAGTGCGCGGGGGTAAAGATCAGCAAAAACTAACACAGACTGTCCGGTTTGTGAATGTTTAACTATCGAGTGACCGTTATTCACACACAACCGGAAATCGTTGCTCGATAACGTGTTTCACTTTTCAGGTTGCGGCAAAGATTCTCACAGCATGGGACAGTGTGTCCATTAGCGTTGATCAGTCAGGTTCTACGTTCACCGAAGCCGGCCCGCGCCGCGATGGCCCCGACTCCAGCCTTCCCCGAGTAAAGGAATCGTCGTCCGAGACACGATCCGAACGAAAAGGGGCTCCACCGGCAAGGGAGTGAGACTCGCCGGTGGAGCCCTGGTGCGCTGCCAACCGTGACAGAAGCCAGCGCACCGAACAGGGCCGTCGACGCTCATGTGCGAGGCCGACAAGCCCCGGCGCCATCCTCTCGGGGTTGGGTCGAGAACACGGCGACGCAATCGACCTTACGACCAGAAACAGGCGCAGTGTTCCGGACACACCGCCATGCTGACCATCGGTGTCCGATTCCGGCGCCGGAGATTGCTCTACCAACCCAGCACCGAGAACAGCCTCTGTCCGAACGCGAAACCCGCCTGCCTGGACATGCTTCCGGGGCACGAAATTGCCGAAAGGCGTTTTCTCCAGAGCACCGCCGTCACCAGTTCGGATATCACTCTGCGTGAGCAGCGTTTCGCCCGCGAGGGATGCAGGCACCTGCCCACTCACCATCACAACACTCCGGTTTGACGACACACCGGACCTCCACGCGGTGCTCGTGTTCGGCCCGACCACGCGCGCCCTGAAAAATCTCAGGCTAACCCGCGGTTCGCGAATCAGTTACCGCTGCCCATCCCGTAGCTTGCGGATAACTGAACCGCTGCGATGCAATGCTAAAGTCCGTATTGATCGAAAAATTGCACTGTCTTCAGCAGGTCGGGACCGAATGGAGCGTCACGTCCCATGCCTGACATCACACTTGCCTCCGATACGTCGTGGAGACGGTACGACCGCTGCCATACCGAGGTGAGGCGGCAGTGTTGAGTAGATTTCGGCGTGACGCCGCCATCCTCGCCGCGTACCTCGCGCAATTCGAGAACACCGATACGAACTGCGCGGACCCTCACACCGCCGCGACGGTACTCACGCCCGAGGAACGTCGACAACGTCGACGCGACTACGCCGACAGCCTCGCCTGGGCGGCCGCGACACAGGTCAACGATGACGACATCGCGACCCTCACCCGGATGCGGCAGCGCTACGGTTTCCCCACGCGATCATGACTGTCGGCAGCCCCCACACGCCCGCCGAGACTCGTCGCCGAGAAATAACGAAAGGAACCCGATCGATGAGCGAAGGCTACTTCCGAACCCAGTGCCGCGGATGCGACCTCCGCGTCTACGAAGGACCCTGGATCCCACCGCGAGAGCGTCACCTCCTGCACGAGCAGCACCGCGCACTCTGCACGAGTGCACCAGCCACAATGACCGCTCCACCGCGGTGAACGCCGCGCCCGCGCCGTTGTTCCTCCTGCCCACCGAGCATCGGGAACCCAGACCGCCGGCAGCCCCATCGTCCGCGAAAAACACGCTGCTACAACGAGCGCGATAACGCAGCGAACGGCCATCACCGAAGCGCGCCCGGGACTTACCAGCCCGCCGACCGGAACCCGAAGACTCCACGTCCACCGAATACGCAGGCAAGAGGTCCATCAGCAGGGGTTCCCTGAAGAGGTAAGAACAGGCGTCGGCCGCGCACAGATCGAATCTCGACGAACTCTCTGACGTCGCCGACCTGTCAGTCACCGTCCCTGAAATCGGGAACTTCCTGTGCAGTAGGGGATTTCCCAGCTATTGTTACCTGTGAGGCGCCCGTCGACCGGCTGGTCACTCGACGGGAGGCGGGACGCCCGTCTCCCAGACCTATTTTCACCAGCACCCCCGCTTCGCCAGGCAGGCGCAAGCGCTGAACCGCACTCGCCTCGGAGCTTCACCAACGTGATTCCGGGGATTGGATGCGCAGACCGAGGCGACTGTTGTCCCGGTACCTAACTGGCGTACAACACACACTTCGTCACCTGCCCTTCGCGCGTCCGGTGAAGTGGGTAGGTGGAGACCACGGACACTGCCCACCTCCCGGCCCAACAGACTGGACGAGTTACACGCCGAACCTCACGTGACGCCGCCGATCGTCACCACTGCGCTCGCCGCCGACCCGATCAGCGCCTGCCACAAAGCGATCCGCGACAACAGATGGTACCGATCCCACACCACCCAATCGGCGACCACTGATGTGCCACCCAGCGTCTGGCCGTTACTCTCCCCCGCCGAGAGAACGGCTCCGCAACGCCGCCAACTCCTCACGCGCCCTCTGGGCCACATCCGACCGAAACCCCATCAGCGCCATCGAGGCCACCGCTTCCGCACCGACCGCCGACACACCAAGAAGGTCCGCGATCGCCTCACGCGTCGCCCTTCCACCCTTGAGGTAACTACAACCTCGAGCATCTCCAGTTACAACCTCGAGCACCTCCAGGGGACGATCGAGAGCAGCCACCAGCGCAGTGAGCTCCTCCACCCGCGACGCACCCTGCTGCTCGCGATCTCCGGCAGGGCGGCGCCGAGCAGACATCGGCGCATCCACCGACGGCCCGTCCCACCGAAACAACTCCGCACCCAACTGGCCATGCTCGGTGAGATGGAGGACCTCGAAACCGCCGGCGTCCTCCGGTCCGGTCAGGCGCACGAGCACACCCGTGCGACTGTCGAACGCCAGATCAACCGGCACACCCGACGACTGAGTCACGGTGGTCGACCACGCCGCTCTTCCCCCGACCACATCCAGGCATGGTTCGGATACATTCCCCTGCACGCTCATCCGCCGCAACACCGACTCCGGCCCGACTGCTGACAATTGTCCGACACCGTGGCCCGAATGCACCCTGCGCCATCGACTCCGTGGTCATCGCCGACACCCGAGTTCCCCGGCTGCCTGCTCACGGCGGAACCAGCTCAGCGGGTCAGCAGGCTGGGCGCTTGTCGAGTCGATACGTCCGTCACGCCGAACATAGCCGTCCCCACATCGACATCGACTCTGACACAAGCGGTACGAGCGAGGTGAGACGCCCGTAGACGTGCACCAGGAGAACTGGAAGGGGTCAAAGGTGGAGGGCCCGAACTGCAGCCTGCGCGATTGGTAGCACCTCCTCCTCGAACCACGGGTTCTTGGACAGCCACGGTTGATTGCGCGGAGACGGATGCGGTAGAGGGAGATAGCCGAGCGGCAAATAGTCCTCGGCAGCGCGGACGGTATCGGTCAACGTCGTTCTGCGATCCTGCCGTAAGTAATGGGCGTGTGCGTACTGACCGACCAAGACCGTGAGCGCAATGTTCGGCAAGTGATCCTCGAGAGCCGGATGCCACCGGGATGCACATTCTCGTTGCGGCGGTTTATCGCCCGAACGTGCTTTGCCTGGATAGCAGAAGCCCATCGACGTGAGCGCCACCGTGCTTGGATCGTAGAACTGCGTCGACGTGAGATCCAGCCACCTGCGCAAACGATTCCCCGACGGGTCGTCCCATGCGATACCGGTGGTGTGGACTTACGTCCGGGTGCCTGACCGATAATGCGTAACCGAGCGGAGGGACCGGCCTGCACGACGGGCCGCGGGCCGTAGGGCAGCTGGTCAGCGCACAGCGTGCACCCTCGGATCTCCGTCAACACCTGTGGCAAAGATTCCTGCATGATCAAACACCCCTAAGCCACGATACGTCGATGAACCACTTCCCCGCCTTCTCGCTGGCCTGGCAACATTCGCGGGATCCCGACAGAAATCTCCAGCAGCCCAGCCGATGGTTTCCCGGCGTTCTGGCGCGGTCGTTTCAGGCGAGGCGATCGGTGTCACCGGACTCGGAGCCTCTTGTGGTTTCTCCGACATCACCGACAGTGCCCTGCAAGCGCATCCGACCCGTCCGACAACGCGTAAGTGACGCCGACGATCCGCGACCTCTTCTCCGCGCCCGCAACATCGAACGGGCGTCGACGTCCGCTCCATCCCCCAGCCGCGTCACAACCCCCAGTTCGGCCACGACACCCTCACTGAATCCCTCCCCCACCACCACATCAGATACCAATGGATCGACGCACTCGGGGGACTACACCACACCACGAGAAACTCCATCAACGGCGCTTGGCGCAACACCTCGTTCCGCGGCTACGACGACTACATACAAACAGAGCCCTTCGACGAAGGTATCGACCATTATGCACCGCCACAGCAGATGCCGTCACCACGATCATGTGCGCCGAAGCCGTCGCGTGGCGATGCCACCGATCGCTGATCGGTGACGCCCTGCTCGTACACGGCTACCAGGTCCTCGACATCATGAGCCCTCCACAGCCACACCACACACCAGCACATCCTTCGCGAAGATCGACGAGGAACGCATCTGGCACCCACCCGATCCCGCAGAATAGTCCGTACAGCGACGTTCGTTGCCGCGCCGAACCACCGTCACCGCCGACACGGAAACTGTTAGGTGTCCCATTGCCACGCATACTGCGGGGCACGGGGACCGTGTACGCGAGCGGAAGAATCAATCTCCCCTGCCTGAACAGGGCAACCGAGGTCCGTGAAGCCCTGCCAGACGAAGAATCGCCCGCCGCGAAACCCATCTACCTGACTGGAAAATTATTGTGTGCCAACAGGGTTGGCGTATCTCACTGCGGGATGCAACACGTATCCCACGTGACTTGCTGGCACGATCCGCCGATTCGAAAACATCGTTGCAGCGACGGAAGGGATTCGAACGGACCAACCGCTCACCCTCCACCGTGACGGCATCCGTGTCCTCGTCGCTGACCCAGACCCAGAACAGCCGCCACGAGAGCTGATCACACCCACGATTCCACCGATAGCGTGCCCGTCGACAGCAAGCAACTGTCCGGTCAGTCCTCGCTACTCACACGGTCACCGATCCACTCCAGGAGGTCGGGATCGGACGATGTCAGGCGATCGACTTCCTCGCCCCCATCGCAGCGGCGTAGTGAGACGGTAACCATTGTGGGGGTTCTGTGTACAACCCGCCACGTCGCGCCGGAGTTGGACCACCGCAAAAGGACCTCTGCCGGTTCCTTTTCCGTCATGTCGGGTCCTCTCAGATGTTCGCCTGCCGCCCGGCCCGAAGACCAAGAGCACCGTGCATCAGTGCGTCAGGCATTCCAGATCATGGCATCGATGGGTGCACTCAAGGACTGAGATGCTGCGCAGGAAAATATCGCCCACCGACATCCGGTCCTATGCCGAGATCTATCCATGGCTGCGCCCGGGGTGAACTGTTGTCCGACCCGCCACCGTCGTGGACGGCGGATTGGCATGCAGCGTCACCGGATTCGTTTCGCCCGATTCCCGAGCACTGACGGCGACCATTCTGCCGAACGCTGCACGTTCTCGTTGCCGAATCACCGCGCATCGCGGATCACGCCTCCGACAGATCGGATGGGACGACGGCCCGTCTACGGATCGAAGAGGCATCCCGTTGACCTCTGACGAATGAACATTGAAAGAGTTTCCCTTAATCGCGCATCACAGCGAACCGGGCGCATTCTCGCGCACGGCGAAACCTGCCAGATCCGGCGTCACCCATCCGCCGTCTTGGTAGTCGAGTTCGATGGTCTCGACGACAATGGGAGCCTCCATCGGGAAGGGCGAGAGAATGCGCGGACCGCGCTCCGCGCTTCCGTCGGTGCGCCAGCTGATGTCGATCCCGGCAGCGGCGAGACTCTGTTCGTCGAGCACGATCAACAACAGCGGCAACTTCACCTGGCCGTAGGGTTGCTCGAGTACCACTGGTAGATGCGTGCTGGTGCTGGCGTGAATGTATCCGATGTCATCGAACGAGGTGGCTACCGTGGCGACATCGTATTCCCCGAAGCGTCGACAGCCCTCCCAGTCATCGGCCAGCGCCACATGCACGATGCGTGGGCCACTCATGTCACTACTCCTTCCTCACCGATGGAATCCGAAAATCGATCGTGTTTCAGCATGGCATTGGACCACCGCAGCTGCCGTAACGTCTGGGGATGGCAGCGCTCGCTGAGAGTGAGCAAGTCCTGATCCTTGACCGCCTGCGCGCCCTGGGCGAGAAGTTCCCAGTCAGCGGACACACCTGCGGTCACGCGGTGCAGACGCCGCAATTCCATCAACAGCACCAGCACAGGTTCTGGCCGGTGACCGAGCAGTTCACTCAGTTTCGCTTGGATCGGGGAAGTCAGCGGCTCGGTGCGCGGCGCAGCATCCAGATCATGAACTACCGGGGTAGCTGGCGTGGGTCCGGTCACACGGGCCAGCCTCGGGGAGTGCTTCGAAGCGTGTACGTCACGGCCGACGAGCCAGCGGGGGAGAGATCGAGCGCCGAAATCGACCCAGACCGGAGGCGTGGTTCAATCACCACGAGGGCAGTGCCGCGTGGCTGCCCGCCCGTACGACGACCTCGTTGATTCCGATACTCCGTCCCCTCCGCCGAAATGGTAGACGTCTCCGTAGACACCATCGAGTTCACCACCTCCGAATTTCCATTCCTCACCGTCATGTACGCGGAGTGCAAAACACACGTGCCGGTAGCAAACCCAGAGCCCGCCAACACGCAGGTGCAACTGTCCGATTCGCCATATATCGCGGCATTTATCCTGAGGCCACACCCTTGACGGAGACACCCGGCGACGGCAGTGGTGATTCAGCAGGGTGTCAACTCCGCCCCCCAGACGGCGCTCCCGACGCCGTCGCCCCGGTTTCCTTCGCGGCCCGCGGACCGCTGTCGGCGAACATCGCCTCGACCCGAGACTTAATCTCTGCGGTACTCATCGCGGCACTGCGCCCAGCGGCGCGGGAGGTCGTTGTCGAGTTCGGGACATTCATGTGAAAGATCCTTGCTTAGTGGAGAATTCGATCTTCCGAACAGTCTCGGTTGAACGCGTCAGATCACAAGTGCAGCGACACCCACACACACCGCGACCAGAGCCACCACGCACACACGCAGCGCGAAGGACCCAGTCAGAACCAATGCGGGCGCGGACGCCGACAATACCGAACCGAACGCGATCGCCGAGGTCGACTGCAGCCGTACGGGGAAAGTCGGGTGTGGGACGGGCACCGTCCATCGTTTTGTCCTTTCCTGAGTGGGCACCATCCGGAGCGTCGGTGGGCGACGCTGCGGACCACTGACAGGTTCGCCTCCGAATATCCTGTGATCTCAAGACGGCTACTACGTGTGTCCAGCAGTGACAACGAGATATGAAACAGATCACATCGCCGTATAGATTGTTGTACACCTTTCCACACCCCTCAAGCTACTCGGTCAATCGTCCAACATTCAGATCTACGGGGAACTTCGACCAACGCGGACCACCGACCACGACCCTCAGCGTGAACAAAATTCTGACGCCCCCAGCAGGGAGCTGGGAGCGCCGGTGGTATCGACACGACCGAATACCCCTTCGCCGAAACGCGTTTTCCATCCGGTGCTGTCGACACGTCGCTTGTTGCCGGCCCGCCAGATCCGAGGACCCCCACCTGACGGTCGGACCCACGGTAGCTGTTGATAGCTATGCGCGACAGGCGCTACGGTCAACCACGCATGTCGAACACGCACGCACCTCATCAGGTCGGGGCCGAATGGAGTACCCGAACCGATGCCAGAACATCCATCTCCAACACCGCACCGCACCGCAATCCCCCCGCCACAGTCGTGGCAGAGGTATCCGAGCTCACTAATTCCGGCGCGAAGCAGCCGTACTCGCGGCCTATCTTTCCGGATTCGACAACACCGACACCGAATGCACAGAACACCTTCCCACCGGCGTCACCCGCGAATCACACGCTCGGGCACACGATAGCCGACGCTTTGTCCGTCTTGACCTGGTAGCGGTCAATGATCCACGCCAACACCAACCAGGCGCCGGGCATGTACTGCTCAGCCTCCTCCGGGACGCCGCGATGGCGACATTCGGGTCGTAGACGAGTGTGGTGCGGTCGTCACGTTCTTGCCGGTACCGTGGTCTCTCTTCTTGCCCCACTTCATTTTCGATACCTGTCACGTCTCGCCGTCGACAGTGGATACACCCCGTCTTGAGTTGCACGTCACGGGGACACGACTCGACCATCTCGTAGTAAACGTGCAGATCTGCCAGGCTATGACCAGCAGAGACCAACTGCGCGAAAGGCTCTCGGGACTCGGGTATCGGGATGCGCGGGAGCATCTTCGTCAACTGCCCCACATAAGCGTCCCGCTAGGCCGCCTCACGCAGGTGCCCATGGACGTAGAAGATGTCGTCCTTGACGACGTGACCGTCGCCATCCTGCGGAGAGGGCAAGAATGCCGTCGGTGATGTCATCTACCCCGCCGCACCGCCACACGTCGGCAACTTCCCCGTCAGACGATGTGACGTCGAACCCGCCGCCGGGAGGCCCGGACTTCTCACACATCTAGGGGAAGACCTGGACCTGTGTCGAGTACATCCAGGTTGAGTAGCCCAGGGTATCGTCTCGAGCCAGGCACATGAGGTGCCATACAAGTACGCAACGAATCCCGATGCCGCACACACCTGCACCACACGTGTCCGGACGGACACCGATCGAACCAGAAAAATCACCCGAAGGAACCATGGCAACCGACTACGACGCACCACGACGCACCGAAGCCGACGAAGAAATAGACGATTCGTTGGCCCAATTGACCACCACCCGCAACGAAACACAATCCGCGGTCGTCGACATCGACGAAGCCGACGCAGCGGAATCCTTCGACCTTCCCGGATCCGACCTCTCCGGTGAGGAATTCACGGTACGAGTACTACCAAAGCAGACGGACGAGTTCACCTGCATCAGTTGTTTCCTCGTCCATCACCGCAGCCGCCGAGCAGACTCCACCTCAGATCAGCTGCTCTGCCGGGACTGCGCGGACTGAGCAGCAATAGACTTTTCACACCGCAGATCGGATCGACACCGAGCAGCCACCAGCACAGTAAGTCGCCGATGGCGCTCGCACCGAATACACCGGTGGAGACGGCGCTCCACTGCCTCTGCACATCTACACTCCCGAGCCGTGGCACCCACGGCCGGTAGTCCTGTACTACCACGGGGCGACTTCATCGCTGGCGACCTCGATGTCGTCGACGAACCCGCGGGAGCAATCGCCAATGCACCAGGAGCAACCATCGTGACGGCGGCGTACAGGCTAGCGCCGGAACACCCCATCCCTACCGCCTCCGAGGATGGGATGGCCGTGCTGCATTGGGTTGCTGACCACATCGCCAATCACGGCGGTGTCCCACCGATGCCAACAATCCTTACGCGGTTCCCCTGCTCGCTGACCTCACCGGCCTGCCCGCCACCTTGGTGCTCACGACGGAGCACGAAGTTGTCCGCGAGGAAGCCAAGCAATTTGCCGAGCGCCTGAAAGCAGCTGGCGTGGACTGCCGCGATGTTCGTTTCGACGGTCTCGTCCACGGAGTCTTCTGGGGCGCGATTCCGCGCTGCCAGGACTTGCATGACAAAATAAGCAGTTGGCTCTGCTGCACGGATAGGTGACAACTGATCTGTCTAGTCGAGAGACCGGGCTGAAAGGATGTTGCAGTGCCCAAGCCGTTCCCCAAGGAGTTCCGCGAAGACGTAGTCCGAGTCGCGCGGGCCAGAGATCCGAAGACCACGCTGGAGCAGATCGCGAAGGACTTCGGGATCCACGCCACCACCCTCACCGGGTGGATGCGCAAGGATGTCGAAGACGGTGTGAAGCCCGGGACGACCGAAGACCAGAACACCGAGCTTCGCGAGTTGAAGCGCCGCAACCGGCTGCTCGAGCAGGAAGTCGAGGTCCTGCGCCGGGCAGCCGCGTATCTGTCACAGGCAAACCTGCCGGGAAAATGATGTACCCACTCGTCCGCGAGCTGGCCGAGGACGGGATCCCCGTCACGGTGACGTGTCGGGTCCTCGAGATCGCCCACCAGCCCTACTACCGCTGGCTCGCGCACCCGGTCACCGACGCCGAGCGCGTCGAGGCCTATCGCGCCGACGCGCTGTTCGATGCCCACCGCGACGACCCGGAATTCGGGTACCGATTCCTGGTCGACGAAGCCAGTGAGGCTGGCGAGTCGATGGCCGAACGGACCGCATGGCGAATCTGCTCCGACCTGGGCTGGTGGTCAGTGTTCGGGAAGACGCGAGGCAAGAACGGCAAGAAGCCCGGTCCACGACGACCTCTGTGCTGTCGTCGATGCCAAGGGTCGGGTCCGGCACGAGTTCGCCGCCGATGCTCCAAACCGACTGTGGCTCAGTGACATCACGGAGCATTGGACCGAGGAAGGCAAGCTCTATGTGTGCGCGATCAAAGATGTCTACTCCAACCGGATCGTGGGCTACTCCATCGACTCACGGATGAAGTCCCGGATCGCCGTCACAGCGCTGGGCAACGCGGTCGCCAGGCGCAATGACGTGGCCGGCTGTGTTCTACACACCGACCGGGGCAGTCAATTTCGGAGCCGGAAACTCGTCCACGCGCTGGGCCGGCACGCCATGGTCGGGTCGATGGGACGGGTCGGCGCGGCCGGCGACAACGCCGCCATGGAGAGCTTCTTCTCCCTGCTGCAGAAGAACGTGCTCGACCGACGTTCCTGGGCAACCCGCGAGGAGTTGCGGATCGCGATCGTGACCTGGATCGAGCGGACCTACCACCGCCGCCGTCGCCAAGCCGCCCTCGGCCGATTGACTCCCGTCGAATACGAGGCAATCATGACCACGACAGCCAGTCAGGCTGCGTGACCGAACCTGTCACCTAATCGTGCAGCAGACCCGTTTCATTCGCGACGTCGCTGCCGCCACGGCGACACGCTGACACGCTGACACGACAAGCTTTTCAGAGGGTCCCACATCGGCTTGTGGCTCGGCAGTGTCCGAGCCGGCCGGGACAGAATCCTTCCGGTCCCGAACACCACCGACCGAACTGTGCCGCACCCTGCACATACTCGACGAATATGTACACAGCTACATCAATACGTACGACTGCAGAGCGCCGCCTGAATCTCAGGATCAACGTCAAAGATCAGCGCACCAGGGAATGTTTGGGTGCTGGTGCACAATCAGCACACGGGCCGTGAAGTGGGCCGTAACGGCTGATGCCACATGACCGCCAGGTGCCCAACTAGACCGCCGTAGCAGTAGGAACCGATCACGATCAGGCTCGCCCACTCGTCCTCGGCCGTCTTGATGATCCCTTTCCCGGTCGGCGCAGACTTGACCGTAACGGGGCGGGTCCGGAAGCTGGCCTCCTCCCCGGTGCCGCTCCGTGTGCCGCGGATTCTTCGGCGGCCTCTTCTACTTCGCCGGGAGGGTCGGCGTCGAAGTGCTCTTCCGTGACGGGCGTGAAGCCAACACGGCCGGTTGCCACACGCAGAAGACCACCGCGTCGCGCGACACTGCGAGCTGGGTCACTACCTGTGCGATTGGGGAGTCCGCGAGTTCGGTGCCGTCGTAGGCGAAAATCACCGGACTGGTCGTTCACTCCTTTCCGCACTGGCATCGTGACCGGCTGCTTTGAGCGAACTCTCGAAAGCAGCGGCGATGCATCCATGCTGGGGCTACGCCCAGGTAGTGCACGGACTGTCGGTCGATGACTATTCCAAGGGCTCCGTGATCATTGCGCCGCCGAACTCAGGCAGGTAGAGCAACCCGATATATACCGGGCTGTAGTGCTCGGTCAGCACATTCGCGGTGAGTGTGGTCGCCGACACGCCGCAGCCGCGGCGAACAGAGCAACTGCGATTCCGACGACCGGGATCGAACTCGTCAACATATCCTTGACTGGGAGCAGCGGCCGCTTGCCCCGGCGTTGAGAGACGACTAGCACGATGATCGCCAGCAGCCCACCGAGTAGCGGCGCGAGCACTCGCCGATCCATGAACTTGTGGTTTGTGAGCTCCGATGCGCCGGTGAAAGTGGCGAAACAGCCGAACTCGGCCAGCCCAATCGCCCTCAGGTCACGCGGCGAGTGGGGATTGGCTGGCAGCGTCCTTGAGGTCGGCGAGGCTCAGCGCTTGCGGGTGATGCTCTTGTATTCGAGGTATTCGCTCAAACCAACGGCGCCATACTCGCGACCGGTGCCGCTGGATTTGTAGCCGCCGAACGGGCCGTCGAAACTGATTGGGGATCCGTTGATAGTGACGGTGCCGGAGCGGATGCGGCGCGCGACCTGCAGGGCATGATCGGTGCTGGCAGACCAGACTCCTCCAGAGAGGCCGTACTCGGAGTCGTTGGCGATCGAGATGGCGTCATCGATGCCGTCGTAAGCGATGACTACGAGTACTGGTCCGAAGATCTCCTCCTGCGCGATGCGCATGCTGTTGTCGACGTCGGCGAACAAAGTCGGCGTAACATAGTTGCCGTTCTCTAGCCCGTTCGGGATCTGGGGCCCGCCGGTAACCAGTCGGGCACCCTCCTCGATACCCAGCTTGATGTACGAGAGGACCCGCTGCTGCTGGTCGGGGCGGATCATCGGGCCGACGAACGTGTCAGGCGCGGACGGGTCACCGACCTTGAGCGACTGCACCATCTCTTTGAGCGCGTCGACGACTTCGAGGTAGCGGCTGCGGGGAGCCAGGATGCGGGTCTGCAGGATGCATGCCTCACCATTGTTGCCCAATGACCCGAACTTGAGACCCTCTGCGGCAGACGAAATGTCGGCGTCGTCAAGGATGATCGCTGCCGACTTGCCGCCCAGTTCTAGGCTGACCCGCTTGAGTTGTTCGCCGGCGATCGAGGCGATGCGTCGACCGGCGCGGGTGGAGCCGGTGAAGGCGATCTTGTCGACGTCAGGGTGCGCGATGAGGTGCTCACTGGTCTCACGATTGGCCGCCAAGATACTAAGCACGCCTTCGGGAAGTCCCGCCTCGGTGAATAGGTCAGCCAACAGCATCATGCTCAGCGAGTTCTCCGGGGATACTTTCAACACCACCGTGTTTCCCGCGAGCAGAGCCGGGACGAGTTTCGCGGTGGCCGCCGAGAACGGGGAGTTCCAGGGGATCACCGCGGCAACGACGCCAATCGCTTCACGCCGCACGATTGTGTCGTAAGGCGCGGTCGGGTCGGATGGTTCAAGGGTCTCCTCCCAGGCGAGGTCTGAGGCTGCCTTGAGGTAGGCGGTGACCTGACGGGTTAGGAACGGCTGGCCCATCTTCGTGAACCACAGCGCTGAGCCGTTCTCGGCCGAGACGGCCGCCGCGACCTCGTCGGCGCGGGTTTCCCGCAGTGTGTTCAGTCGGCGGATGACGTCCTGTCTCTGTTGGGGTGTGGTAACCGGCCACGGGCCGTGATCGAATGCCTCGCGGGCTACCGCCACCGCGCGATCGATATCGGCGTTGGTGGCCTGAGCCACACGCCCGAGGATTGATTGGTCGTGGGGGGACCGGATCTTCAGCAGGTCAGGGTCTCCGGGCGGCACCCATCTTCCGCCGATATACAGCTTGTCTCGCGTGATCATCAGGTGTCTCTTTCTCTCAGTGTCACGGAACGCACTATGCGAGGAATGCGAGTGATTCGGGTGTCGGGTCAGGACGCGTCGGGTGGCCGCACTATGCGCGCGACGGCCGTCTCGGAGAAGTCTTTAAGGCTTGGAAAGTCGGTGGACATACTCAGTTCTCTCCACCTCGCGTCCTCGGTGGCGCGGGCCGCCGCGTACAGCGGCGCGAGCCAGACCGCATCGGAACCAAGCAGTAACCGGACCGGTGGTTCGGCCGTCTCAGTGATAGCCAGGATGGCTCGCGCCATCCGTGACGGGTCGCCACGCTGAACGTCAGCGTTGGCGTTGTAGGCCCGCGCGAAAGCACCGACCGTAGATTGGTAATCCTCCCGCAGTTTCTCTACCACGATCGAAGCAGCAGCCCAAGGCGTGCGGATGCCGCCGGGTTCGGCGACAGTCACATGAATGCCGAGCGGTTCGACTTCGCGGGCAAGGATCTCGGAGAACCCGCCCAACGCCCACTTCGCCGTCTGATAGGCTCCCAGCCCCGCCGCCCACCGATCGAGGAAATATTCACGATGTGACCAGATCGCTGAGCACGCAACACCGGTAGCGCCACGCGGACCATGGTGACCGCACCGAAGAGATTCGTCTCGATATTATGGCGAAACTCGTCGGCGGGCATGTCCTCGATGGAACCGACACTACGGTAGCCGGCACCGTTGACCAGCACGTCTAAGCGACCAAAACTGCGAACGCTATACCGGACCGCGGCGCGGGCGGCGACAGCGTCGGTAACGTCGAGCGCCGTAATACGCAGCCTGGCCCCTGTCTCCTCGTTCAGTGTCAGCAACGCGTCCCCGTTCAGATCTGTCGCCAGCACGTTATGTCCCGCGTTCAAGGCCGTGGTGACCAGTTCACGTCCGAGGCCGCCGGCTGCGCCGGTAATTAACCACGTCCGCGCTCCAGTTGAGCGCTGCTCGTTAGATGCCATAACCTCACCATATGCCACATTGATGAGACAGTTAATAGTCAAAGAGTCATCTTAGAGTGGTGATTTAAGTCATGGGAACCACTCTTCAGAAACGGTGACGCTGCCCGGTCACGTACTATTCCTTTGATATGAGAGCCGACGCGTCACGCAACCTGTCCGGGGTTCTACGGACCGGAGCGCGCTTACTCGCCGAGGACCCGACCGCCACCATCGCGACCATCGCGGCTCAGGCGGGTGTCGACCGTAGGACCGTGTACCGGCGCTTCGAAACCCGGGAGGCGCTGCTGACCGCAGTGTTCCAAGCCAAACTCGACTCCGCGCAGCGGGTCCTGGACGACGCCCGGCTTGTCGAGGCACCCGTGCCCGTCGCGCTGCACCGTTACGTGGAAGGCATCATTCCAGTCAGCCGGGAATGGCCACTGGACACCAGACGGATGATGCAGAACGACCCAGTCGCGAACGCTCGCCGCGAAGAACAGAGTCAGCGCCTGGACCGCTTCGTGCAGCGAGCGAGCGATGAAGGTCTCCTTCGTGCGGATCTGCCAGGCGGCTGGGCTCGCTCCATGCTCGACCATCTGGTCGACATCGCGGCTCACACCCTTCCCGGCATCGAAGCCCCCTCTGCCGCCGACTTCGTCGTTGACGCCCTACTGAATGGCATCGGGTTGCGTTGAGGTGCGGCGGAGCGCCCTCACCTCTTAACCGCCTGGCGCGGTGGGGACGCTCACCGCTTCAGAACAGGGCGCGTGGACATCGTTTCGAGTGATCCGTGCCGAGTTCGGGGTGTTCCTTCCCCCCAATCCGGCACCCGTGCGGGGTGGAGCACTCCGGATTGTCTCCGCGCTCGAACGTGGCCACCTTGCTGAACAGAAGCGGTCGGCCCCGATCGTCGGCCTCGGAGGTTTCGGCGTCGAGATCAGAAGGAGCTCGGCTGCGTGGATGCGATCGCGGATCTGCGGCCACTGATCGCCGCGGCCCATGTCGGCTTCGACACCAGCGCGGATATCGAAGTCGACCAAGCGGATCTTCTCGACACCTCCTCGAAGCAGCGTCAGCCCTCCCGGCATTCACGATTTTCTGCCGGAATCAGACTCATGTCCGATTCCGGAGCTAAACCGACTGAAGCCGTGGTCGGTTCGCGGGTCACCGCAATCCCGACTTCCGGATCACGGGCCGGTGAAACCGAGCCGCGGATCAGGGGCCGTGATCGACGACTACGCCGACACAGTCATCGACAACTCTGATCTGGGGCGGGATCGGGCACCGGTGCTGCGGTGGGCGATCGCCCTCGACGACGGCCGTCTGGTTTTCGCCGCCGAAGACGTTCCCGAGCTCACCCGAACCTTTCCGCCTCATCGCAGAATCACAGGACGTGGGTGCGGGGCGGGCCGCGTATCAGTGAGAAAAGACGCTGCTCACAAGTTTTCGGGGTGCGGCGTCGAACGCATCGATGACGTCGGCTTTGATGCGCCCACGTGGAGAAACATCGAAACCGTTCTTACCGGCCCACTCCCGGATCGCGTGCAGTTGCTCCGCTGACCGACCAGACCCTGATGCCTTTCGTGCGGTCGAGGTTGTCGTACGCGCTTTGCCTGCCGCGGAGACTTTCTCTGCCGACTTGATATACGGGGCGAACGCCGCTTCGATCTTGTCGGCATTGGCAGGGCGTAGATCGATCCGATAATCGGTGCCCTGATAGGAGAACGTGACCTGATGGCCCAATCCGGTATCGATGGGTTTTCCGTCGAGATCGTCGATGAGTTGGCGAATCACTATTTCGGCCACAGAAGTCCTCTTCGTTGATTTGCTGAATGAGTATGGCGTTCATGTTATCTGCAGTATCAGAAAGTCGCGCCGACTCTACCGACCACGGTCATGCCGTGCCGTTGGACGCGTGCGATCGGTCGTCGAGCAGCCTGGGCGCAGGCGATAACCACTAAGTCGTCGACGCACTCCTCGTACCGCTCGGGATGCCGCCGACATGACCAGGGCCGTTGGCGGTGACCACCACGAACCCGAGCACTACCCCAGCGATCGGGTCCGCCGCAGAGAGAATGTCGGGCGCACTCAAGGCCGTGCTGCACTGTGCACATGCCCGTGCCGCCGGAAGGTACGGCGACGAGGCCACTTTGCTCGCTCGTCGCGGATCTGGAACGAGTGACGCCGTAGTCGTCTCGATCCTGGTAACGGTTTCTTCCTCGCGCGAGCCGGGACACCTTTACCCGCTTGGCGCCCCTCAGAGTCTCCCACCCAATTGAGGACCGAAGCAGCTACATCCAAGCGACCTGGTCACCAAGCCCAGCGGTGATATTTCTTCGAATTTCGGTCCGTATGTTCGGCTTTCAGCCACGCCCAGTCCGGCTTTGCTCAGCCGGACAACAGAAAGGGCACGAGAGGTTGCTGCCATCGGGAACGGATACCTTCACTGCGCGTCAGCGGTCGATTCCCTTATAGCCGTTCGGGCGTCCTTGTCGACCCCGATGACGGAGGAACACCGCAACCCCTTCGGCTCCGATCCTCACTTGGCAGTTCCCTGAATCCGCGGCCAGGCGACCAGGGACCTGAACCACGGGACCGAAATGTCACAGGGCCGCATCGTCCCTCGGGCTGCGAAAGGGACCGTCGACACGGAGCCATTTCCCCCGCATCGGAGGAGACATAGACCGCGCGCTAACCCCGCCCAATCGTACCGATCCGGCCGGACAACTCGGGGCGTATGACCGCTTTACCGAATACGCCGGTGACCGGGGGGCACACCAAACGGTGGGTGCAGCAGCTGAGAAATGACCGCACGCCGGAGCAACAATGCACCGGAAAGCACCGAGATGGTAAATATCGCGAACCGCTTCAAGAATCCTCCGCTCAGGACGGTCCGGCAACCTCAGTTGCCGTAACCGAGGAGAAGATTACTACACTCATGCTGTGAGGTTACTGCCAGTTCTCCCGCAAGATCCTTTCAGTTCAAAATACTAGAACCAGAACAATTCTCGGCGCGTTGCTCAGTCTTCGCGAGAACGGTGCTGCCGATCAGCTGCCCCGAGGTCGGCAACGGCTGCGACGAGCCTGTCGAAGAAAGCCTGTAGATCAACGATCGGGCCGGGTCTGGCGGCGACTGTCGCCGTCACTACGTCGCCGAACCCGACGAATGTGACAGTGAGTGCCTCGCTCGGACGAAGCGTGGGAATCGACATCGCGAAACTTGGCGGCGTACCGCACACATGGGCGCCACTCACGGGCGCCAGGTAACTCGTCAACTTGAACCTGTCCACGGCTTCGCGAAGTGACGTATTATGTTCGGACGCAGCATTTTTGGCGATAGCTCGCACCACGAACGCCGGTGCGCCGTCGAGCAGCGCAAGGCGCGCGCGGGCCGCGATACTGCGCGCCGTCTCGATTTCGGCCGTCAATAATTCTCGGATTCGGAAGGCGACAGCGCTCGGAGTGCCCGTGCTGTCGGGCAGCTCAACGACAACATTGACAAGGTTGTTCACCGTCCGAGGATTGAACCCGGGTGGGGCTGCGATCGGCACTTCACCCCGGTAGGAGCGGCCCTCGATGAGGGGAAGTGCGAACGCTACGGCTGTCAGCGCGGTTTCGGTTACCGTCATTCCGAGCGGTTTGAGGTCCTGCCGATCGAACATGACTGTGTCGATACCGCTCGGCCCGTCGCCCTTTCGTGAGTGCGGCGACTGCTCGGGGCGATTATCTCGTGAGTCGTGCGCCGCTTCCCGAGGCAGACGAAATAATCTCCAGTACGTCCGCGTGAGCCGACCTGGTACGCCGACGACTGCCATCGCTGCATGCATCCAGGACGGATCACGGTCCAGAGGTCGAGCCCGGGTCGATGAAGAGCCGCCGCCATCCAAGAGCTCCTGCAGGATCCGGGCAGCCCCGCGGCCATCCGCTATTGCGTGATTTACCTGCAATGCAACAAGTGTCGCGGTCCCGCTGACCGTCGGCGCGCTCTCGACATTCCGGAATACGTGCACCTTCACACACTGCGTGAAGGGGTCGACTTTGCAGCCCGCCAGATCAGATAACTCCGTCAGCGCCTCTTCCCACGTCGTACTCGAACACGACTCGACGAGGATCGAATCCGACCGGCGTTGCGAACGGACACGATACGGAAATCCGGCCTTCAATCGATCGTGCGCAAGACGAACAGGAAACGCGTCCATGCGCTCGATGTTGCACCGAATCTGATCGCGAATTGTGTCGAAGGACGGGGATTCACCGTCGATGTCGAAGACCAGGACACTCACGATATCCGGGCATGCATTATCGAGCAGGAACGCATCCGCGCCCGACAATCGGGCCATGCCGGCCGCCTTCATGAACCTGTTCCGCCGCATGCAAGGACAATAGAGATCTGGTTTCGACGCAGTCGCACAGGGTTTGGCGCTTCTGCCAAAAATGCTCTGCTATTCGTTACCGATGCGCAAGTGTAGGGCGATCGCCGTCCCTTCTCGCAACTGTGCGGGCAGCCACTGAACCGTGTACGACGGCCGAAGGACGGGGCGGAAGGCACCGAGCCGCCGCTGCGCATCGACCTGCAGGCGTGAACTCTGATCGAACTGAAATTCTCGTTCAGTTGAAGTCGTCAGCATCGATGCAGACCGAATCAGTGACGACGGACCGCCATCACTCCACCTCACTCACAATGCGGTTGATGTCCCCTACCGCCGTCTGTTCCGTCTTCACCCGTCGTTGACCATGATCACCGCATATTCGGTCGACCGGAGCCACCTCGGCACAAGCCGATCTCTGACAGAATGGTCGTGCTGCACACGCATCTGCCACCACTGCTCCTACTGCACGGACGACTCTGCCGCTACCGCGGCAGCGGCAGTGCGGATGTCATTCCAGGCGACAGCAAGTAACTCACGATATCGGTCGACGTCAGGGAACAAGTCGGGATCGACAGTGATATTGATCGTCGCACTGTCGCCGAGTGTGTCGATCGTGTGGCCCACACCTGAGATTCCTTCCAAGCTGATCACCCCGAAACATCCCACCGCTTGTGCATCCCCGAGACGCCAATCACCCGAGCCCTTGGGAACGCTGGAGATCGAGGTGTGAAAAGAAGTGACGGGATTGCTGTGTTGGCGTCTCCCGATCAACGCTACGGATTTCTTGAAGACGAACCCCGGAACCGAAGCCAACGCGCTGAAAATCAGCATGTTTCCAGGACTCTTGGCTGCCGCGATGGAGTCGACAGCGGAATCGTGAATCAAGCGCACCCGTTCGATCGGATCCGATACGTCGGTATGAAGATCTACACCGCACACGACGAACTGATTGCGTGCGGTTTTCGCGAGCCCGAGATCCCGTATCGACACGGGAACGGTCCCGCCGAGCGAATACGGCGTACTCCACTCTCGTTCACTGAGGTAGTACGAAAGTCCGAGCGAGACGATCGCGAGAAAGATGTCGTTGATGGTGACATGTCCGAGCGCAGATCTGACCTTCTTCACCTCCGGGAAGGAGAGAAACATGCAGTCAAATCGCCGGTGGTCTCCCAAGACGCCGGTGAAAGGTGCCGCGAAGGAGGCGTGCGCGCCGAGGATGTAATCGCCGCGGGCAACCTCTTCGCGGACGCGCCGCTTACCGACCGCGATCGTGCGCAGGCTCCACAGAAATCTCACCAGAACCCACGGCACACTCACCGCTGCCCGGAATACGAGGGCGGTGGCAGACGGGACCGGCTCGACCGCCGGGGACAAGGCACCATTCACGTGTGTCGGAACCGAAGAAAAGAGGTGCTTGGCTACGCGCACACTTTCATGACCATCCGCGATCGAATGATGAAACTGCATCATCACGACAGTCGCCGAATCGGAACGACCCATGACACCGCGCACGTCCTGCGCGATGTGTATCCGCCACTGCGGATGCTCCGGATCCATTCTCCGAGAAATCAATTCAGGTACCACATCACGCAGGCTGCCCCAATCGGCGACATCATGGAAGACCAAGTGCCTGCCGATGTCGAACTCCGCGTCCCGACACAACCGCGGAACTGCAAGATCGAAAGGAACTCGTATCACCCGATCACGCAACGTCGGAAGCCCTTCGAGCCTTTCCGACAACCACTCCACGATGTCCTCCCGCGCCGGAGCCGGGGCGCCGGCTTCGGTCGGGAAGAACACAAAACTCGTCAAAAAAGATTGCGTGACATTCTCGCGTTCCAGATAGAGAAACAGCGCATCACGCGCATCCATGTGCATTCACTGTCCTCCGACAAAACGGCGCGCAGGCGCCTCATACGGACCAACCGCCGAGACAGCGGCGGCGCTCGTCGTACCCGACCACACGATGGGCCTGTTTCCGATCGGCGTTCCGAAAGGGACACCCGATAAAAGGTGCACAATCAAATATCTGCGAAACAACAAGCCGACACCAAACCAAACCACGACGAGATACACAAGGGACTTCACTGCATGCTCCAAACACGTTCGCGGCGGCCGACGCACAATGAGCGTCATCGAAGAGCAGCGAAAAAATTTGATGCTACAACCAGCCAGGGCAAAGGCATGGTACGCCCACCACACCTCCGCATACCAGTCTTCTATCGGTCACAGCTACTTTCCGCATGAAACGACCCGGGCCCCCCGCAGAAAGCGTTACCACCGATTCCACACCAGGCTCGTAACTCGACCCAACAACCCGCATAGTGCATCGCAAAACGCAGACCAAGAACTTCCTTTTGATAACGACTACTCGATCATATCGACTATCACCGGCTCGGTATTGCGGCTTTATCACAGTCGATTGCGAAGGTGTGGCGCAGGCAACGACTACTCGCGATTACACACAAGTACATGGTGGGCCGCGGTGACGCCAGCTGCAGGGCGGGTGGACCACCACATCTATCACGTGCCGTACTGAACTATGTGCGAGGGGTCTGTCTCGCTAACGGTGTTTCGGCCGGTTTCCATCAGTAAGTTTCCGATCTCGGCCAACGATCAGCGAAGGTGATCGCAAACGCATTCAGAGCAGGCTTCCACCTCGTTATCCATCGTGCCTGCCCTTTGCCCGTCGGGTCCAGTGAACGCGTCACCAGGTAAAGGCATTTGAGTGCTGCAGTCTCCGTGGGAAAATGACCATGCGCTTTCACCGCTCGCCGATACCAGGCATTCAACGATTCAATCGCGTTGGTAGAGCACAGGACTCGGCGTATCTCGATGTCGTAGTCCAGGAACGGGATGAACTCCTGCCAGGCGTTGGTCCACAACCTGATAATCGCCGGATACGTCGTTCCCCACCGCTCGGCGAGATCGTCGAACAGTGCCCGAGCAGCCGCCTCGGACGGTGCCGTATAGATCGGCTTGAGATCATGCTTGAGCGCATCCAATGCTGACGTGACGAGAGCCGAAACGTATTGCGAATCAAATGCACTACGCAGGTTTGGACCGTAGTCGCCAGCCAGACGTGTTCGACGACCTCCGGTAGGCCTTTCAATCCGTCGCAGACCAGGAAGAACACGTCCAGGGTGCCGCGGTTACGGCTATCGGTGAGCACGGACATCCAAAACTTTGCGCCTTCACCGCCGGTTCCGGCCCACAATCCGAGCACATCACGGTGGCCGTCGAGACTGACCCCGATGGCCGCGTAGATCGGGCGGTTTGCGACCTGCCCGTCCCGAATTTTGACGACGATCGCGTCGATGAAGATCGCTGCGTACACCTCGTCGAGGGATCGGGCAGACCAGTCCTGCATCTCCTCGATGACCTTGTCCGTGATCCGCGAAATAGTTTCCTTCGAGACCGAGGCACCGTAGATTTCAGCGAAATGCGCACCGCTCTCACCGGTCGTTAATCCTTTGGCATATAATGACAGCACGATCTTATCCACACCGTTCAACCGCCGTTGGCGTTTCTGGACGATCTGCGGCTCGAACGTCCCTTCCCGATCACGTGGGACGTCGATCGGAATATGGCCGCTGGCCTCGGTCAACACGGTTTTCGATCGGGTTCCGTTGCGGATGTTCGTCGATTCCCGATCCGGCTGCGCCTGGTTCTTGTCGTGCCCGAGGTGCTCGGTCATTTACTCGTTCAGCGCGGTTTCCAGGACGGTCTTCGTGAATTGTTTGAGCAGTCCGTCCGGTCCGGTCAGCGACAGACCCTGCTCCTTCGCCAACCTGACCAACTCCGCGGCCGCCGCAGCTTCCGCCGACGGCGGCTCGGTCTTCTTCTTCGTCACCTCTTCCAGTGTCGTCATCACGGCACCTCCCTAGCTGAGCATTCACTCAGCGTCTGGGGCCGAAACACCGATTAAGAAACAGTCCCTGTGCGAGCTGGATAGCGGCTCTTATTGCCCGCAATTCCGACGCTCAGAAGGGCTCGTGACGAAATGGTTACGCCGGTCCGGTTCCTGCCGTCGCAGAACCGGTGTCCAGCAACGACCCACCGACACCAGACGAACCGGCGCCGGGGGTCTGGAGTGGGAACTTTCGGGCCTGCGTACAGATCACATCGTTCGGCACCGATATTGGCATTGTGCGCACCGAAATAGCGGGGCGAATAGAACTCGAACTTGTTGATCCTCAGTTGGCCGGCCACGTCCCGAAGTGCAAGATGACCACCTCGTTGGATGGAGTGTTTGCTCGCGCATTGCGCTCGTTGTCTGTGTTTGGAGCCATCGGGCTGTCTCGTGATGGAAACAATGTCGGGTTGAGGGCCACCGCCCCGGAACCGAACCCCTGCACGGCGGACAGCTGGGGGTTAGGATGTGCGCCGTTCCCAGGCGGGGTGTTCAACTTTCAGGAGTGCTTGTTGAGATCAGTGGTTCCCAGACACGAACATCCCACGGCCGGCCCCATTAGCCAGCGGGGTATTTCACAGCACCCGCGAGGGGCGCGGATACAGGCGTAGCTGACGCCACCACATCCGAAAAGCTTTCACCAGGAAATGACTCTGGGACACCACATACGCCACACTCTGTGACAACGATGCCACAGGGACAGAACCGGAAGTGTGTACTACCGTCCTCGACACTCTCACTGTCACAGCCCTCGTATCCGCGAGTCCCGCTCGCCGACGCACGAGAGATCCCACGCACGACTATGCGTTGCAGCACCGCTGCTGTAAGCGGTCTCGATTGCCACTGAACGCTTCTCATTCCCTACGTTAGAGCGCTGCTTGGACCGAGTCTGCAATGAGGTTC
Organism: Rhodococcus sp. UFZ-B548; assembly: GCF_903819475.1. Lineage (NCBI taxonomy): Bacteria > Bacillati > Actinomycetota > Actinomycetes > Mycobacteriales > Nocardiaceae > Rhodococcus > Rhodococcus sp. UFZ-B548. The sequence continues at coordinate 29,474 of NZ_CAIJDS010000070.1, forward strand.
GGGGTATCACTGAACCTTTCAGTGGGCCCCAATGGCCGGCTACCGCTTCGTCAGGGCTTCCACGACCTCGGCCGCGATCGCCGCGACCCGA
>NZ_CAIJDS010000071.1:0-28900 GCF_903819475.1 Rhodococcus sp. UFZ-B548
TGAACGTATCAAGATCACCACGACCAAATCACCGTTGTGGTGCACGATCATCATCGTCGTGCTCGCTCTCGGCTTCGCGGCCATCATGGGCGCGGTTGCCAAGTCGGCTCTGACGTCCTCCGACGTCCAGGGAGCACCGGACCTCGACACCGCCGTTGCCACGGCCGGCATCTCGGGTTTCGGAATCATGGTTCTCATGATCATGGCGGCCCTCGCGGTCACCAGTGAGTACCGCTTCGGGACCATCCGCACCACCTTCCAGGCAGTTCCGAACCGTGCCTCGGTTCTCATCGCCAAAGCCGGCCTCATCGGTGCCTTCGGCGCGGTGCTGACGTTTGTCCTCGCCTTCGGGTCCTACGCGGTGGCCAAAGCCATGGCCGGTACCGAGGCCAGCACGGGCCTGACCCTGTCGACCGGCGATGACTGGCGTGCGATTTACGGCATCCCGGTTTACGCCTTCCTCTGCGTGATTCTTGCTGTCGGCGTCGGATCGATCATCCGCCAGTCTGCGGGCGCTATTGCGTTGCTCCTGCTCTGGCCGCTGCTCATCGAGAGCCTGTTCGGACTGTTCGGCAGTGTCGGCGAGAAGATCACCCCGTTCCTGCCGTTCGCGAACGCAAACCACTTCCTCAGCCCTGGCGGCGGAAGCCTTGATTTCCACTGGGGACCCTGGGGCAGCCTGATCTACTTCGCGGCCTTCGTTCTGGTGATTTTCGGAGCAAGTATTGTCATCGTGAATCGTCGCGACGCCTGATCTTGTCGCTCCCTCGGTAGGTGTTGTCGGGAGACCTACCGAGAACGCGGAGTGACAGCAGAGTAGGGACCCAGTACGAAAAACCATTCGTACTGGGTCCCTTTCCTGTGCTTCGGCCGATATCCTCCGAAGATGAGACTCTTCGGTGTGGTTGTGGTCGGAATGGCTGGAGCACTCGTGGTGAGTGGATGCTCGTCGTCGGGAAGTGAAGCAGCCGTCCCGGCAGACCCGGTGGCATTCTCCGAGACCGTCACGGTCGACGCAGTGACCGGGCATCTGGAGCAACTCGAGAAGATCGCCGGTAACAACGACGGCAATCGATCGGCCGGAACCCCCGGCTACGACGCCAGTGTCGACTACGTGGCAAACCTGCTCGAAGACAAGGGCTTCGACGTCAGTACCCCGGAATTCGACTTCAGCTCCTTCGATCCCGGCACCGAATCCCTGAAAGCTACTGACGGCTCCGATGTTCCGGTGCGGGCGTTGACATATTCCCCCTCCACAGGACCGACCGGAATTACGGCACGCCTGGTGGTGATTCCCGCCGACGAGACACCAGGTTGCGAGGCCACCGACTACGACGGCCGCGACGTGAACGGTGCAATCGTGCTGGTCACCCGCGGAGTGTGCCCGTTCGGCGACAAGCAGAAGATCGCCGCTGACCGCGGCGCGGCAGCGTTGTTGGTTGCCAACAACGAGGACGCGATGCTGGGCGGGGCAACCTTGGGTGAACCCGAAGACGCCCGCATCCCGACCGGCGGGGTGAGCAAGGCGTCGGGCGAGGCTCTTGCCGTAGCGCCCGGAGACCTCACGCTGATTCTCGACACGTCGACGGAAACGACGAAGTCGCGCAACGTGATTGCACAGACCAAGACCGGCGCGACCGACAACGTGGTTGTCGTGGGCGCCCACCTGGACAGTGTGCCGGAAGGTCCCGGAATCAACGACAACGGAAGCGGCACCGCAGCCGTGCTGGAAACCGCGCTGCAGATGGGAAGCTCACCGAGCATCGAGAATGCCGTGCGTTTCGCTTTCTGGGGAGCGGAAGAAGTGGGATTGGTCGGCTCCACCCGTTACGTGGAAGGTCTGAGCGATCAGGAACGGGCCGACATCGCCCTGTATCTGAATTTCGACATGCTCGGTTCGCCCAATGCCGGATACCTGGCTTACGACGGTGACAACTCGGATGCGGTCGGGGAGGGGCCAGGGCCCGAGGGTTCGGCAGGCATCGAGCGCACCTTCGTCGATTTTCTCGCCGATCGGGGGATTGCGGCGGACGGAACGGACTTCGACGGGCGTTCCGACTACGGCCCGTTCATCGAGATCGGAATCCCGGCGGGCGGAGTGTTCAGCGGCGCGGACGAACGCAAGACGCCGGCTCAGGCCGAGAAGTGGGGCGGCGAAGCGGAGGAGACCTTCGACCCGAACTACCACAGTGCCCAGGACAACCTCGCGAACATCGATCGCGAAGCGCTCGCTGCCAACGCTTCTGCAGTAGCCTTCGGAGTTGCGACGTATGCCCAGGATTTGAGCGGGCCGAACGGCGTTCCCGTCGGCGATGCCCGGACACAGGCCAGAACCGAATGATCGACTGACCGAATGATCGACTGACCGAATGATCGACTGTGCGAGCGACCAGGAGGCCACTGTGCGAGAACGGCGGCAGCACACTGTCTGTAACTCTGAGTTACGCTTGAGTTATGGCTGATCTGTCCCCGGAGGGCACCGACACGACAGGTGCTCCTTCCTCCTCGGTTCGAGGCGTCGTCGACGTCGTCTTGAACTCTGCGGCAGAACTGAACCGTCGGCAGCAGCTCATCGACGCGCTACGACGGCTGAGGCGGGCACTACCCGGTGATCCCGGATTCGGAGATCCGCTCTCGCTGGCAGGTCCTGGCGGTGCCCGCGCCGTGGCCCGCGTCGCTGACAGATTGCTCGATCAGAAGCCGGCAGCCACTCGCGAAGTGAGCCTCGGAGCACTGCAGGTGTGGCAGGCGGCGCTGGAAAAGATGGGCCGCGGCCGCGGTGATCAAGAACTGACCATCGTCTTCACCGATCTGGTTGGCTTCTCCACCTGGTCACTCGAAGCCGGTGACGGCGCCACGCTGACGCTCCTGCGTGCCGTGGCGCAGGCCGTGGAAACCCCGATCACCGACAACGGCGGACACGTCGTCAAACGGATGGGCGACGGTCTGATGGCCGTGTTCATTCGCCCGGATGCGGCTTTGAAGGCGGTGTTCACCGCGCAGGACGCACTCGCGGAAGTCGACCTCGACGGATACACCCCACGAATGCGCGTCGGCCTCCACACGGGTACTCCGCGCCAGATCGGCGACGACTGGCTCGGCGTCGACGTGACCATCGCCGCCCGGATGATGGGCTTGGGCGGCGACGGCAACGTCATGATGTCGGCGACAACTCTCGAGGAACTCGAAGCCGGCACCCTGGAGGATCTCGATCTCACGATCCGGCCATGGCGGCGAGGGTTTTTCGCGACCACTCCCAACGGAGTTCCCGTCGACCTGGGAATCTGGCGCGTACGCCGGAACTAGCGCACTAGACCTGGAGCCGCCAAAGCGGGGACACCGGACCATGTCCTGCGCCGAGGTCGTACGACGCCTCGAGACACTTGGTCACCCACTCTTTGCCGAACGCCACCGCGTCCGGAACGGAATAGCCATGTGCGAGAGCGCAAGTGATCGCAGCGGCCAGCGTGTCTCCGCCGCCGTGATCGTTGCCGGTGTCGATCCGGGCACTGCTGAATTCGAGGAAACGGTCGCCGTCGAACAACAGATCGGTGGACAACTCCGAAGTACGAAGGTGGCCGCCCTTGACGATGGACCATTGAGCGCCGAGCGCATGCAACGCTTCTGCCGCTTGGCGGGCGCTCTTGTCGTCGACGACCTCGATGCCGGTGATCAACCGAACCTCGTCGAGGTTCGGAGTGACCACCGTGGCAGCCGGAATCAAGGTGTTGCGGACCGCGTCGAGAGCTTCTTCGTGCAACAGCGGATCGCCGTGCATCGACGCGCACACGGGGTCGACCACCAGCGGGATCGGCCGGTCGCGGCCGATCCCCACCTCGGCGGCAACTGCGGCTACCGCTTCGATGATCGTCGTCGAGGCCAGCATTCCCGTCTTCGCTGCGCCGACGCCGATGTCCGAGACCACGACGCGCACCTGGTCGGCGACGATCTCCGGCGGAATCTCGTGGAATCCGCTGACGCCCACCGAATTCTGGACCGTCACAGCGGCGACGGCCACACAGGCGTGTACTCCGCACATCGCCATCGTGCGGGAATCGGCTTGAATGCCGGCTCCGCCGCCGGAGTCGGTTCCGGCGATGGTCAATGCCCGAATCGGGGTCTGTCCGGCGGGGGTCAGGGGCAGCAGCTTCACGACGACGAGCCTACCGACCGGACCTGGGGAAACGGCAGCTCGGTCCGGATGGACTCGGTTTCCGGGATTTCCGCTTCCAGGATTTCCGCGTACTGACGTACGTCCGCCGAGATCCGCATCGAGCAGAACTTCGGCCCGCACATCGAGCAGAAATGTGCGGTCTTGGCGGGCTCTGCCGGTAGTGTCTCGTCGTGGAACTCCCTGGCGGTGTCCGGGTCGAGTGACAAAGCGAACTGGTCCAACCAGCGAAATTCGAAGCGCGCCTTGGACAGTGCGTCGTCGCGGGCCTGTGCATTCGGGTGCCCTTTTGCCAGGTCTGCTGCATGGCCAGCGATCTTGTAGGTGATCACACCGGTTTTCACGTCGTCTCGGTTGGGCAGGCCGAGGTGTTCCTTGGGTGTGACGTAACAGAGCATCGCCGTTCCCGCCCGTGCGATCATCGCCGCACCGATGGCGGAGGTGATGTGGTCGTACGCCGGCGCGATATCGGTAGCGAGCGGTCCGAGGGTGTAGAACGGTGCCTCGTCGCAGAGCTCTTCTTCCAGGCGGACGTTTTCCTCGATCTTGTCCATGGGAACGTGTCCGGGGCCCTCGATCATGACCTGGACTCCTGCGGATTTCGCAATCTGCGTGAGTTCTCCCAGAGTGCGAAGCTCCGCGAATTGGGCGGCGTCGTTGGCGTCGGCGATCGATCCCGGTCGAAGCCCGTCACCGAGGGAGAACGTGACGTCGTATCGGCGCAAGATCTCGCACAGTTCGTCGAAGTGTGTGTAGAGGAACGATTCCTGCCTGTGGTGCATGCACCACGCGGCCATGATCGCGCCGCCGCGCGAGACGATTCCCGTGACGCGACCAGCAGTCAGAGCGATGTAACCGATTCGTACACCGGCATGCACGGTCATGTAGTCGACGCCCTGCTCGCACTGCTCGATTACCGTGTCGCGGTAGATTTCCCATGTCAGAGCAGTGGGATCTCCGTTGACTTTCTCGAGTGCCTGGTAGATCGGTACCGTGCCGACCGGTACGGGTGAGTTGCGCAGAATCCATTCACGGGTCAGGTGGATGTCCTTGCCGGTGGACAGGTCCATGATGGTGTCGGCGCCCCAGCGGATCGCCCACACCATCTTTTCGACTTCCTCTGCAACAGAGGAGGTTACGGCCGAGTTCCCGATATTCGCGTTGATCTTGACGGCGAACTTCTTGCCGATGAGCATCGGCTCCAGCTCGCCGTGGCGATGGTTCGCGGGAATTACCGCCCGCCCGCGAGCCACCTCGGAACGCACCAGTTCGGCTGAAACGCCCTCGCGTGCAGCGCAATAGCGCATCTCCGGGGTGATCACACCGTCTCGGGCGCATTCCAGTTGCGTCCGATTGCTTTCCGGGCGTTCCCAGGTGTCCCTGGTCGTCGGCAGCCCTGCATCGAGGTCGATGTCGGCGTCCGTGTCGGTGTAAGGACCTGACGTGTCGTACAGGTCCAGATGCTCACCATTGGTGAGAGTGACGCGTCGAAGTGGGATCCGGAGAGAATCCGATTCGACGTAGTGCTTGCTACTGCCCTCGATCGGGCCGGTTGTCACAGCGGTGTGGACAGTCGCGTGAACAGCCGTACGGACAGACTTCTCCTGCATGGTGCGCTCCCTACGCCGGCATTATCCGGTCAGGTTCATCCGGTCGACGGCCCTAGCCGTCCTCTCAGCCCGCTGGTGCGAGCCCCCGTGGTGGTTGTATGAAATTTGTGCTCGCTGTCACAGCGGCACCGGCCGACTCTATCTCAACCCCGAAAAAGCGTTTCAGTGCGATTGCGGTGGAGTCGTTCGCGGTGCAAAAATTGGTCGAACCCGGGACAGCGTCGTCGGTAGCTGATTCTATGAGTGGCATGGATCACAGTTATGGAGAGCGTGCGAACGCAGCAGTCGCAGATCGCGCAGTTGCAGATCGTGCCGTGGAGGTCGCCGCAATGAACGACATCGAAAACTCGAGAACCGGAACCTCACCGGAAGTCACGCTCGTGGACAATCCGTCGCACGAACGATTCGAACTGCTCTCCGACGACGAGTTGGTCGGCATCCTCGGATACCGCGACGAGGACGAGATTTCGGGGAGCGGAGCCGAAGCGGGCGACGTGGTTGCGTACATGCATACCGTCGTCAAGGAGGAGTACGGCGGGCAGGGACTGGCAGCCGTACTCGTGCAGTTCGCGATGGACTGCGCCCGTGAACGTGAATGGTCGGTGCGGCCTGTGTGCACCTATGTTCAGCGGTACCTCGGCGAGCATCCCGAGTATCTGGAACTGCTCGTCGAGGACTAGCCGCCGGAGGTTGCAAACAGACGATCAGGCTCCGAGCTTTACGATCACCCGAGCTTTACGATCACTGGAGCGTGATCGCTGGCGCCCTTGCCTTTTCGCTCGTTTCGATCGATCTCGGCCGCCTCGACGCGCGCTGCGAATGCCGGAGAGCCGAGGATGAAGTCGATTCGCATGCCCTGCTTCTTCGGGAAGCGAAGCTGCGTGTAGTCCCAGTACGTGTACACACCGGGACCGGGGGTGTACGGGCGAACGACGTCCGCGAACCCGGACTCGGTGAAGGCGGTGAACGCAGCTCGTTCCGGCTCCGACGTGTGGGTCTTGCCCTCGAAGAAAGCGGGATCCCACACGTCGTCGTCCGTAGGAGCGACGTTCCAGTCACCGACCAGGGCGATCTGCGCGTCGGGATCCTGCTTGAGCCAGCCCTCCGCGTCGTCGCGCAGCTTGGCCAGCCAATCCAGCTTGTAGGCGTAATGCGGGTCTTCCAGCTCACGGCCGTTGGGGACGTACAGGCTCCACACCCGCACACCGCCGCAGGTGGCACCGATCGCACGTGCCTCGCGGACCGGGTCTGCCTCGGGATCCTTGTCGAACCCGGGCTGATCCTCGAAGCCGATCTGCACGTCGTCCAGGCCGACGCGCGAAGCGATGGCGACACCGTTCCACTGGCTCAACCCGACGTGGGCGACCTCGTAGCCGATTTCCTTGAAGCGTTCGTACGGAAACTGCTCGTCCTTGCACTTGGTTTCCTGCATTGCCAGGACGTCGACGTCGGATCGACCGAGCCAGTCGATGATCCTGTCGGTACGGGCACGGACGGAGTTGACGTTCCAAGTAGCGATGCGCACGAGGGCAAGCCTAGCGTCAGCCGCCGACAGGATCGGTGGCGTATCGGTAGCGGTGGTGTTCGACGAATCCGAGCCGCTCGTAGAGCGCGATCGCCGCGGAGTTCTCCGCCGAAACCTGGAGGTACGCGTGCGTCGCACCGTTCTGACGACCCCAGGAGAGTAGATCTCCGCAGATCAGCGACCCGATTCCGTGACGACGGTGTTCAGGGGCGACGTGAATGCCGGTCAGTCCTACCCAGCGCTTGCCATCGGGCGCCTCGGTGAGCGCAGCGCGCCCGATGGCAAGCGTCGTGTCGGTGTTTCCGATCGCGCCGAAAGTTGCACTGCCCACGACAGCCGTGAGGACCGCCTCGACGTACGCCGGATCTCCGTGGGCGTCGTACGTCGACAGCCAGTTGTGGTCGGGGCGGTCGGCGAACGAGGTGACCGGAGGACCGAGCGGCAGCGTGACACTGCCCAGATCGGCGGCCATCACGATGGTTTCCTTCTCGCTGGTCCACCCGTCCGGAGCGGTGCCGAGTCGATCGGGGAGGAGCAGCAGGGTCGGCAGGCCGCGGTCACCGAACCACTGGCGTATCCGCTCGATGGTGCTCGCGTCGAAGCCGGCAACCGTCCCCGCACCACCGAGCGGCAAAGCCGAATTGGCGCGGCCGGTGAAGCCGTGACCGGCGCGCAGCAACCAACCGTCGATCCACGCCTGCTCGACCCCCGGCCACGCCGCCGCAGCAGCCGTTTCGAGGTTTCGAATCTCGCCGATGCGAATCGGACGGGCCGAGAGAGTCTTGAGTGCAATCACCTGATCGGCGGAGACCTGGACCAGCCGACCGTCGCCGCTGCGGACGGCGATGGGATCGGCACCCTCGAGGATGCCGATGACGTCGGTCATGGGATGCGAATAGCCGGGTGGGAGCTTGTATCGCAAAACCACCCGGCTACCGATCGAAATGTTGCCGTTCAGAGCGAAATTCTCAGTCTTCGTAATCGTCGTCGTCGTGACCGAACGGATCGTCGACGGTGCCCGGCGTCCAGGTCAGACCGGGCTTGCCCCAACCGGAACGCTTGATGATCTTCTTGGCGGCGCGCGCGTTGCGGCCGATCAGCACGTCCGTGTAGAGGAAACCGTCGAGATGCCCGGTCTCGTGCTGGAGCATCCGTGCGAAGAATCCGGTGCCCTCGACCTCGATCGGGTTGCCGTCGGCGTCGGTGCCGGTGACCTTCGCCCAATCGGCGCGGCCCGTCGGGAACTGCTCGCCGGGAACGGAAAGGCAACCCTCGAAGTCTTCTTCCGGGTCGGGCATCGTCTGGGGGATTTCGGACGTCTCGAGTACCGGGTTCACGACGACGCCGCGACGACGCTCGCTGCTGCGGTCGTCACCGGGGCAGTCGTAGACGAAGACTCGGAGTGAAACGCCGACCTGATTGGCCGCCAGACCGACGCCGTTGGCGGCGTCCATCGTCTCGTACATGTCTGCGATCAGTTCGGCGATCTCGGCCGGGGACTGAGTGACCGGCTCTGTCGCCTTGTGCAGTACCGGGTCGCCGACGATTCGGATGGGGAGGATAGCCATGCGGACAAGGATAGTGCGGCGCGCCCGCGTAGTTATCACGGCCCGCACACTCGATCATGGTTCAATGGTTGCTGAAGAACAGCGATGTAATTCGTTGCTCGGTCGGAACGTGGGCCGCGGGGGAAATTGTGAGTTACCTTCGGGCCAGGGGACCGGGAAACTCACGGCCGCGAGAATATCGGTCGGAAAAGAACACCGGGCATACGAGTCTCGCTGACGCCGAGCACAGCAGTCGAGGAGTGACATGGACGGCGCAACCGCGCGTAGTCGGAACCAGTCCGAAGGCACTGGCGCCGACGATTCGGTAGTAGATACAGCAGGCATGCACGAGGTGGGCGAAGACGGCCTCACCCGCCGGGAGCACGACATCCTCTCCTTCGAGCGCCAGTGGTGGAAGTACGCCGGTGCGAAGGAAGAAGCCATCAAGGAGTTGTTCGACATGTCGGCAACCCGCTACTACCAGGTTCTCAATGCCTTGGTCGATCGCCCCGAATCCTTGGCGGCTGATCCCATGCTGGTCAAGCGCCTGCGTCGTCTGCGTGCCAGCCGTCAGAAGGCCAGGGCCGCCCGTCGCCTCGGCTTCGAGGTCACCTGAATCACGCGTACATATGATCGGGCTGTCCACGCACTGGCGATAAGGTCGACATCGTGAGTACCCCGAAAGAGCAGCCGTCCGGACCTCCGCTTCGCGCAATCGCCATGGTGTTGATCGCGTTGGCGATCGTGTTCATCGGTCTCGGAGCAGCCTCACTGGGTGGATCGAGCGACGGTGGATCGGGCGACGAGAACACCGCAGCACAGCAGGCCGAATCCTCGGCGTCTGCCACGACGAGCGCCCCCGCGTCGGCACCTGCCACTTCCAAGCCGGCAGCGACGACGCAACCCGCTTCGGGCGATACCACCACTACGTCGCGTCCCTCGGGAACTGCGACGACCACGACTTCCAGCTCCGCGAGCGGCGTCGACACGTCGAATATCAGCGTTCGAGTTCTCAACAACAGCACCGTCTCGGGTCTGGCAGCAGGCACTGCCGAGGAATTGACGGCTGCAGGTTGGAACGTCGAGGAGACGGGTAACTACAGCGAGGGCACCGTCAGTACGACGACGGTGTACTACGGATCGTCCGCGGCGGAGAAGGCAGCGGCGCAGAAGATCGCAGCTGAACTCGGAGTCACCGCAGAACCTCGATTCGCCGGCATCGCGAACGCGTCACCTGGCGTGATCGTGATCGTGACCTCCAACTGACCGGTCGTGAAGGTGGAACTGACCCGTCGGTTCCAGCTACTACACGCGCCGTTATGATCAGAAGCACTTTCTCGCCACCTCAAAGGAGCGGTTCGATGGCCCCCAGCAGCACCCGGCGTATGTCCTGGCGCGTCGTTGCCCCTGTAGTCGCGATTGCCGCTTTCGGCTTGACCGCTTGCAGTAACAGCGAAGAGCCCAGCAGCGTCCCCGGCACGACTCCTCCGGTGTGGACCGGTGCAGCCGATCCCAGCGCGCACGAAAGCGCGGGCGGCCACGGTTCCGAGACGGCTCACGCCGGCGCTTCTGCCGAAACGGTCACCGCAACACTGAACGGCACCGACGGCGCCAAGGTCGGAACGGTCACGTTCGCGCAGGAAGGTAGCGACGTCAAGGTCACCCTCGACGCCAAGGGCCTGACCCCCGGCTTCCACGGATTCCACGTTCACCAGGTCGCCAAGTGCGAGACCAATTCCGTAGCCCCCAGCGGCGGAGAGCCGGGTAACTTCCTCTCGGCAGGCGGACACTTCCAGGCCGAGGGTCACACGGGCCACCCGGCGAGCGGTGACCTCACTTCGGTTCAGGTCCTCGAAGACGGCACCGCCACGCTGGTCACCACGACCGACGCGTTCACCGTCGACGAACTGGTCGCATACGGTGGAACATCCGTCATGATCCACGCCGGTGCGGACAACTTCGGCAACATCCCGACGCGTTACGCGCCGGCACCGGATCAGCAGACCCTCGACACCGGTGACGCCGGCGGACGCGTCGCTTGCGGTGTCATCACCAAGAGCTGACAAACTCACCTGAGTTTTGCATCACTTCCGGCGACTACCACGCAGTAGCCAGCACGGTGTTTTTACCGACACTGTGATTGGATTCTCTGCGTGGTAGTTCCATTTCCAGGTTCGCCGCGCCCGACGCTGGGCGTGGAGTGGGAGATCGCGCTGGTCGATCGCAAGACCAGAGATCTCTCCAACACAGCAGCCGAGGTGTTTTCGGCGGTCGAAGAGCTTGCCGGCTCGGAAACCCCGCACATCACCAAGGAACTACTGCGAAATACCGTCGAACTCGTCACGGGTATTCACTCGACGGTCGGCGAGGCGATGAGTGATCTCGACAGGTCACTGGATCTGCTTCGCCGCGCTGCGAATCCGCTCGGCGTCGACCTCATCAGCGCGGGCACGCACCCGTTCGCGCAATGGTCGACGCAGCTGGTCACCCGGACACCCGACTACGACGAACTCATCGAACGCACGCAGTGGTGGGGTCGGCAGATGCTGATCTGGGGCGTGCACGTTCATGTGGGTGTCTCGTCCGCGGATCGCGTTTTCCCGATCATCAACGCACTGCTGCAGCGCTATCCGCACCTGTTGGCGCTGTCGGCGTCCTCGCCGATGTGGGCCGGTGTGGACACCGGCTATGCGTCCAATCGCGCGTTGATGTTCCAGCAACTCCCCACCGCGGGCCTTCCGTACCAGTTCGAGAACTGGGCCGAATACGAGTCGTTCATCGACGACCAGATGAAGACCGGTGTGATCACCAAGATCGGCGGCATGCACTGGGACATCCGTCCCGCGCCGAAGTGGGGAACCATCGAGGTCCGGGTGTTCGACGGCGTCTCGACACGCGCTGAACTGGGTGCTCTCGTTGCTCTGGTCCACTGCCTCATCGTCGATCTGGACCGCAGACTGAGTGCCGGTGAGACTCTGCCGAACATGCAGCCGTGGCACGTCAAGGAAAACAAGTGGCGCGCAGCGAGATACGGACTGGACGCCGAGATCATCCTCGACTCCGACGCAAACGAGTGCCTCGTCACTGACGATCTGGATCGCCTGCTCGACGACTTGGCGCCGATAGCGGTCTCACTCGGCTGCGCGGACGAGTTGGCGTCGGTGGCGGACATTCCCCGTCGCGGTGCCTCCTACCAGCGTCAACGCCGTGTCGCGGAAGCGACGGGCGGCGATCTGGTTGCGGTAGTCGACGCATTGGTCGCGGAGTTGGGTACTTAGAGCACTCCGTGTTGCCGATGGTTTCGTAGGGTCGAAATACGGGCATACAGACCGATTGTCCAGTCTGCGTCCATATTCGGTTCACACGGCGTTTACTATTGTCCGGTGTTGATAGACAGTTGGTCCCAACGAGGGGGCGTACCCGGACAGTCGGATCGTTCGTGGTCGAGTTCTCATCGACTCCTTCTGATCGGCACAGCAGCATTGACCGTGCTGGTCCTGGGTGTGCAGGCGTTCGCGTCGTACAAGGGCTATCTCGGTCCGGTGGAAAGCCTGTTCGGCGACTACTTCCTCGTTCCTCGCTCGGCGACCATGCCCTGGGTGGGTCTCGCTCTCGCGCTGGTTGGACTGAACAACAAAGAACGCATCTACGCGGTATCCGCGGCCGTTGTCATCGACGTGGTCGTCGGCGCGATCCGTTGGTTCTCGGGTGGACCGCTGACTATGGGCACCGGCGGCACCTGGGTGCTGACGGCCATCGCGGTGTACGCGGTGTGGAAGTTGTCCGGCGAGCGTCGACTCAGCGTTCTGCACGGCGTCGCTCTCGGCGCGTTGCTCATCATCGCCGCCAAGGTTGCCGAGACGTGGCTGGAGATCACCATTCTCGTCGGCACCGACGTGTGGGACGAGTACGTGTTCCTCGCCGACCAGGCTCTCGGGAATCCGTCGTGGGTGATGGGCCAGATCGTCGACGCCATGGGCCCCGTCGGTGCAGCAGCCCTCGACTGGATCTACGTCGAACTGCCCGTCGCAGTGATCGTGGTTGCCCTCTACCAAGCACGTAAGGGATGGCCGTCGCATCACCTGCTGCGAACATTCCTGCTCATCGGGCTGATCGGCCCGATCTTCTACGTCCTGTTCCCGGTGGTCGGTCCGGTGTTCGCCTTCGGTCCGCGTGGGTTCGGATTCCAGATCGGTGACTACTGGCCGAACATCGTGCCCAACTTCGACTTCGCATCACCGTCGTCGCTGCCGTTCGACGACGCCGCACCGCGAAACTGCATGCCGAGCCTGCATACCGCGTGGGCGGTCGCATTGTTCATCCACTCGCGCAGCGGACCGTGGTGGATTCGCAGCCTGGGATCGTTCTGGCTCGTTGCGACCCTGACCGCGACGCTCGGCTTCGGATTCCACTACGGCGTCGACCTCATTGCCGGTGCCGTCCTGTGCTTGACCCTCGATGCGGCGCTACGGGATCCGGAGCGAGGCTGGGGGTGGTTCCGAGTGCGTCTGTTGATCGGTGGCTCGGCACTACTCGCGGGGTTGTTGCTCTCGTACCGGTTCGCTGCGGTGCAGATGGCCGAGTACCCGGCGATCTTCGGGCCGCTGCTGATGGCTGTCCTGGTTCTCATGTCGGTCGCGTACTTCGCCACCTTCTTCGCCCGCCCCGGCACTGCACTTGCGGTGTGGGGCGAGCGCGACGGCGAGTGGGATGCCGCTACAGGAGAGAGTCCGGGTCTTCCAGCTCGTTGATCTTCATGAGGTCGTCCTCTTCGCGCTGTTCGCGGTAGGCGACTCGGCCGACGCTGTGCGCGATCACGGGCGCGGTCAGCAGCGTGAAGATGCCCACCAGGACCAACATCCAGATGTCGACGCTCCCACGAAGCAGGAACACGGCGCCCATAAGCACCAGGATCAGTCCGACCACCTGAGGTTTCGTGGCCGCGTGCATACGACGCAGGGTGTCGGGGAAGCGAACGATTCCCACCGCGGCGGTCAGCGCGAGCAGCGCGCCGAGGAAGATGGAGATGGCCCCGATCGTGTCGAGGATGTTGCCGATCACTGGTCACTCACCCGGAAGCGCGCGACGGACACGGAACCGATGAAGCCGACCAGTGCCAGCGCCACGATCGCGGGAACGATCGTGGTGTCTTTGCTGTACGCGGCCCAGACGGCGAGTCCACACATCGAGACCGCGATGATCGTGTCCAGAGCGACGAGGCGGTCGAGTGAGCTCGGACCGTCGAGCAATCGGAACGTGGTCAGTACGGCGGCGATCAGCAGAATCACTCCGGAAATGATCAAGATCGTGGTGATGAACCCGTTCATGGTTGGTCCTCCTGCCGGGGTGCATCGAATTCGTAGTCGCGCTGGTGCCATGGGCTGGGTTGCCAGTCCGAATCACGTTCGAACGACGCGATGAACAACCGCTCGAGATCCTCCACCGAGCAGTAGAACGCGCTGACGGCTTTCTGCGATCCGACGTCGAGCACGTGGACGTAGACGATGCGCCGGTTCTGGTCGATCTCGAGAACCATGGTGCCCGGGATCAGGTTCAGTACGTCGATGCACAGCGTGAGAACCAGGTCGGACTTGATCCCGAGTTGGTACCGCAGAACTCCGGTGACCGGCGGCGGCGACGGACGGATCGCCAGCCACGCGACCTGGATACTCGACTGGATCGCGTAGTACACGATCATCCACAGCAGACGCAGAATCGACAGCAGATGTACCCGACCCTCGACCGGTACGCGGGGGAGGGGAAGCAGGACCATGATGATCAGGCCGACGGCGAGTCCCCCGAAGATGTTGCCGAAACTGATGTTGCCCCACAACAGGATCCATACGACCATCAGCCACAGCAGGATCCCGACGCGGAGTACCTGTTCGCGTTTCATCGCGGAGCCTCCTCGGTGTTCGGGGCGTCGGTACTGGGAGCTACAGCAGGGTCGTCTGCAGCGACGGGAGCTTCGTCGACCGGCACGGGTCGGTGGTTGCCGAGAACCGCGTCGATGTAGATGGACCGGTCTTGCAGATCCTTCGCCGCTCTGTCGCTGATGTCGATGATCCGGCCTGCGAACACCGTCAGTGCCAGGCCGACGATGACGAGTCCGACCGTCGGAATCAGCATGAAGACCGGAATCTTGCCGACGTCCTCGCGGTCGACGAACGCGATGTCCTCTTCGGACTCGTCGATCAGTGCTGACGGGCTGACGTCGGCGAGGTCACCTTCGGGCGCGTCGGCGCGGGCTCGCCAGAAGGCCTTGGTCCACACGCGGGCGACGGCGTAGAGCGTCAGCAAGCTGGTGATCGTGCCGCCGGCGACGAGGATCCAGGCCAGCGCGCTGGCGTCGGCCGCACCGGCCTGCAGGAGCGCGACCTTGCCGATGAAGCCCGAGAACGGCGGGATACCACCGAGATTCAGTGCCGGGATCAGGAAGACGATCGCGAGGATCGGGCTGGCCGCCGCCAGACCGCCGAGTCGGCGCAGCGACGACGACCCGGCTTGTCGTTCGATCAGACCCACGACGAGGAAGAGCGTCGTCTGCACGATGATGTGGTGGGCGACGTAGTAGATCGCGCCGGACAGCCCGGACGTCGTGGACAGTGCGATACCGAAGATCATGTAACCGATATGGCTGACCAGTGTGAACGAGAGCAGACGTTTGATGTCGCTCTGCGCGATGGCACCCATGATGCCGACCACCATCGTGAGCAGACCGCACACCATCAGTACGTTGTCGAGTTCTCCTTGCGGGAATAACAGTGAGTGCGCGCGGATGATCGCGTACACACCGACCTTGGTGAGCAACCCGGCGAAGACGGCGGTGATCGGTGCGGGCGCGGTCGGATACGAGTCCGGTAGCCACGCCGACAGCGGGAAGACCGCAGCCTTGATGCCGAACGCCACGAGCAGGACAGCGAAGATGGCGGTTCGTGTGCCCGGCGGAATGTTGTCGAAGCGCAGGGCCATGTCGGCCATGTTGAGGGTGCCGGTCGCCGCGTAGGCGAAGGCGATGCCCGCCAGGAAGATCAGCGAGGACACCATCGAGACCATCACGTACGAGACACCGGCCCGAACGCGGTCGGCGCTGGCACCGAGCGTCAGGAGCACGAAACTCGCGGCGAGCAGGACCTCGAATCCGACGTACAGGTTGAAGAGGTCACCGGCGAGGAACGCGTTGGAGATACCGGCGGTCAATGCGAGATAGGTCGGCAGGAAGATCGAGACCGGCTGGGCCTCGCTGCCGTCGCGAATACCCTGACCGATCGCGTAGATCATGACGGCGAGCAACACCACCGACGAGACCACGAGCATCATCGCCGAGAGACGGTCGACGACGAGTGTGATGCCGATGGGGGAGTCCCAGCCGCCGACCTGAACGGCCGTCGTACCGTCGCGGTCGGCGAGGTAGAGCAGCAATCCAGACACCGCGACGACGCCGATGAGCGCGATCAGTGTGATGACACGCTGGAAACGCGGACGTCGGCCGACAACCAGCGTCGCAGCTGCGGCCAGCATCGGGATCAGGACGGGCAGGGGCGCAAGGGCTCCCATCAGGTTGTCCGAGATGGTCATGCGCCGCCACCTCCCTCGATCTTGGTCTGGCGAGCGTCTTTGCGCCGCTTCTCGGATTCCTTCTTACGAGCAAGGTCGGTGGCCCAGTCGGGTACCGGTTCGTCCTCGAAGTCGCCGTCGTGGAGGTCGTCGTAGCATTCGATGTCCTCGAGGTTGACCAGTTGTTCGAGGGGAATAGGGTTGCCGTCCTTGTCGAATGCGTCGCCGCCGATGCTCGGGGCACCGGTGACCGGGTCGTCGGAGCGGTCGTGGTCGGGAGCGTCGGCAGGCAGGCGACGCTTGAGGATCTTGGTGTCCTCGGGATCGTCCTCGACGGCGTCGGCGGTGTTGATCTTGTAAGACCGGTACGCCAGTGCCAGAACGAAGCCGGCGATACCCATCGTGATCACGATGGCCGTCAGGATCATGCCCTGGGCGAGCGGATCCGCTATCTCCTCGTGGACCGAATCTCGGCCGACGATGGGCGGATTCCCGTCCGATCCACCTACGGTCAGGATCAAGAGGTTGATGGCGTTACCGAATAGAAGTAGACCGAGGAGCATCCGGGTGATGCTTCGTTCGATCAGCAGGTAGACACCGGCCGACGTGAGGACGCCGATCAGGATCAGCATTCCGATATTTGCGCTCATGGTGCTTTCACCTCGATTTCTGCGTCGAGGCGGGCGCCGAGACTTCGGAGTACGTCCAGGACCAGGCCGACCACGATGAGGTAGACGCCCAGGTCGAAGAACAGTGCGGTGACCAGTTTGACGTGGCCGATGAGCGGGAGCGTGAACTCGAAGACAGCCGACGAGAGTGCCGGAGCGCCGAGGAACAGCGACACCAGGGCGGTGCCCGCGGCTAGCGCCAAACCGAGGCCGAGAATCTTGCCCGCGTCGATGGGTACGGCTTCACCGAGTTCGTAGCGGCCACCGGCGAGGTAACGCAGCACGAGGGCGAGGCCCGCCGTCAGGCCTCCGGCGAAACCGCCGCCGGGGGCATTGTGACCGGAGAAGAAGAAGTAGATCGACAACACCATGATGGTCGGGAAGATTAATCTCGTGGTGACCTCGAGAACCAGCGAACGGTGTCGAGGATCGATGAGGTCTCCGCCGCGCAACCACGTCGTGTCCGAGTTGGCCGCTGCCTTGTCGACGATGACGGAGGGGGCGTCCGCGACTCGCGGCGCGATACCGAAGCGGCGGTTGCGGAACACGAGGCTGGCGACGCCGGTTGCCGCGACCAGCAGGACCGAGATCTCACCGAGCGTGTCCCATGCGCGGATGTCGACGAGTAGGACGTTGACGACGTTCTTGCCGTTGCCCAGGTCGTAGGCCGCGTCGGGAAGCAGTTCGTAGATCGGACGAGTGTTTCTCGCATTGGTCGCGTAGGCCGCGATGGTGGTGACGGTGATACCGACCGCGACGGCGAGTGCGGCACGCGGCCACTTGAAGCCGATTGCCTTGCTCTCGTCGACCTCTGCGGGGAACTTCCGGAGTACCAGCACGAAGATCACGAGGGTCAAGGTTTCGACGAGGAACTGGGTCAGCGCGAGGTCGGGTGCGCCGTGCAGCGCGAACAACACGCCACAGCCGTAGCCGGTGAGTCCGACGAGGATGACGCTGGCGAGTCGGTTGCGCATCAGCGTCGCGGCGATGGCGGCCGAAATCATCATCAGCGCGATAGTGAACTGGATGGGTGAATCCCACATCCGAAGGTCGACTCCGCCGCCATCGGTGTCGATGATCAGCAGGAACAGTGGCACCACGACCAGCGTCGCAAGAATCGTCGACTGCGTGCGGGGGAGCGAACCACGCTGAGTGGCACCGGTCAGGCGCATCGAGATGGTGTCCATGCCGCGCAGGGTCGCGTCGTAGATGCGGTCGGCGTTGCCGAGCGGCGGGTGCTCGAAGTGCAGGCGGCTGATCTGACGCTGCGCGATGTAGAGCGCGATGCCGCCGGCGATGACGATGCAGGTGAGCAGCAGCGGAGTGTTGAATCCGTGCCACAGTGCGAGGTGGTAGTCGGCGTGCGGTCCGGGGGCCAGCGTGGTGGAGTACGGCGTCAGCAGCTTCTCGAGTTGGGGCGAGAGAATGCCGGCGGCCAGACCGAGAACCGCGAGTAGGCCGGGCGCGAACAGGAACAGCCAACCCGGCTTGTGCATCTTGCTCACGGCCGGACTCGGCTTGCTCAAGGTCTTGCGTCCGAAGGCTCCCCAGATGAACCGGACGCTGTAGCCGACGGTCAGGATCGAGCCCAACACGATCACCGTGACGACGGCGATCGACGACCAGTGGCCGAGCGCGTTCGTTTCGAGAACTGATTCGAGTGCGGCTTCCTTGCCGACGAATCCGAGTAGCGGTGGTAGACCGGCCATGCTGGCGGCAGCGAGGCTCGCGATGATCGCGAGAGCGGGTGCCGCTTTACCCAGGTGAGCAAGTTTGCGCAGGTCACGGGTGCCGGTGGTGTGATCGATGATGCCAACGACCATGAAGAGTGCGGCCTTGAACATCGCGTGCGCCACGACCATCGTCATGCCGGCCAGGGCGGCGTCACGCGTGCCGATGCCGACCAGGACCATCATGAAGCCGAGTTGGCTGACGGTTCCGAAGGCGAGGACGAGTTTGAGGTCGTAAGCGCGCATGGCTCGCCAACCGGCGAGGATCATCGACAGCAGACCCAAACTGATGATGGTGATGCGCCACGGCGGCGAATCGGCATACCCGGGAGCCAGGCGCGCGACGAGGTAGATACCGGCCTTGACCATTGCTGCCGCGTGAAGATAACCGCTGACAGGGGTGGGCGCGGCCATCGCACCTGGCAGCCAGAAGTGCAGGGGCACGATTGCCGATTTGGAGAGCGCACCGATCAGGATCAAGACGATCGCGACGGACGGGAGCCACCCCGTCGGCGGGTTCGCGACCAGTTCGGACAGGTTGTAGCTGCCGCCGACCTGGCCGAGGATGATCATGCCGACCAACATCGCCAGACCACCGGCGGTGGTGACCAGCAGTGCCTGGGTCGCGGCGCGGCGGCTGGTGGCGCGTTCGGCGTAGTGACCCACGAGCAGGAACGACAAGACCGTCGTCAGTTCCCAGAAAACGTAGAGAAGCAGCATGTTGTCGCTGGTCACGAGTCCGAACATGGCACCCGCGAAGGCGACCATCTCGGCGGCGAAGATGCCGAGTCGAGGTTCGTCGTCGTTGAAGTAGCGGGCGCAGTAGATCAGAATCAGCGTGCCGACGCCCAGGACGAGCACGGCCATGATGGCCGAAAGCGCGTCGAACCTGAAGTCGATGTCCATCGACAGGCCGGGAACCCAGGTGATGTGCAGCGTCTCGACGGTGCCCCATTTGTCGATGACCCAGCCGAGGCTGGCGAGGGGGACTATCGCGAGGGGGAAGAAGCCGTTTCGCCCTAACCTGCGCACCACAAGCGGAGCCAAGAGGGCGGCAACGGCATGGGCAAGCAAGATAGCGAGCAAAAGGCACTCCGTCGTGTTGTCAGCGGGCGGCGGGGTGTCCGAACAAAATCGAACCTATCGGATTAACGAGACAATTCACCTAGTCGGAGAGGTTGTCTTTGCGTACATATTACCGGGCGTGGCAGTTTCGATGTGCAGCGAGTCGATTCGGACATCATCGGCACTCGCTGATACACGTAGGTTGGACGACGTGAATTCGTCGACTCCCACCACGATCATCCGTACCGCCGCCCTTGCGCACATTCGTGACCGCAAGCTGATCCAGACCCGCTCCGTGGGCAAGACCGCGTTCTACATGGCCGGCGGAAAGATCGACCCGGGTGAGACGCCCGAGCAGGCACTGCACCGCGAAATTCGGGAGGAACTCGACGTCGATCTGGTCGACGGGACGGTCACGTTCCTCGACGTCTTCGAGGCTCACGCTTTCGGACATTCCGCGGACACGGGCCTGCACATGAGTTGTTATCTGGCGGAGATGGCCGGAGACCCGCACCCGACCAGCGAGATCGCCGAGTTCCGCTATTTCACGCTCGCCGAGTACGCAGCGATGGACGAGGTGGCGCCGGGATCGCTCAAAGTGTTCCATCGCCTGGCGTCGATGGATCTGATCGACTGATCTGCGGAGGTCCGGATCGATTGACTCGCCCCAAGCGCAGACTTGCATAGGCGCAGACGGCCACGATGATCAGTGCCACGGCGTCGAGTATCAGGATGTCGGTCGAGATTTCGAACGGGCCGACCGTCGTGATGCCGTTGAACGGCTTGTTCTCGTCGAGCGGCGTGTACGCCGTCCATCCGTAGTCGAACTGCGGATAGACGAGCAGGGCCAGCGCCGTCGGGCCGAAGATGACACCGAGTCCGACGAGGGCTCGTGACGCTCCGGTCCGCGGCGGCTCTCGGTACATCGCGCTGGCGATCGCGTAGGTGACGACCGCAGAGGTGAAGGCGACAAGAAGATCGCTGATCGTGAGAACGTCACCGATCTTCGGCGACGGCGACGTGGCGTAGCTGACGATCCCGGCGACCGTCACCGTCAGGAGCAATCCGTAGCCGACGACCCGCGAGGGAGCGATCGCGCCGATTGCTGCCGCGGCGACGATGACGACGCCGATCAACACGGCGGTCGAGGCGGGGGTTTTCGACCATTCCATGGCTTCGGTTGCGGGACGGTTCGCCGAAACCGCCGCCAGAGTTGCGACGGCGGCGGTACACATCAGCAGGATTCGACCGCCGTCGCCCAGCACCCGCGCGCAGATCACCGTGATTACGAGCGCGACGAGTAGAAGGGGTACGGCCGCCGTGACGGTGGTGATCTCGAACCACCAATTTGCCGCGACCCCGAAGAGAGTGAGCACCGCCGCGATAGTCACCGGCCGAACGGCCATCCGTTCCTTGGGGTGGTCCTTGTCGAAATCGTGGAACCAGAACGCGGCGACGCAGGCGGCGGCCAAAGCGAGCGCGAGCAGTGTTGCCCCCAACACCGGTGGTTGAAACTGGTTGGTGTTGTCGGCGATGTAGTCCGCGTACCGCCGAGGAATTGCGTCTTCGTCCAGGAGTGAATCCGAGACATGCACGGCCACAATCGTTCCCGCGACCGAGGCAGCTCGAACCCGGGGAGCGGCAGCAACCGTCACCGCGCCGACAGCGACTCCCGCACCGACGGGCGAGAGTGCCTCGAAGTTGTGATCGTAGAGCCCGGGCAGTTCGAGGAGGAGCCCACCGACGACCGTCATGGCCGCGGTCCGCAATCGGCAACGGGCCATCATCGCGGCTGTCCCGACCGCGACGACAGCCAAGACGCCGGCGCCGATGGTCGAGATGGACCAGAATCGGTCGCCCGTCGAAATCGACGTCGACTGGCTGTTCACGAACGGTGCCAAAGCGACGACGGTGACGACGAATGCAGTCACACCACTCAGTGCGACGAGCAGCGTCCTGCGGGCGATGGGCACTGCTCCAAAATAGTCAATCCGGTACCAGTTGCACCGCAATAGGAGGTCTCAGTCCGGTGACGGTGTGTCAACGGGGCTGCGGCGGCGGAGCGCGATCCCGGTGGCGACGACGACTACACACATCAGGAGTGCCGCGCCGTCGGAGCGTGGCGGCGCCTCGTACGCGTAGGCAATGGTCGCGGCCTCGGCCCGGAAGGCTGCGTCGGGCTCGCTCGCGTCGACGTAGGCTCGCAATTCAGAGTTGTACTCGACGTACGTCGAGGGCGGATCGTGCCGGACGTACGTTGACGACACTGTCTCGATCTCGTGCTGCCCGATCGACATGAAGACCAGGGCAGTGAAAGGAATCGTCAACCCCAGCGTCGCTGCGACGGGATTCGACGGCAGAACGGATCCGAGCAGCAATCCCGACCCGACGCCCAGCGCGACAATGCGGAGCAGTAGAGCAAGTTCGTGTTCGCCGTCGAAGATCCACTCCGACAACGGGATCGCAGCCAGCAGAGTCAGACCTGCGATCGTGCGATCCCGGTGTCGGGAACGCGACAAGCCGAAGACGACCGCGATGATCGCGAGGGCAGCGATCACCAACGGCGAGGTTCGGTCACCGTCGAGAAAGAAGCGGTCGGTCAGATCCGCGAACACCGTCGTGGCGGCGGCTCCAACAGCGGTTGCAGCCCAAAGGAATCCGCCACTGCCTGAAGTTGTGTCCAGTCTCCTCACACAGAACCAGGTCAGGGTGAGGACGGCGACGGTCGACGCGACCATGACCAGCCAACCCGAAAACGTCGGTGGGTTCTCTTGCCGGTCGACGACCGAACTCAGAATCCGTTGGGTGACGGCGAGGCCGGTGACAACTGCGAGAGCGGCTGCGGCGACGCCCGGTTGGGTTTCACTTATCCGCGATTCGGAGTCGTCTGTCACTGCGCTCGCCACTGCGCAGATCAGGGTCAGCAACAGAAGTGCCCAGGCAGGTTCGCCGATGGACGACGTGCTGACGGGTATCAAATCGCCGGTGGACGATTGCGCGGCCAACCACGTCGACACCGCGCCAATGATCAGCAGGTTGCGTCCGAGGCGGCTGTCCCACGCTGCGGCGACAGCGCCGCCCAGGATGAGTCCGGCTGCAATGGTTTTGGCGAAACCCAGAACGCTCAGCAGATCAAGACCGACTTCTTCGGCGACGAGGAATCTGATCAGAATCAGCACGACGACGCCCGTGTACACAAACGCCCACGCACGCCTGCGAGAACGGCGGTGCTGGAGATACGCGCAGGCCCCTACGGCGACGATGGCACCCACCACGACGCTGGTGGATTGGCTGCTGATCCATTGGTCGATCTTCGACTGCGGTTCGGTAACAGGCCATCTCATTCGCGCTGGGTTCGTCAGCGCCAGGGCGGCAAGGATTCCCGAGAGAAAGGCCGCGAGGGCGCCGGTGCATGACCGGAGGTCGATGGTCATCGGTCTGTCCCGATCAGGCGGTCTCGGTGGGTTCCGATACCTCGACGGGTGGGTGGGATCGTCGAAGGATCGCCGCACCACAGAAGCCGATGATCAGGGCGAAGAGGATTGCAGCGCCGACGGTCTGAGGGGTGACGTAGTCGATGGTGATGCCTATTCCGCGTCCGAATAGTCCTCCGTTGGCGCTGACGTGCGCCGGGATGGGAAGTTCCATCAATCGCTGAATGTCTGCCGCTGTCAACTCTGGCGGCGCGGTGAGCTGATCGGTGAGAATGGCGATCGACGAGAAGGTCATCGCGGCAAAGGGAATGGCGAGTCCGAGTGTGGCGTCGACCAGGCTGCCGGGAGCAAGGGAACCGAACAGTAAACCGGCGGCGAGGCCCAGCGCGGCGATCTTCAGCGCGATTGACCAGACGCCGTGCGCGGAGTCGAAGGGCAGTAGTTCTGACAGTGAAACCGCAACGAGAACGGCGATGGGCACGAAGTTTGGCACCTGCTTGTGCAGCCTCAATCCGACGGCGACCGGCAGGGCCGCGAAAAGCACCAGTACCCAAGGGGACTTCAGGTCTCCCCAGTGGCCGGAACCCTTCGCGATGTCGACGAAGAGCGGGGCCGACGCAGCGGCCAGTGCGGTTGCCGCCCAGAGGAACTTGCCACCAGCACCGGAGGCGTCGCCGAGGCGGTAAGCGGCGATCCACGTCAAGGCGAGCGCAGCGCCTGCCGCCAAAACCATGACGATCCAGGCGGTCGCCGCGGACGCGTATTGCTGGCGGTCGATCACGGCGCCGAGCACTCGATGCCCGATCGCCAGCGCGGTGATCACCACGAGAGCGATGCGGATTTCACCCGAGTCCGGCTTGCGAATCCGGAAGCCGGCTTGCGCGGTCACTGCACAGGCGATTGCTGCTGCGGCCGTGGCGCCGATCAGCCACCACGACGGCTCACCCACCGAAGAAGTCGTCATCCTGGCTGTCCCACCGGCGAACGTGCGGATCGCGAGGAAGGTGGCGAGCACGCCGAGGAGTGTCGCGTTCTTCGTGGCAGTGCGGTCCCAACTGACGGCAACCACGCAGCCCAGAATGGTGCCGGCTGCAACACTTTTGACGATGATCAATGCGATCAGCAGGTCCAGTGACGCAACTTCGGGTACGACTGCCCGAACGATCGCGATGACGGCGACGCCGACTGCGATCGCGATCCACGCCGCCCGACGGGACCCGCGACGCTGTGAGATGGCGCAGGCAAGCACGGCGATCACGGCGCCGAGGCCGACAGCAGTCGGTCCGCTGCTGATCCAGCGATCTACTTCTGACGGGGAGGCCACGATGGCCCAGTCGCGAAGAACGGGATTGGTCAGGGCCAGCGCCGCGAGTATCCCGGACAGGAGTGCAGCGACGGTGGTGAGGATCGCTCGAAGGTCGAGTGGCATCGGGCCAACCTATCGCGGCGCCGCAACATCGGTCGTGGGCGGCGTGAGTGCCGGAAACCAGATGTCGGTGAGAACGTCTGCTGCGACGTCCGCACCCGCGGTGATCGCGCCCTGTTCCGCCCACCGAATGAAGAAGCGCTCGATCTGTGTCAGCAGGAGCTCGACCCGGAGTTTCGCCTCGTCGTGTCGGCTCTGCGGCCAGCGTGCCAGGTACGACGGCATCGCGTTGGGCAGTGCGGAGATGCCTTCACGTGCCAGTGTTCGGAATTCGGGTTCGAGGACCATGGCCTCGTCCCACGCCCGCATCATGTGGTGGTGATCGCGGCACCAGTCGAGAGCGCGGTTGATCCAGCCGGCGAATTCTTCGCGCGAACCGGAATCGAGTACGTGGTCGAGATCCTGGAATATCGCGAGCGTGCTGGATACGACCGTGTTCGAGCCGAGGGCCTTGAGTATGTCGATCTTGCCGGGGAAGTGCAGGTAGAAGGTGGCGCGGCTGCAACCGACCCGGCCGGCGATGTCCTCGACGGTGACAGCCGCGTATCCGCGTTCGGTGAAGAGCGCGCCGGCGGCATCCACGAGGTCTGCGCGGGTTCGCTGCTTCTGCTTCTCTCGCAGCGTCAGTCTGCCGGAGGTATCTGTCATTACCGGGATCCTAGTGCCGCGGGGGCTCTCACGGGTCAGTTGCACGAGACTCTCCGTCTTTCACTTGACAGTCTGTTAGTGAAAGCTACTCTGTGGTGTAGCGCACAATCGACCGATCAGAGGACGCCATGACCATCTCGGACACAACTCGCACGCCTGACCTACCGGCCGGACTCGACGTCACCGATCCTGCTGTCCTCGGGGAGCGGATCCCTTTCGAGGAATTCGCCGAACTGCGTCGAAGCGCGCCCGTGTGGTGGTGTGAGCAGCCGCCGACCGTTGGTGGATTCCAGGACGAGGGCTACTGGGTGGTCTCGCGTCACGCTGACGTCAAAGAGGTCAGCCAGCGCAGCGATGTGTTCTCGAGCTGGGAGAACACCGCGATCGCGCGTTTCGCCGACGACATGCCACGTGAGGCCGTCGAGATGCTCCGGCATCTTCTGCTCAACAAGGATGCGCCGGAGCACACCAAGCTCCGCAAGCTGATTTCGAAGCTGTTCACGCCGCGCGCGATCAACGGCATGCGCGACGAATTGGATCGTCGTGCGCGCAGCATCGTCGACACCGCTGTGAGCGAAGGCCCGGGCGACTTCGTGAAGCAGGTTGCCAGCGAGCTGCCGCTCCAGGCGATCGCGGATCTGATCGGTGTACCGCAGGACGATCGGGACAAGCTGTTCAAGTGGTCCAACGAGATGATGGGCTACGACGACCCGGAATACCAGGGTGATCCGGCAGTCGCGTCCACCGAGGTCCTCGGATACGCGTACCAAATGGCAGACGCGCGTCGTACCTGTCCGGCAGATGACATCGTCACGACTCTGGTCCAGGCCGACATCGACGGCGACGCTTTGAGCCCGGAGGAGTTCGGGTTCTTCGTGCTCATCCTGGCGGTCGCAGGGAACGAGACCACCCGCAACGCCATCACGCACGGAATGATCGCGTTCCTGGACAACCCCGAGCAGTGGGAGCTGTACAAGAAGGAACGTCCCAAGACGACGGCCGACGAGATCGTCCGTTGGGCGACACCGGTCACCGCGTTCCAGCGCACCGCGCTCGAGGACACCGAGCTGGCAGGAGTGTCGATCAAGAAGGGGCAGCGCGTGGTGATGCTGTACAGCTCCGCGAACTTCGACGAGGACGTGTTCGATAACCCGATGACGTTCGACATCACTCGTAACCCCAATCCGCACTTGGGCTTCGGCGGAACGGGCGCGCACTTCTGCATCGGTGCAAACCTCGCTCGCATGGAGATCGACTTGATGTTCAACGCGATTGCCGACAACGTCCCGGACATCACCAAGATCGGTGATCCGCGCCGTCTGCGCTCGGGTTGGATCAACGGCATCAAGGAGTTCCAGGTCGATTACAAGAGCACAGGCTGCCCGGTCGCTCACTAGAGTCGGTAGGTGAGAGGTACACCCCACGATCTCGAGGAGCCACCGCATGACTTCGATCAACGACAAGGCAACTGCTCTATTGGCGTTGCACCAGCCAGGTAACCCGGTCATTCTCCCGACGGTCTGGGACGCGTGGTCGGCGAATCTTGCGGTGGCTGCCGGTTTTGCAGCCCTGACGGTGGGCAGCCACCCGGTTTCCGATTCCATCGGCAAGCCGGACAACGAGGGCATCACCTTCGACGAACTTCTGCACCGGATCAAGCAGATCACCGGTGCGGTCGACGCCCCGATCTCGGTGGACATCGAGGGTGGTTATGGGCTCGAGCCGGCAGTTCTCATCGACGGGTTGATCGATGCCGGCGCTGTCGGACTCAACATCGAGGACACCGTCCACAGTGAAGGCGGACGCTTGCGTGAGGCGCAGGAGCACGCCGACTTCGTGGGTGGGCTTCGTCAGGCCGCCGACGCAGCCGGAGTTCACGTTGTCGTCAACGCGCGCACCGACCTGTTCGTGAAGCAGGTCGGTGACGAGTCCGATCGTGTCGATCGCGCCATCGCACGCCTCAAGCTGGCGGCCGACGCCGGCGCCGACGTTCTTTACCCCGTCGGGCGGCATGACGACGCGACCCAGCGCCGCCTGACGTCCGAACTTCCACTTCCGATCAATGCGATCGGAATCCCGGACCAGGACGATCCGGCAAGTTTCGGTCCGCTCGGAGTGGCACGTGTGAGCTTCGGTCCGTTCTTCCAGATGGCATTGGCCAACCGTGCGAACGAGATCTTGGGACGCTGGAAGTAAGAATGCAGACACTGATGTCGCCCGGCCCGCTTCTCGACGATCGCGGACATTTGGTCGAGACGGGTTGGGCCCCATCGGAGATTCGCAAGTATCGACGCTCTGCGATCACCGCTCCCAAGTTCCGGATCAAGGAGTGGGACTACTACTGCGTTCTCACTGCGGATTACGGCATCGCGTTGACCGTCGCCGACAACGGGTACATGGGCTTGCTCGGAGTCTCCTGGCTCGATTTCCGAACACCACACGAGATCACCGAAAACGTGATGCTGCCGTTCCCGATGGGAAGGCTCGGTCTGCCCGAAAGCGCGGACGACGGTGATGTGGTGGTGTCGAAAGGTAAAGCTCGCTTCGAGTTTCGCCATGTGGACGGTGGGCGCCACCTGATTGTCGACTACCCGGCTTTCGACGGTGGGCGAGGCCTTCATGCCGATTTGTTCCTGGCGGGTCCTGTCGATGACCGGATGGTGATCGCCACACCGTTTCCGAAGGCGTCCCGATCGTTTTACTACAACCAGAAGATCAACTGCCTGCCCGCTGCCGGGACCGTGCGAATCGGGAGCGACGACTTCACATTTCGCTCGGAAGACTCGTTCGGCGTTCTCGATTGGGGCAGGGGAGTCTGGGCTTACGACAACACCTGGTACTGGGGTTCTGCATCCGGACTGGTGAACGGCGAGCGGTTCGGATTCAACATCGGTTACGGCTTCGGCGACACGACGGCGGCCAGCGAGAACATCGTGTTTGTCGGCGGTCGGGCACACAAACTGGACAGGATCGACTTCGGCATCCCGCAGGGAACGTACGACGGCGCTCCGTGGAACTTCTCGAGCAACGATGGTCGCTTCGAGATGACTTTCGAGCCGATCATCGACCGTGCCGCGACTTTCGATGTCGGGGTGCTGCGTTCGATTCAGCATCAGGTGTTCGGAAAGTTCTCCGGCACAGTAATCCTCGACGACGGTACCTCCGTGGTGGTTCGAGATCTCCTCGGATTTGCCGAGGAGGTTCGGAACCGCTGGTAGGCCGTACGTCTCCGCGAAGATGACGGAACGCAGCATGAGCACCGGGGCACGATCATGCCCCGGTGCTCGCGTTTTCAATTTGTGCCCGTTCAGGCTGCTGTCGGTGGGCTGTTCCCGCCGATCGGCTGTTGATATGGATCGATCGACATCGGTGGATAGAACACTGTTTTTCGGTCGGGGCCGATCTCGACCCGCCATTCGGTGTGGTGCAGTGTCCGATGGTGGTGACCGCACAACAAGATCAGGTTGTCGAGATCTGTTGGGCCACCATCATTCCAGTGAACAATATGATGAGCATCGC
>NZ_CAIJDS010000072.1:0-27288 GCF_903819475.1 Rhodococcus sp. UFZ-B548
AACTGGCCGCCACCGGGGAGAACCCGTGGCCACCAGCGGGGAGAACTACTGGCCGCCTACGGGGAGAACTTCGTGGCCATTGACAGTGCGCGGAGGACATTTCACGCTCGTACAGTGCGCGAACTGCGGTGGTCGGCGTAGACATGGCGGTTCTCCCTATTCGTGACACGGTCAGCAGCAGCCTTCGGCATCCGATTTCGGGCACAGAGTGGGGTCGACGGCGAGGACGAGGTCCATCAGCTGGCCGAGGGTGTCCCCGATCCGTGGATCGGCCAGCTCGTAGCGCGTTCGGCGGCCCTCGGGGACGGCGACGACGAGTCCGCATCCGCGCAGGCAAGCGAGGTGATTCGAGAGAATCTGACGCGAGACCCCGATCTGGTCGGCGAGGTCCGACGGATACCCCGGGGTCTCCCGCAGGCTGAGCAGTACCTGGGTTCTCGTCGAGTCCGAGAGGGCGTATCCGAATCTTGACAGTGCGTCCCGATGCAGCAAGGTATCCATATCAACCATAATACAGAAAATTATGAATACAGGAAATAGTGAATAATATGCGGTATGTCGACAGACGACTCTCGTTATAGGTGTCGACGATGGGATCAAGCACGTGCCGACGAACTCGCGTGGGTGAAACTCCGAGGCGCCGCGAGTCGCCGATCGGAGCGTGCGCCGCCCACCGGATCCACAGACCGGTTGAGCAATCACATCTGCCGCTCTCGTTGGCCTGCCACTGGGCTGCCTGGCAGTTCTGTTGGGCGGGACTCTGTGCAGATTGTTGTTGTGAAAGCAGTCCAGTGTCAGGGGTGCGAAGGTCGAGCGAGGGCGGGCTAGCCCATAGGTTGATCCGCGGCATCCTTGTCGAGACTCCCGTCTCTCTCCCACGGCCACGTCATCAGAGCCCAGATGACGAATACGATGGTCATCCCAGAAAACAGATACACCGGCCACGGACCCATCAGATCCAGCAGCGATGCGGTGGAAGGTTTGGCGTTGAGAAAGCCGTAGTTGGTATCGGCGACGCGATTGAAGATGAAAGTGACTATCGCCCATGTGAGCGTGACCAGCACCGCGAGGCGGTAGCTGCGCCATGTAGGTCGCATTCTCCGGCCCCACGTGAGATAGATCGCGGCCCAGACGACAAACAGGTGAATCGCCCAGAAGGCAAGAAACTCGTAACCGGGGAAGTCTGGCCCGGCCAGAGCCGGTGAAATCAACGCCTGCGTACTCAATACAAGCCCCCAGTAGTAGGTGAGGGCGAACGGCCAATGTCGGTGCGACCACAATGCGTAGATCGCGGACACTGTCGCGAGATCGGTGAGTTGTAAGGGTACGGATCCTCCTAGCGTGGGCGAGGACAGCGAGTAGAGCACCGCCGAGCCGTATATCACCGCCAGTATTCCGCCGAGGACGCGGCTGAGGTGGCGAGCTTGCACCTCGGTCTGTCTACGTCCCGCCCAGATCAGAAACACAGAACCCACGACAAACAGAGCGATGACGGCCCAATGCGATAGGCCGTACGCCGAAAACTCGGGTTGCGCAGAGTACACATCTCTCACTTCCTCGGCGCCGCCGAACGCACTGCTCCGTGACAACCTTCGCAGATGGCTGTTCCAGTTCGGAAGTGCCGTTCTCCGGTTAGTTGACGATGATCGTGTCCCCAGTGAGAGAAAGGGGGTAACTGTTTAGGGACTTCTGAGCAGGTCTTTGCACGACCGAGCCATCGACGATGGAGTATCGGCTGCCATGACATGGGCAGTTGATCGTTCCATCGCTGACCTCGGAGACTACGCATCCCTGGTGGGTACATACCGCAGAGAAGGCTTGGAACACGCCTTCCTGCGGCTGGGTTATCACGACTTGCTCGTCCGCCAGAATGACTCCGCCGCCGACAGGAACCGCTGATATCGGAACCTCGGCACTGCCCAGGGTTACGCCGGGTGCCTTGCTGTTGTTCTGGGTGCTACATCCGGCGACGGCGAGACAAGTTGTTGCGCAGGCTGTGAGGAGGACCGTTCGGCGCCCGACCTTGATGTCGGATGGATCGATCGTGCTCATGCGGGGACCACCAAACCAGTGAGAAACATCAGGAGTATTCCGACGCCGACGCCGACGCCGACGAGGACCATCGGATCCAGGTCCGAGCGGCCTTGTGTGCGCAGGGACGGTGCAATTTGGATGACGACTTGAATGATTGCCCCGACGCCGACTCCGAGCAGCAACGCAGATACTTCACGGTTGTCGACGCCCGCCCCGATAACAGCACCGAGGATTGCCGGCGCACCCGCGATCAATCCCAACCCCAACAAGGTCAGCAGGGGGGTGCGTCGCCGAGCCAACGGTGCGATGATCGCGAGCCCCTCTGTTGTGTTGTGCAGGGTGAATCCGATAACGAGGAACGCGCCGAGCGCAAGCTCACCTACCGCATACGCGGATCCGATCGCGAGGCCTTCTCCGAGATTGTGCAATCCGATGCCGATGGAAATCATCAGTGCCAGTCTGAGTTCGGATGCGCCTGTCGTACCGGCTGGGCGTCTTCCGCGCAGGTATCGGTCGATGCACGTGAGCGTCAGGAAGGCGATCGCCGCGCCGAGAACGACGAGAGTGCCGCCGCCGAAGGCTCCGCTCGAGGCTGCTGCCAGTTTGAACCCCTCGCTCGTGCCGTCGAAGATCAAAAAGGCGAGCAGACCGACCGTGACGGCCAGCACGAATCTGACTGCCCTGACGCCGGCGCCCCGCATCACAGGCAGCAAGAGCATCCCGAGCAGGACCGGGATGACTCCGACGTATGTGCCCAAGAGAGCCATCAAGCCGAAGAACGCCACTCCCGGGGCGGGAGTTGCTACGGCAGCGGGAATTTCGTGTTCGATGACCAACCCTGTGGAGGTGAGCATCGAGACGAGGTACGGCTGTCCGGTGATCCACGGGTAGTCGAGGGTGATCGTCTGGGACTCGAGTCTGCCGATGGGATCTGCAGCTCCTACCAAATCGACGAATGTGTCGTTCACGGCAACTTGCGCGACGGTCACCGCGTCGGGGCCGGTGTTGCGTAGCGTCAACGTGATTCGGCCTGGTTCGAGGGCAGTTCGTTCGACGGAGATGTTCTCGATCGGTGGGCCGGTGCGTTCGGGGAGACTTTGTCCTGCGAGCATTGCCAGCGCAGTCAGGGCGATGACGATGATCGCGAGCACTGCGGCGCCTCGGAGCCAAAGGCCGGTGCGCGATGCGTCGCTTTGAGCGGACCCTGTCTGCGCGGAACCCGCAGCGCCAAGGGAATTCTCATGAGTGCTCGTCGGAGAGGGAGGATCAGGGGTGCCGGTCATTCGGTCACCTCGAAGAATCCCATCCAGCCCAGATCTGCGAATTCGGTTTTGTGGGCGTGGAACATGTACTTGCCCAGGTAGGGAAAGCGCAGTTCGCATATTCCGCGCTGACCTTGGGCCTGGATGATCGTGTCCGTGAATTCGCTGGGCTCGAGGCGTGTTCCGGTCGGGTAGTAGTCGAAGAAGTTTCCGTGTAGGTGGAAGCTGTTGATCGGGTCGTATTCGAGGATGTTGACCAGGTAGATGCGAACCAGTTCGTCTCGTTTCACCTGTACAGGTTCGTGCATGTAATGGAACGGGATGCCGTTGACGGCGTAGAGCTGGTTTCCTTGCCCGTCGAATGTGGTGTTGTAGCCGTGCATCACCATCACCATTTCGTCGGCCGCAGGGCGCCCCTGAGCTGGATCGACGATGAACGTGCCGTACATGCCGCGGGCGATGTGCTCTGCCAGTGGATTGACGTGGCAGTGATAGAGATGCAATCCGAAAGGGATGGCATCGAATTCGTAAGTGAATGATTCGCCCGGCTCGATGATTCCCCGCCCCACCCCGGGAATTCCGTCCATTTCAGCGGGATGGATTCCGTGAAAGTGCATCGTGTGTGGGTGCGCGGAGCCGTTGACGAACTTCACTCGGAGCCGGTCTCCCTCACTGCATCTCAACGCGGGACCCGGAATGCGGGAGTTGAAGGTCCACGCCGGAAAATAGACTCCTGGTGCTACCTCGATCTCTTCGTCGGCTGCGAAGATCTCCCACTCGCGTAGCGTTCGACCGTCAGGCAATTCGGAGGTCGTCCCGTAGTCGAAGTCCCGCAGCAGTGCCGTGGGATGAAACCCGTTGGCAGTGTGGTTCACCTGCTGACCGGCCCGAAAGGTCGCGCCGCTCGTGCCGCCGTGACGGACTCCGCCGTCTCCGTCAGGTGCGGCGGTACTCGGGTTGGTGTTTCCGGGATGCTCGGTAGGCGATGCGCCCGCAACTCTTCCTGCGTTCATCATGAGTCCGGCTGATCCGGCGAGCGCCCCACCGATCAACAATTGTCGCCGCGACGGTGCGCTCATGGCCACCCGACCGAAGCATCGACATTCCTGACAGTCACGAGAGTCACACCTCAAAGTTTGTCATGCCAAACTTTATTTTCATAGACACCAAACTATCCGAACGCATTCGACCGAAAACAGGCGGACCACGCGAATTTTCGACGAGTGGGGGCGTCGTGGTTTCGCCACCTCGAACCGCAGAAGTTCGCAGAGATGGACTGCTTCCCTGCTGACAGCGCTCCGGCTCCCTCCTCGCTCCGAGTCAGGTCACACGGATTGCGGACGCTGAATCTCACGTTCGGACCCGCGCGAGGATTCGACCAGCAGCGACACGACGACCAGGATGAATCCACAGGTGAGGTAGGTATCGGCAAGATTGAAGGTGGGCCACCAGCCGGTGTGGAAGTAGTCGGTGACCTTCCCGTCGAGGGCTCGGTCGACCACGTTGGAGGCAGCTCCGGCGACAATCAGAGCGAAACCGATCACAGCCACCCCACGACTTTGCGGGACACTCCGCCAGGCGTATACGGCGATTCCCATGGTGGCGAGAGCGGTAAAGGCGATGATGACGGCACTCGGCAGCTGATTACCCAGACTGAAGGCGACACCACTGTTGTATGCCAGCCTCAAACTGACGACGCCCAGATCCATCTCGTTGACCCCGGACAGGTGCTTCCGCGCAACGGGCTCAATCGTCAGGGCGACGACGACCGAAATCAGCGCCGTCGTAGCGAAGAGAATTCGTCTCTTGTGATGGGCGGATTTGTCGTTCGTGGTCACCTCGTTGGTACTCACCACGGAAGCTCCTGGCAACGCCCGTCACCCGCGGCGGGTTCTACCTGCAGGGTCGCGTGAACGAGATTGAACTGGGTGGCCAACAGATCCTGGGCAGCAGCGAGAACCTTGGTCGGATCGGACTCCTCGTCGATCGTCAGATGCGCCGACGCAACTTCCATGCCCGATGTGAGCGTCCAGATGTGAAGGTCGTGGGCGTCCTTGACCCCGGGGATCCCCTGCAAGGCTTGCGTCACCTCGGTGATGCTCACGCCGGCGGGGGCGTGCTGGAGCAGGATCCGCAGGGCATGGCGGCCGAGATTGTAGGCACGCGGTAGGACGAACAAGCCGATCGCAACACCGATCACCGGATCCGCGTACCGCCATCCGAAGATCAGTGTGACCAATCCGCTGATCAGGACTCCAACGGACCCGAGCATGTCAGCCATGACCTCGAGATAGGCGCCCCGGACGTTGATGCTTTCCTTCGCCCCGCTGCGAAGCAGCAAGAATGCCGCGATGTTCATCACGAGGCCGACGACAGCGACGATGCTCACCGGGAGTCCAGGGACCTCAGGCGGATCGGAAAGTCGACCGAGAGCTTCGTAGAGAACCCATCCGGCGACACCGAACAGGAGTAGGGCATTGAACAAGGCAGCGAACACCTCCGCCCGGTACATACCGAACGTGCGATCCGGGCGCGATCGCGCTCTTTGCGCAAGCAAGATAGCGGTCAATGCCATGAGGATGCCGAACACATCGGTGAAGACGTGTGCGGAGTCGGAGAGCAGGGCGAGCGATGACGTGGACAACCCCACGATGACTTGCGTGACGAACGTGACCAGACCGAGCCCGACGGCTATCCATAATTTGCGGACATGTTTACCCGATGCACTCGCAGCTTGTTCCGCAACGCCGTGCCCATGGCCGTGACCCATCTCGATATGCCCTTCTCGCCTATGACTGGAGCGTCGTATTCTCATATGCGCATATTTGCCAACGAGAGAGTTTCAGTAAACCCTGGCTGAAGCACCCATGCAACTATCCGTCATAGTATTTTGGTCCGGAGCACCGATCGCGCGGGCGAGATCCACAATGCTGAGAGGTCCACCCGCAAATGATCGAAACCGAACCGTCCGGCGCCGATACCCTCGTCGTCGGACGACCCATACGGAAAGTATTGGGATGGGGTGTCATAGCTGCAATCACTGCGGCGGCATTGGCGCGCGCATCAACTTCCGAGGCGCTGCGATTGCTCGGACTTCCAGATCCGGGGCCCTTGACGATTTACGGACTCCCGGCGGTGATGGCGTTCGGCGAGGTTGCCGCCGTGATGACCGTAGGCAGTCTACTTTTGGCTGCCGTTCTCGTTCCGCCTCAAGCCTCAGGTGTACTCGATGTCGACGGATATCTGGCGCTACGAACCGCAAGCGTCGCCGCCGCTATCTGGGCGGTATGCGCGGCGCTGCTCGTTCCACTCACCCTCTCGGACAGTTCAGGCCAACCTCTCTCCGTCGTGTTCGCCGATCCAGGGCTGTTCGCTCGCGCGATTTCGGACATCGATGTCACAACTGCATGGGCATGGACCGCAGGGCTCGCACTCGTGCTCGCGATTGCGTGTCGTCTGACCCTGCGATATTCGTGGACACCGTTACTTCTCGCATTCGCTTTGTTCAGCCTGCTCCCCAGGGCATTGTCGGGTCACTCCTCTTCGGGTGGATCCCACGACATCGCCACGAACAGTTTGGTTCTGCATATCCTCGCGGCGTCGATTTGGATGGGAGGAATAGCGGCTCTCGTGTTGCATGCCCGCAGAAAGGGGAGCTATCTCGACTTCGCCGCGCGCCGCTTCTCGGCCGTGGCACTCATGGCGTTCGTCGTCATAGCGATCAGCGGTGTGGTCAACGCTGCCGTGCGGGTGCCGCTCACCGCGGTGTGGAGTAGCACCTACGGTGTCTTGATTCTTGCCAAAGTCGCCGCCTTGGTCCTCACCGGACTGGCAGGTTGGCGCCAACGGAAAATCGCGATCGCCGAACTGACGAAGGATCCTAGCGACGGTCGCACCTTCATTCGTCTGGCAGTGGTGGAGTCGGTGGTTCTCGCAGTAACCGTCGGTATCGCCGTCGCCCTGGGCCGCACGCCGCCCCCGGCGCCCACGGAGCGACAGGATCCGAGCAGAGTCGAGGAGGTGCTCGGGTATGCGCTCGATGGCGTACCGACTGCGGGCCGCTTGCTCGTCGACTGGCGATTCGATCTCATTTTCGGAACTCTCGCCGTGGTGTTGGCTGCGTGCTACGTCGTCGGCGTTTTTCGCCTCCGACAGCAGGGCGTGCAGTGGTCGACGTTCCGATCGGTCAGCTGGGCTCTGGGGTGCCTGGTGTTGCTTGTCGCAACATCATCGGGAGTGGGTAGGTATGCACCTGCAGTGATGAGTATGCATATGGCGGCAACGTCCGCCGTGGCGGTCCTTGCTCCACTCTGTCTGGTCCTGGGCGCCCCGTTCACGCTGTTCAGGCTCTCCGTTCGGCGATCGTCCGGAGATGCGCCGGGGCTGAGGGAATGGGCGCAAAGCGTGTACAGAGGCTCCTGGTTCCGATTCATGTCCCAGCCCTATGTGATCGCTGTGATTTTCGCCGGAGCCCTGCCTCTCCTTTACCTGGGGGGGATGTACAGCGCTGTCGCCGGCTCGCACGTCCCCCATCTGGTGATCAACGGAACCCTGCTGATCTGCGGTTTCATGTTCTTCTGGGTCATGGTCGGCGTCGATCCCTTGCCGAGGCGAGCGAGCGCCGCGATCAGGACGACCCTGCTCCTGGCGGCGTTCTTGGCCTACGGGGGCCTCGCAGCAGCACTGATCGCCACTGACACGGTGATTGCCGATCAGTACTTCGCGTCGTTGCAGCGCGGCTGGCTCGACGACTTCTCGCGAGATCAACGGTTCGGTGCCGGACTGATAATCGCGATCGGAGCAGTGCCCCTGGCAATCGCGACAGGGTTTCTCCTCACCGCGTGCTGCTCGCCGAGATGCCACCGCGCGGCACATGAGTAGGAGAAGGTGCATTCGCAGCGGGGCGGTCTGTCGAGATTTTGAATTTTGTCAACGCTCGCCCAAAAACTATGCGAAATAGTAGTACGCTGTCTGGGACCGTCACCATTCTGTGACCTTCCGCGACGCAAGGAATGCGATCTTGGCCCGACACCGCAAGCCCGACACCGACGATCTCGACTGCCCACTTCGGGAAAGTTATCTTTTCGGCACGCCACACAGCGATCGAGACCTGCCAGTCGACACGATGTATATCTCCACCGCATCTGCAGTCGACCGGGAATCCGTCGCTGGAAGCGTTCAGGCGCGACGCGGCGGCGCTCATCGCCGACAGTCCCGCAATCGTCCTGGTGGACGGGCTTTGGTTCTCTCTGTCGCCACCGGCGCTTTGCTTGCCGCCGGCACATCCGCCTCACATGCATCGACAGGGAGCGTCAGTGTTCCCGTCGAGCTCGACCAGCAACCGTTGGCACCTCTCGAGCAGGCGCTGGCATCGGCTCCGGAAATTCTCCAGGTTCCCAAACTGGCCGAGCTGGGGAGGCTGGCCGAACAGTTGGCTCGAGGCACCGAACGCGACACCGATCGCGCTTCGAGAGAGGCAGCTGCACGCCAACCGCTGACGATGGCTCCTGTCAGCGGAACATTGACGTCGAACTACGGACCGCGTTGGGGGTCGACTCATTACGGGTTGGACATTGCCAATGAGATCGGTACACCTATCGTGTCCGTCACCGACGGCACGGTACTCGAGTCCGGACCTGCGTCCGGTTTCGGACTGTGGGTCCGTATCCTGCAGGATGACGGGACAATCGGGGTCTTCGGACACATCAACGAGACTCTGGTAACCGCGGGTCAAAAGGTGCGTGCCGGAGAATTGATTGCGACGGTAGGAAACAGGGGACAATCAACAGGGCCACATCTGCATTACGAGGTGTGGCAGGCAGACGGCCAGAAGGTCGATCCCATGGCATGGTTGGACGCGCGTGGGGTACAGATCCAGCCTCCGGCCGTCAGTGACTGACGCAATCGACGATTTCCGAAGGGGGAAGGAAGATGAAGAGACTCGGCGGGCTCGAATCCGAAGTGATGGATCTCCTGTGGGATGCAGAAGAGCCGCAGTCTGTGCGGGATCTGGTCGACCGCTTCGAGGGCGGCGCCCCGAAGGCATACACCACGATCTTGACCGTCGTGACGCACCTTCACGAAAAAGGGTGGGTGCAGAGGGAAAAACGAAGCCGCGCATACATCTATTCGCCATCGCGTAGCCGCGATGAAGCGACCTCACTGGCCATGCGCGAATTACTCGACAACAGCAATGACTCTGTTTCAGCGCTTCTGCACTTCGCGCAAAACGTCTCCGATGACGAATACGAGGCACTGCGGCGAGCACTGGATCACGGCAAGGTTCGGTAGATGACTCTCGCCGCAGTCCTCCTTCTCGGGGCCGTGCTCATCGGAGCGTTCATGCCCAAGGTTTTGCGGCGTTTCGAATCGACCACTCTGGCTCCTGCAGCGATTCTCGCGGCATGGATCGGCAGCATCGTGGGTCTGGGATTCCTTGCCGTATCGGCAGTAGTGATCCTTCTGTGGCCGAGCCATGCACCAGCGGAAGGGCTCTCCGAGGCCCTTGTGCGATGCTTCACTGCCTTCCAACACGCGATGGCCCCCTGGATCGGGGAAGCGCTCGCTGTCGGCGGAGTTGCGGTTACCGCGCTCATCGCCGTTCGCAGCTTGTTCTTGGCTCATCGGCAACATAAGGGCCGAGCCAAGGTCCGCGACTACCACCGTGATGTCGTATCGATCATCGCCCGCGCAGATCCGGCATCGGATGATGTTCTCTGGCTTGATCATCCGATGCCGATGGCCTACAGCGTCGCTGGACGGCCGGGATTCGTCGTAGCGACCAAAGGTCTCTCCGATTGCTTGACCGCCTCCGAGCGCGAAGCGGTGATCGCGCACGAGCGGGCACACTTGCGAGGGCAGCATCACCGGATCATTAATGTGTGTGAAGTCTTCGCGAAGGCGCTGCCGGTGATCCCGCTGTTCAAAGCGGCTCCCGCTGCGGTGCGGCGGCTGGTCGAGCTCGCTGCCGATGATCGGGCCGCACAGGCCACCAGCCCCGATGCCGTCCGGTCGGCGTTGCGCGTGGTGGCGACGTCGCCGCTACCTCAGCCGGTGTGGACTCTCGGGCTCGGTGACGACGAGATCTCGGTGCGTTTGGTCAGGCTGCAGGCCGATTCCCGGATTCGCGGCACCAAACTGGTCTGCATCTCTGCTGCGATGCTCCCGATGATCGTTCCCGTCATCGCCGCGTTGACCACCATGGTCGTCTTCTCTGCGTCCGCTCATGCCCTCGTGACCTGACGGCAGTCGGAAAGGGTGGCCGAGGCGCCACCCGGACCCAAAAACTATGCAACGTAGTATTTGGGTTATGCTTCTGTCGCACACTCTATTTGCGTCTCGACAGGAAGCGGGCTGACTATGACCGCAATTGCATCACCCCCGATCCCCGCCCGGCCGTACCCCGCGCGACGGGCGCCGAAGGGATCGGTGCTGCGGAACCTTGTGACGACGACCGATCACAAGACGCTCGGCTTGATGTATTTGGTGACTTCGTTCGCGTTCTTCCTCATCGGCGGGCTCATGGCGCTGATCATGCGCAGCGAACTGGCGATTCCGGGCATGCAATTCCTGTCGAACGAGCAGTACAACCAACTCTTCACCATGCACGGCACGATCATGCTGCTGCTGTACGCGACGCCGGTGGTGTTCGGATTCGCCAATTTCGTTCTCCCCCTGCAGATCGGTGCGCCGGATGTCGCCTTCCCGCGACTGAACGCGTTCAGCTACTGGCTCTACCTTTTCGGTGCTCTCATCGCTACGGGCGGGTTCGTCACTCCCGGAGGTGCCGCAGATTTCGGCTGGACGGCCTACACGCCTCTGAGTTCGGCAGTCAGCTCACCTGGGGTCGGTGCGGATCTGTGGATTGTGGGGCTTCTCGTCTCCGGTCTCGGCACGATTCTCGGCGCGGTCAACATGATCACCACCATTGTCTGCTTACGCGCTCCCGGTATGACGATGTTCCGCATGCCGATCTTCACGTGGAACATCTTCATCACCTCTGTCTTGATTCTGTTGGCCTTCCCGCTGTTGACCGCCGCACTCTTCGCACTGCTTTACGACCGTCGCCTCGGTGGCAACATCTTCGACCCCGCGAATGGCGGAGTCCTGCTGTGGCAGCACCTGTTCTGGTTCTTCGGCCACCCCGAGGTCTACATCATCGCGCTGCCCTTCTTCGGTATCGTCTCGGAGATATTTCCGGTCTTCAGCCGCAAACCGATCTTCGGCTACAGCGGCCTGGTCTACGCGACGCTCGGTATCGCGGCGCTGTCGATCGCAGTGTGGGCGCATCACATGTACGCGACGGGCGCGGTTCTCCTGCCGTACTTCTCGTTCATGACGTTCCTGATCGCCGTGCCGACGGGTGTGAAGATCTTCAACTGGATCGGCACGATGTGGAAGGGACACCTGACGTTCGAGTCACCGATGCTGTTCTCTCTCGGATTCTTGATCACCTTCCTCTTCGGTGGTCTGTCCGGTGTGCTGCTGGCGAGCCCTCCGCTGGATTTTCAGGTCACGGATACTTACTTCGTGGTCGCCCACTTCCACTACGTGGTTTTCGGTACGGTCGTGTTCGCGACGTACGCCGGTATCTACTTCTGGTTCCCGAAGATGACCGGTCGCATGATGGACGAGCGCCTTGGCAAGTGGCACTTTTGGACCACGTTCGTCGGCTTTCACATGACGTTCCTCGTTCAGCACTGGCTCGGTGCCGAGGGTATGCCGCGTCGTTACGCCGACTACCTACCCGCGGACGGGTTCACCACACTCAATACAGTCTCGACCATCGGTTCCTTCATTCTCGGAGCCTCCACTCTCCCGTTCATCTGGAACGTCTTCAAGAGCTACCGATTCGGCGAAGTGGTCACTGTCGACGATCCGTGGGGCTACGGAAACTCGCTGGAGTGGGCAACGACCTGCCCGCCGCCGCGTCACAACTTCACCGAGTTGCCGCGCATCCGCAGCGAGCGTCCGGCCTTCGAGTTGCATTACCCGCACATGGTTGCTCGGATGCGAGCAGAAGCACACGTCGGGGCCGGTCACCGGCCGGAGACGAGTTCATCAGAATCGGAGAAGGTACTTACCGCATCCACGTCCGATGATGACGAGAAGAATTAGCTCGGCGGCCATACCGATGGGAAAGTCAATGTCAACACGAACAATGCCGGTGGTCATCGTCCCGGCAACAGATACCGCTGCCGCCCTACTCACGGACTGGTTGATTCGAGACGTACTGCCGACCGCTCTCGACGGCGGCGTGGCGAACCATGCTGGTGCCCGGTTGCGGACTTTGCCACCGGTATCTCGTCGCCACATCCGGCACCCCCGCAAACTTCGGGTTCACACCCGTCGAGTCAGCGAAGTAATCGCCGCAATCGAGAATCATCTCCAGACCGGAGCGGATTTCGTTGACGCAGAGCGGACCTTCATGCGTTCCACCACTGTCCTTCCAGACCCCGTGCTGAACGCCGCGGCCAGTATCAGTGGCGCAGTGATGGATATCGGGAGTTCCGCGGCGGCATTGGCGAATCGTGCCCTCCTTCTCGTTCCGACGACAATCGAGTCGTCGGAAGCGGCGCTCTCGACGCAATCGAGGGTAACCGAATCCTATTACGCCCTCCTTGCGCGGCTGTGGCACAGAGATTTTCACGCGAGTATCGTGATTCCGCAGACCGAACCCTGAGCGCTCCTCGCTTCGGTGTGCTGTCACGAGGGGGGCACACCGAAGCGAGATTATTCGCGCTCTCGACGCCGATTCTCAGTCGTACGGCGTGGAGACCAACGAGCAATCAGGCGGCAAGGCAAAGAGAGTCGCTACTTCTTCGGAGGAATCGCTCTCTTTGCCGCAAGCGCAGCCCTCCGGATCTGGCTGGTCAGTTTTCCACCGGTCTTGGCTTCGGCAGACGCGGCGGTTTTGTCGATCGCGTTTTCGATCTTGTCTGCGTTCTTCGAGGCAGCCTCCTTGCCCTTGTCGACTAGCGCTTTCGCTGCACCCATGAATTTCATATTCGTCTCCTTCTCCTGGCCTCATCGCCCTCTACTCGGGAGGGTTGCGGATCTAAAAACTAAGATCCATAGTAGTTGAGTTGAAGGTTGACTGATCGTGCAACAGTTGGCCGAGTGCGACGGCGTTGGCAGATTTTCGTGGGACTCGTCAGACCAGTGTCGACCAGTAGTCCCAGAATGCGCTGAGAATCATGCTCGCGACGGACACGATCCAGATAGTAAGCACGAGAGTGTGTTTCTCGGTGCCGACGGTCACGATTCGCGAGGAGGTCGACGCGCTACGAGCACCTAGATGCAAAATGGCATACCAGAGGGCTGTCATCGTCACCACCCACACGACCATGCAGTACGGGCACAGTGCCTGGATTCTGTACAGGCTTTGGAAAATCAGCCAGTGAACCAGCACCGCTCCGGTGAGCAAGCCGATGACGATACAGCGCCAATACCACTGAGGTAGTGCCTTTGCGGCGGTGAGGGTCACGATTCCCGTGGTCAGTAGGACGGTGAACCCGACTATACCGAGGATCGAATTCGGGAAACCGAAGATCGAGGCTTGTGGAGAACTCATCACCGATCCACAACTGAGGACGGGGTTGATGCTGCAGGACGGGCGATATGAGGGATCCGCGAGAAGCTGAAACTTCTCGATAGTCAGTATCAGAGACGCCGCCAAGCCGAGAGCGCCTGCTGCAGTGAGAATCCATCCGACGACATAGGGGGAGCACACTTTCGGGGCCGAGTCGACAGTCGGAGGTATACCAGTGTCGACGTGGGCACCGCGTGCTCCCGTTGATGTCATTGGGCCAGCGCTGCGTCGATGCGAGCGGTGAGATCGTCATATGTCGGCATGGACGGCAACTGGACGCCGTTGAGGAACAGCGTCGGTGTGCCCTGCACGCCCAGGTCGATACCTTCGTTGAAGTCCCCTTCGACACGCTCTGCGACTGCGGGATCATTCATATCTGCTTCGAAGGTCGCCATGTCGAGTCCCAGATCCTGGGCGAACGTACGGAAGAGGGCTACTTGAGATTCGGACGACTCGCCCCACTGGGTCTGCGTGTCGTACATTCGCTGGTACATCTCCACGAACTTCCCTTGCCTGGACGACGCTTCGACGACTCGCGCCGCGAGTCGACTGTTCGTGTGACTGGGAATGGGGAAGTACCGTACACCGAA
Source organism: Rhodococcus sp. UFZ-B548 (assembly GCF_903819475.1). Taxonomy (NCBI): domain Bacteria; kingdom Bacillati; phylum Actinomycetota; class Actinomycetes; order Mycobacteriales; family Nocardiaceae; genus Rhodococcus; species Rhodococcus sp. UFZ-B548. Next base: position 14,478 of record NZ_CAIJDS010000072.1, read on the forward strand.
CGTGATGCGGTCAGCGTACTCAGCACGTATCTGCTCCATCGTCGGATACATCGCCAGGCATGCCTCGCACTCGAAGTCGAGGAATTCGACCAGAACGACATCGTTGTCCGGCGCAGAGGAAAGTAGATGCGTGTCGTCGCGAAGAACCGATGCGTCCGAAGCGCTGGCGCTGTTTGTCTCCCTCCCGCTGCGGTTGCCGAGCAACAGCGCGCCGAGGACGACAGCGAAGACAGCTATCAGGGCTATCGAGAATTTCGCGTTGGTGGTCAACTTCATGGATCCGCCTACCTGGTCGGTGTTCGTCGATGCGTGCAACCTTCCGGCCACCACACAGCCCTGAATACTATGCAACATAGTAGTCGGAGGTATTGTCTCAGCGAAGTGCGGTGTGCATCGATCGCCGGACTCCGCACCTCGATGGTGTGAGCCGAGTAGGAGGAACAGATTTTGAGGCGTGCAATGGTTGTGCTGCTGGTGGCTGCGGGGTGTGCGCTCATAAGCGCAGGCACCGCGCAAGCACACAGTGCACTGGTCGGATCGACTCCATCCGCCGACGCAGTTCTCGACACTGCGCCGAGTTCGGTGGAATTGGTTTTCAATCAGGAGATTCAGACGAGTTTCGCGAACGTGACCGTCAGTGCGGCCGACGGGACGCAGGTCGGAGCCGGGGAGCCGTCGGTGCAGGGAGAGCGCGTTTCTCTCGTGACGACCGGTCAGATGTCGTCTGGCACTTACACCGTTGGTTACCGGGTGATCTCTGAGGACGGACACCCGATCACGGGGTCGTACTCCTTCACCTTGAACGCGGCGAAGAACAATGCGGCGCCGCTTCCCGGAGGTGCAACACCTCCGGCAACTGTTGCGCCGTCGGCGGCGACCGCCGATGCCGACTCCGACGACGGATCCCCACTGTTGTTGCCGATTCTCGGTGGCGCAGTGGCAATCCTGTTCGTGATCGGGATGGTCATCGTTCTCCGCGGAGACAAGCGCTCGAAGCGCTGAGATGTTACAACACAGTACGAGCGGGGAGGGACCACGTAGGTGATGGACTGGATACGTTTACCCGAGGCCGTGCCTTCGTTCGGAGCAATGGTGGGGTGGGCGCCGCAGCCGCTCCCGGTCCTACCACTGATCGGAGTCCTACTGGCAGCGTGGTATGGCTGGGGTGTCTACCGGGTGACGTCTTCCGGTCGGGTGTGGCCGTGGACGAGGACGGCCAGCTTCCTCTTCGGCTGTATATTGCTGATCCTGGTCACGGGGCTCGCCGTCGAGGGCTACGGGTACGAACTCTTCAGTATCTGGATGTTCCAGCATTTGACCTTGTCGATGGCGATTCCACCACTGCTCGTTCTCGGCAGCCCAGGTCTTCTCCTGCTGCGCTCCACCCCTCACACAGGGTGGGGAATTCCGATCCTCAAGCTGGCATTGACGGCACTCAGAAGCCGGACGGCGAAGATTCTGCTACACCCCGGCGTCACGATTCCACTGTTCCTGTTCAGCTACTACGGCATCTACCTCTCGCCGGTATTCGACCTGGTGGCGTCGTCCTGGGTCGGTCACACAGGCCTGGAGCTCTTCTTCCTGGCCACTGGAGTGTTGTTCATCGTTCCGGTGCTCTCATCTGGGCCGTTGCCCGTCAAGCAAAGCAACCTGGGTCGATGTTTCGACCTCTTCGTCGAAATGCCTCTCCATGTTTTCATCGGCGTGATCCTGATGATGGCAACCTCGCCACTCCTGAGTACCTTCACCAATCCGCCGGCGTCCTGGAACGTCGATCTGATGGCCGATCAACAAATGGCGGGGGCTTTGGCATGGTCGTACGGAGAACCCGTCGCGTTGATCATCATGGTGGTTTTCGCGATGAGGTGGAATCGCGACGAGACCCGCACCAACGCCGCCGTCGACAAAAAGGCCGCCAGGGACGGTGACGTCGACCTCGAGGCCTACAACGAATTCCTCAAAACCCTTCCCCGTCGATGACTGCTCTCGGCATCTCGATGATCGGGTTCGGCGGATGCGACGGTGTGTGAGATGAGTGGTCAGTTCATCGGGATCGGTTGGGCACCTCTCACTGCGAGCAGTTCTCGCAATGCGGTCGATTCGGCCTGCTGTGTAGCGGCGATCTGTCGAGCAAGATTTGTCACGACGGGGAGATCGGCATTGTCAGCGGCGTATTGGGCCATCGGAATTCCCCCTTGATGGTGGCGCAACAGTAATTGCAAATAGCGAATCTCAAATGCCGGTCCGGTCAGGGTGCGTAGTTCCGCGAGTTCGGCGGGAGAAGCCATTCCCGGCATCGCGACTGATTCAGTTACGCCGGAATCACTTTGTCCGGTGCTCATGCCGGGCATCGAGTGATTCATCGCCGAGGAAGTTGAGGGCATCCACTCCATATACTCGCCCGTGCTCCGGGCGGGTCGATCCCAGAGGGACAGCCACCCCTGCATCATTCCTATCTGACTTTGCTGAGTAGTGACGACGTCGTACGCGAGCGTACGGATAGCGGGGTCGGCAGTGTTCACCAATGCGAGGGACGACATCTCGACCGCTTGCCCGTGGTGAACCGACATGTCCTGCGCGAAGCCGACCTCCACTGCGCCGACGGCTGGGACCCCCTGCGAGGTGTTCTCGATCCGCCCCTTTGCCCACAGGCCGATGATGATTCCGATCAACAGAGCGATGACAATACCGACCACCAACACTGCGGCCGGCGTGGCATGGCGTTTGCCCGATGAATCGGATACCGACTCGGATTGAATCGATACCGCCTCGTGTTCAACCATTTTCGCGACTCCTCGTGATCGCCGGCGCAGGTGGGGTCGTTGCTGCGGGAAGACCAGTGGCTGACTGCTCCGACGCTGCGGGAATCGCGTCAGGGCCTGGCGGAGATGCGTCGAAGGGGAAAGGAGCGTTCGGGTCGAATCCTCCCGGGACCGTTGCACAGCTGGCACCGGCCTCTGGATGGGTGTTCGGGTTCTGTTTGAGGGCGGTGATGAATTTTGCGATACGGGGGTCGTCGACGCTGTCGACTTTGAGTTGGTGCCCCCACGACTGAATCGAAACGGGGGAATCGATGCCAGGGAACGGTGACATCAGGGAATACGGCTTACCGTTGACTTGGGAGGTAAGGGCGTCGACGTCGGACGGATTCAACGAGTCGGGGTTGTAGGCAATCCAGACCGCACCGTGCTCGAGTGAATGCACCGCATTCTCAGTGCGTATCGGCTCCGGGTAGACGATGCCTGTGCATGTCGCCCAGTACTGATCGTGCGCTCCTCCCAAGGGGGGAGTTTGATCGTATGCAACGCGCTGAGGCGCTTGAATATGATTGCCGGCCGCGTATTCGATTTCGGTTACCCCTTCGATGGACAGCGAGGGGTCCGGGTTGTCCGCGCTCGGAGCGTATTTTTGTGCTTCGGTCCTCTCGATGGCCTTGGGCACCATGTTGTAGGCGATGACCGAGACCAGGCCGGCGATAATCAGGACTGCGATCGATATCGACCACGGAAAACTTCGGCCACCGGGCACCCCACCGCCGCGGGGGCGGGGTGTGTTCTTCTTGCGGTTCTTCGACATTGGTGGACTCGTTCCCTTGCGCGCTGGCACCGACACTGAATTACTATCAATCATAGTAATTCATGGTTTCGTTCTTCTGCCGAGACAGAAGCGGTACGCGCCCCCGAAGAGAGATGCGGCAGCGAGAGAAAGGACGATCACCGCCAGGGCGATCTCGGGAACCGCGCCCAGACGTGTTGCCGGTGTGAGATCGGAACGCAGGGCGATCTCGTCGGTCAATGCCTGTGCTGTGAAGATCTCGCTCTGTTGGCGTACCTCTCCCGTCGGCGTGATGATCGCACTGACACCGCTGGTCGCGGCGATCAACACAGTGCGACCGTGCTCGACTGCCCGCACCCGCGACATGGCCAATTGCTGAAAGGTCATCTCCGTCCGGCCGAAGGTCGCATTGTTGGTGGGAACCGCGATGACGGTGGCTCCCGCCTGGACCGACTCGGTCACCAGATCGTCGAAGGCCACCTCGTAACACGTGGCAACAGCTACCTGAACTCCGTTGAGGTCGACGACACCGTTCCCATTCCCGGCAACGAAATTGCCCGCAGAATCGGCGTACGACGACACTGCACGAATGATCGGTCGGAGCGGCAGGTACTCCCCGAACGGCACGAGTTGTCGTTTGATGTGTTGCTGGCCAGGGCCATCCGTGGGATCCCACACCATGACACTGTTGATCGATGTGCTCGCTTCACCTACGAGAACCGTACCGACCAGGATTGGTGCCCTGATCGAACGGGCTGCTCGGTCCAGTCGCTCTGCCGCATCCCGATTCACCAAAGGATCTATATCCGAAGCATTTTCGGGCCAGATAACAAGCCGTGGCCGGGCTGCGCGACCCGCCGCGACATCGGCAGCGAGCTGCTCGGTGCGGGCAACATGATTATCGAGCACCGCTCGGCGTTGGGCGTTGAAATCGAGGCCGAGTCGCGGCACGTTGCCCTGAACGACGGCAGCAGTGACGACCTCGTCAGGGGCGGCACCGGGAGAACTTGTCACCAATGCACTCACAAAGATGAGGACGACGGCAACGCCACCCTTCGCCAATGCTTGCCATCGAACACGGGAGGGTCCGGCCAGTGACCAGGCGATGAGAGTTCCGGTCAGTGCAGTCACGAAGGAAAGACCTGGCGCCCCTGCGATCGAAGCCAACGGCAGCAGCGGACTGTCCGCCTGCCCGAAGGCCAAACGCCCCCACGGGAAACCGCCGAACGGAATTCGGCTACGAAGTGCTTCGGCGGTGACCCATGCACCCGCAATCCACACCGGGGAAAGGGGAGCGCGACCGACGGCCACTGCCAGTACGCCGAACACGCCGAACGCGAGCGCTTCAATCGCCGCCAACGCCAACCAAGGCGTTGCACCGACATACGCTCCGACCCACGGCAGCAAGGGAACGAAGAATCCCAGTCCCGCGGCATAGCCGAATCCGAAACCCGCACGGAGACTGCGACCCTGGAGAACGGCGGTCAGCAGGGCGATGGCGACAGGGGCCAGAAACCACAGCGTGCGCGGCGGAAAACTGAGAAATAGCAGCCACCCAGCGCCCACCGAAAGCGCGAGACGCAAAGCGTTCCCACCGTAAAGCCGTTTGGGGCGACCACTCTTCAGGCATGCATCGAGTTCACCGTCGGCAGTGAGTGCACGTTCGGACGAAGGGACCCTCACAGGCCCGCTCCCGTAGAAGGAGAACTGTGCTGGTCCGTCCACAATTTCTCACAAAGATCGTCGAATTCGCCGCCCCACCCTGCATGATCGGTCCTCGCGAGGCCTCCGAGTTCGAGATCGACCTGCTCCGGTGCTGCCCCCGGGCGTAAACGGATCCACACGCGCCGCCTCCTGATCACGAGCGAGGTCAGAAGTCCGAGCATCATCGTGATCGCAAAGACGAGAACCCACTGTTGCGCAGGGTCGTACGACACCTGTAGATTGGCGAATTCCTTGGCCCCGTCGAACCGAACCTGTGTTCCGTCAGAGAGAGTCCGCGTCTCTCCCGGTCGAAGGTTCACACGATCTTGTTTGACCAGCCTTCCTTGGTTGATCATCTCCGTATTCAACGAGAAGATCGATTGCGGAATGCCGGTATCCAGACCCGTATCGCCCTTGTAGATGTCGATCGCGACCGCAGGATCACGTGCGTCGGGAAACGACGAAGTCAGGAGCGTCCCACTGAAGGCCGCGGTCGGCGCGAAGAGTCCCTCGATGGCAATCTGATTCTTCCGGCGCTCGTTCGGATCGGGGAACGAACCGCCGGGTGGATCGAAACGCAACGCCCCACTGCTGAGAAACGTCACCGCGTCGTCCGGTTGAAACTGCATTGTCTCGGTACGGGACTGGCCATCGGGGAAAGTGACGGTGAACTGCGGCGCGTACCCGTGGCCGGTCAGATAGACGCGGGCGCCATCGGTACGCAACGGTTCGTTGACTCGAAGACGGTAGTCCTTCCACGTATTGGTCGCGATGTCCTGCCCGCTCTGGTATGAGATGTTGGAGGTGAACATTTCGGCCTGACCAGTATCGAGATAGTCCGCGGAAAAATCGTTGACCTTGATGCAGAACGGTGCGAGACCAGTTCCGTCAGTTGCACTTCCAGCGCGAAATGAGTCGTACACAGCGGGTGAGGTGTTGCAGAATCCAGGACCACCGTCGGCAATGACGATGACCGAACCCTCGTACCCCACCAGCTTGCCGATGGCGACGGTGACGAGCAACCCGATCAACGAGAAGTGGAAAACCAGATTCCCGGCCTCGCGCAGATATCCCTTCTCCGCCGAAACCGATACTCCGGAATCATTTTCGGGATTGACTGCGATGCGCCAACCCTTGAGAGACCGGCGCACTCTCGTCAAGGCCTCGTCGTGAGAGATATCTACCTCGCCGCGGAAATGGTGCGGCAACCGGGACAGATTCCGAGGTGCCCGCACAGGCTGGCTCCTGAGTGCGCCGAGATGCGCCCGCAAGCGTGGAAACAGGCAGCCGATGAGAGAGAGAAACAGGAGAACGTAGATTGCGGTGAACCAGAAACTGGAAAAGACGTCGAACAACTCCAGCTTGTCGAACAGTGGGCCAAGGGTTGGTTGGGCCGCAATGTACTGGGACACTTTCTGCACGTTGAGATTTCGCTGAGGCAGCATTGCTCCGGGGAGTGCTGCCAGCGCCAAGAGGAACAGGAGCACGAGCGCGGTACTCATCGACGTCAATCTGCGCCAGTACTGGCGCAGCATTCGAATGCTTTCTCGGATAATCAGTCTCGGGAGGCGACGGATGCGAGCTCCCGTGGGGACACTCTCTGTCATATCGGCAACACGACCGAACTGACAAACTCGTTGCGCAACCAGCCGATGAACACGCCCCACACACCGGTGACCAGTGCCAGACCGACAGCGACGAGCATTATTCCGCCGACGATCTGAATCGTTCGTGAATGGCGTTTGAGCCATCCGACGCCTCGGAGCGCTTTCACCGACCCGAACGCCAGCACGATAAACGGTAATCCAAGTCCTAGACAGTAGGCGACGATCAGCAGCACCCCGCGCGCTGCCGTCGTGCCTTGAGTTCCGGCCGCCACCGAAAGAACCCCTGCGAGAGTGGGGCCGAGACATGGTGTCCAGCCCAACGCGAACACGCCCCCCAACAAAGGTGCGCCGGCAAGGGAGGAGATTCGTCGCGGCGCGAATCGTGCGTCTTTCTGCAGGGCAGGAATAAGGCCGATGAATGTCAACCCCATCACGATGGTGATCACCCCGCCCACACGTTGGAGCAGCGCTTCGTTGATGCGCAGGGTGCTGATCACGCCGAATACCGATGCGGTGGCGAAAACGAACACCACCGTGAATCCCGCGACGAACATCGTTGCCGCGCCTGTCACCCGCCATCTGCCTGCTGCGGGTCTCGTGGTCGCGTCTTCAGGGGTCACCGCCGGAGAATCAGCTCCGGAAATGCCGGCTAGATACGACAGGTATCCGGGAACCAGTGGCACCACGCACGGTGAGGCGAAAGAGACCAGACCGGCCAAAACGCACGCCGCTACGGCGAGCAGCAACGGACCGCTCGAGGCGGCGGTCTGGAAGCTGGACCCGATGCCTTGGGCAAAGTCGTTCACCGTTCGGCCGCCACACGCTCGATGACAGGCTGTAGATCCTCAGTGAGAAGTGCACGAAGGAACACTGCGGCGACGCGATGCTGACGATCCAACACCAACGTGGAGGGAATCACGCTCGTCGGATAGTTTCCGCCGAGCGCTATCAAGGTCCTCATCGACGGGTCGTAGATCGAGGGGTAGCTCACGTTGTTGTCGACGACGAAGTCCTGAGCTTTGTCACGTTGAGGATCTCGAACATTGATCCCGAGAAACTGAACGCCGAGGTCTTTGGTTGCTTCGTAGGCGCGTTCGAGATCGTCGGCCTCGGAGCGGCATGGGGCGCACCATTGTCCCCACAGATTGATCACGACGATCTGATCTGCGTAGTCAGTCAGTGAGATATCGTTACCGTCGGTCATAAGGTCAGGCCCGGCCAATGCGCCGATTCTATTTCGCGACTCGGGTGGGTCGTACAAGATATCGGTTTGCCCCCCAGGCGAGACGAAATCGAAGTTCGCACCCGAAGCGACCGCGTCGGTACCGCTCGCGCACCCACTTGCGGCGACGACCACCGCGGTGAGGATAGCAATGAGTGAGAGGGGATGGGCATGCGCTCGGGGGGTGCGGTGCATCCGTTGTCGCGTGGGTGTGGGGACTGTCATTTCATCAACTCACTTACGGCGGAGCGTATTTGGTCCGTGTTTTCGAAAACCATGGGGGCTGTGACCTGGTCGACGGACCCGTCACGTTGGACGAGGAAGCTCAGCGGCAGAACTGGCGGCGCCGACAGTGCAATTCCGACGTCGTCGATGGCGGCGAACGAGGGATAGCGCACGCCGGCGTCCGTGAGAAGTGCTAGTGCTGCTGACATGTCGTCCTGGACATTGACGCCGACCACACGGATGGCGCCGGGGCTGCCTGCGTAATCGTTCAGAACCGGGATCTCCGATCGACACGGCCCACACCACGAAGCCCAGAGATTGATCAAGGTGGGTTCCCCGGACAGCGCTGCGCCGAGGTCGACTTCAGTGCTCTCGCCAAGACACGTCGCTTTGATTCCCCGGAGTTTTCCGTTCACGGGCGGTGCCGCCGGGGCCGCAGGGCAGGAAACCTTCGCTGCTGCGGTCGCAGATGTGAAGCTCGGGTCGAGAGCTTCGCCGTCGTCTTGGGATGCGGCCGGGGGCATTTGCGGTCGGGTTGGGGAGTGGGATTCGGTTGGTTCGGATCGAGGCCAGATTGCCACGACAAGGAGGGCGATCACGGCCAAGAAGAACATGAGCCATCGCGACCGTGCCTGCATACACTTCCTCCAAGTATGGTGCGGCGAATCGGGGAACAACACTGAACTACTATTGTGCATAGTAGCTATATTGGTTCTTCCACCGGCCCTCGCTCAGCAGCGGCAGGGGCCCGAGTCCAACTATTGAATCGAGCACTGTGAAACGTCAATCCGCCCCGGAGGGTCGTCCCAGCTCGTCGGCCCGCCCCGAAATTCCAGCACTGGATTCACATCAAGGGCCGCCGACGCGAATGACACGAATCGCACGGTCGAAGCTTGTGCGATTGATGGTGTACTACACCGCAGCTCGACTCGCCCTGATCGCTGGGCTCGCAGTGATCGTCATGGGAATCAACGCCGTATTCGACCTCGAAATCCCCGGCGCTTTGTCACTGTTCGGGGCCTTGCTGCTCGGATTCGCCATCTCTGCGATCGCATTCCGATCGTTGCGACGCCGGATCAACGACGAGGTGATGGTCGTAGATGAGAGGCGTCGCGCGTCGCGCACCGCGTGAAGAAGTTTCCCGCGGCCACGCCGGCATAGATGAAGCCTCCTTCATCCCCCGGTGTCACCCGGGAAGGGGCTAGGTCGCGGCGATCGCTGCTGCCGAAGCCGAATTCGGAGCAGCAGTCAACGACTGTCCACGTTGGTCAATCCATTCCGAATGCTCTCCTCAGCGCCGACACAGTAGGAGCGCCGTCGACAGCGCCCGCGGCATCGCGATAGAGCCTGCAGGACACGCTCGGGATCTGATTTGACTCGGCTAAGGGATCGTGGCCGTCGACGAGCAACGTCGGAGACCCGGCCATACCCGCGAGTGCTGCTGATTGGGAATCCTCGATGACCAGGTGGCGCAGTTCCCATTCGATCGATACACCCGCGAGAGCTTGCTCGATTCGTTGTTCGAGGAGCGGCACGTTGGGGCAGTCCAGGACTTGCAAAATTTCGAGTTGAATCATGGTGTTCCTTCGTCGGTGTGCAATGTCTGGAGCATGGGGCAGTGCCGGTCAGCTCGCGGTAGTGCACAGGTGGAAGCGAATTCGGTCAATGAGGCCCGCATGCATTGCAGATCTCGGATCTTTTCGTCGAGCTCGGCGATCTTCTTCTGGGCGAGTCTCCGCGCTGCGTCGCAATCGTCCGGTCCGCCACCGTAGAGGTGGAGAAGTTCGTTGATCTCCTCGAGGCTGAAGCCGTGTTCCTGGGTGCGTTTGACGAACCGGATAATCTCGACCGCCTCATCCCGGATATGAGCGGTATCCCGAGGCGGATCGTGGAGGCTGCTGCAGGAGTCCGCGCCGTTCGTAGTACCGCAACGTCTGCACATTCACCCGTGAGGGTGGCCAGTTCACTGCTACGCATGTTGCCATTGTGAACCCTGTACCCGGCTACGGAGTCAAGTTGTTCTGCCCGGCGGCAGGACATCGTCGACGGTGACCACGCCGACGACTGGGATTGTCGCGAGTTTATAGTCGGCCATCAGTACCACGACCACGACGAGGAAGCGCAGCATCCGAACCCGCGAGCCCTGCGATCGGTGCTGAATCTCCGACTACCACCGCACGCAGGCAAACCTGCTGCAGCGTCCGCGGGACGTTCCGGTCCGCACCGCGATCGGCGCGATGGTCATCGCGTTCTACCTGGTCTGACGATCCCCTGCGTCAACGACATCATTGCGTACAAGTTCAACATCTCGCTGAACGCGATGATGTGGATCGGCCGAATCGGCATGGTGCTGCTGCCCCCCGATCGCGTTCTTCGTCACCTACCGGTTCTGCCTGGGTCTGCGGCGCAGCGACCGTGAGGTTCTCGAGCACGGCATCGAGACCGGCATCCCGCGTGGTGGTGACTCCCGAGCTGCTGGTACTCGCACTCTCATTTGGCTGCGGCTCGGCATCCTATCGGCTGCCGAGTTGAATAGCCTTGACCACGAGAAGTATCGCGCCGATGACGAGGTAGCCCCGCAAGGCCAGCATGCCCAGTTTCGTTCCGGAGGACCACACGACCGGTTCGAGCAGCGTCAGCGGCGGCATCCGCCACTGCATCTTTGCCTCTCGCCCGACGTCAGGGGGCAGAGCGGTGACTACGCCGCGGCGCCGGTCGAGCCACCGCACGCCAACTGTTGCGACGATGCCAGCGACGACCAACGCTATCCCTAGGTATATTGAGGCGGTCACCACGTTGAGGTCGGGAAAAACGGTGGTGGCCATGAGGATTCCCGAGAGCATCAGCAGGACCGCGACGATCAGCCCGGCGACGAGGTTGAGCCAGCGCGGATTAATCCAGGGTCCGAGTACTTGCCGGTCGTTGCACAGCAGCAACAGGAACACGCTCGCGCTGGGCAGGAGCAGTCCGGCAAGAGCCTGCACGGCGGTAGTGATCAGTCCAAGCGGTGCGCCGGGGATCAGCACGATCCCCGCGGCAAGGAGGACCATGGCACCGTATGAGAGGTAGAAGGGTTTGGCCTCCTTGAACCCTCGGTGTAGCGAGTGGCTGATCCCGAACACGTCACCGAAGGCGTAGCTGGTCGACAGAGTGACCGCAGCGGCACCGATGATCGAGGCGTCGAGAAGCACGATCGCGAAGATCGGGCCGAGGACGGAACCATTCGCGCTGAGTAGGCGCGCGATGTCGCCGGCGTCCACGAATTCTCCGACACTGCCAGTTGAGCGGGCGGCGTAGTCGGCGGTCATCATCAATGCCGCTGCGCCGGCGACGACGACCAGCGCCCCGAGGACGGTGTCGGCTCGTTCGTAGCTGATGAACCGCGGGGTGATCCGTTTGTCGATGATGTTGGACTGTTGGAAGAACAGTTGCCACGGCGCGACAGTGGTGCCGACGATTGCGATAATCAACAACACCGCGTCCGAGGTGATCCCGCCTCGGACGCCCGGAATCGCGAAGTCTCGGGCAGCGCGACCCCAGTCTGGGTGTGAGAGCAGCAGCATCGGGATCTGTACCGCCGTGACGGCGATGAAGACGAACATCGCACGTTCCCAGCGGCGGAAGCTGCCGGTGGCCATGATCGCGATCAACGCGACCGCAGCGGTCGGCACGACGATGTACCGTGAGACGCCGAAGTAGCTGGCGGCCAGTGAAACTCCGATGAACTCGGCGACGATGGTCAGGAAGTTCAATACGAACAGATCGCCGACCGAGAACCAGCCCCACCCGCGGCCGAAGCGCTCGTTTATCAGCCGGGCATGCCCCACCCCGGTCACCGCCCCGAGTCGGACAACCATCTCCTGGTTGACGATCAGCACTGGAATCAACAATAGCAACACCCAAAGCAGCGAGTACCCGTAGTTCTGGCCGGCCTGCGCGTAGGTGGCAACACCGCCGGCGTCGTTGTCACCGACCATGACGATGAGGCCAGGCCCGACGATCGCCAACATGGTCAGCATCCGAGCCTTGAAAGTGCGGCGAGATTCCTTGTCGGACAAACTGATTCTTCCGAGCGCCCCCTCGATGTCGCCGAGGTGCGCGGAATCGAGGACTGCGGACGGTCGCGGTTCAGGCATACCGACAGGCGTATGTGCCGGGGTGGCGTCGGTGATCTCGGGTTCAGCCACGGTCATCACCGCCTGGATCTGTGGAGGTGGTGTTGGTCGTAGGGTGGTCGGTGGCGCGCTCGACGATGGGCCTCGGTGCAGGTTCTCGCCGTCGCCAGTCGTCGGGGATGGAGGCCTCGAGGACATCGTCGACGGTGACCACGCCGACGACGTGGTCGGCATCGTCGACGACTGGGATCGTCGCGAGGTTATAGTCGGCCATCAGCACCGCCACCTCGGTTAGGTCCGCCACGGGGGTCACGCGCACAGGGTCGGTGTGAATCGTCCCGGGTTTGATGCGCACCTTCTTTCTTGGGAAGGTAATCCTTATG
>NZ_CAIJDS010000073.1:0-24564 GCF_903819475.1 Rhodococcus sp. UFZ-B548
AACACAACCCACATCAACAAACCCCACCCCCACCGGCAAACACCCACCATCACCACCCCGCGACAACACCACCACCGGATCCACCACCCCCACCACAAACCCCACCCGCTCCACCGGCGCACCCACATCCACCGGAACAAACACCCCACCAGCCCGCACCACCGCAAACACCGCCACCAACAACTCCACCGACCGCGACAACACCACACACACCCGCGACTCCGGACCCACCCCCAACGAAATCAACAACCGCGCAAAACGATTCACCCGAACATCAAACTCACCCCACGACAACACCACCCCACCACACACCAACCCCCCACCACCCACACCAGCAAACCGCCCATCCAACACATCCACCAACGTCAAACCCCCCACCGCAACCCCCACACCATCCCAACCACCCACCACCAACCCACGCTCGGGCGCACCCAGAATCTCCGTATCACCCACTGGGGCAGTTGGATCCGATACGACGGACCGCAGTAGGCGGACGAAGCGCTCCCCGAATTCGGTGACTGTGGTGCGCTCGAAGATATCGGAGGCGTAGGTGAAGGCGGCGTCGAAACCCACCGGGATTCCGTCCTTGCCACGCTTTTCGGAGAGCGACAATTGCAAGTCGAATTTGGCGACACCGATGCCGACTGAAACAACATCGACACCGAGTCCTGGTAGTTCGAGGTGAGGATCTGCGGTGTTCTGAAATTCCAACAGAACCTGGAAGAGCGGTGAATGAGATGGTGAACGCTCCGGAGCAACTGCATCGACGACTCGCTCGAACGGCACCTCGGTTTGCCCGAACGCTGCCAGATCAACTTCGCGAGTTCGTGAAAGGATTTCCTCGAAAGTCGCGGCGGTATCAACGGCGGTTCGCAGGACGACCGTGTTGACGAACATCCCGACCAGATCGTCGAGGACTTGCTCGGCGCGCCCTCCCACCGGAGTGCCGATCGCTATGTCCGGCGAGGCGCTCAGCCGTGCCAACAGAACGGCCAGCACTGCGTGCATCACCATGAACGGTGTCACGTTGTGATTCCGAGCGAGTTCGAGGAGGTCACTGTGCACGTCTGCGGGCACCGAGAATCGGACCGATTCACCGCGCATGGATCGTTCCGCCGGCCTCGGTCGATCCAGCGGAAGGTCGATCACGTCAGGTAGACCGGACAGGGTGGACGTCCATTGGTCCAACTGCTTCGCCTGGAGCGTGTCCGGATCGGCGTCACTGCCGAGCAGTTCGATCTGCCATTGGCTGTAGTCGGCGTACTGCACAGGCAAAGGCGGCCAGTCCGGTGCCCGACCGGCAGCCCGCGCCGCGTAGGCGCGGGTCAGGTCGCGGGCCAGCGGCTCGAGTGATGCTCCATCCGCCGAAATATGGTGAACCACCAACGCGAGGACATGAACGTCCCGAGTGATTCGAAAAAGGGAGCCGCGCACGGGCGCGTTCGCGCTCACGTCGAACCCCTCGCGAGCGAGATCGGCGACGCGCCCGTCCAAGGCTTCCTCGTCAACCGATACTTCCCACGCCATCTTCGACGTCACACGTTCCGAAGGAACCACGACCTGATGTGGACCGTCGACCGACGCCGGGTAGACGGTGCGAAGCGATTCATGTCGATCGACAACATCTCCCATCGCGAGTTTCAGCGCAGCCACATCCAACGCCCCTGACAGTCGGACCACCATCGGGATGTTGTAGGCCGGGGACGACGTGTCGAACTGATTGACAAACCACAGGCGTTGTTGCGCCAGAGACACCGGAATCTTGTCCCTGTACGAATGTGCCTGCAGGATTGGACGCTTCGAACGCGAGGGATCAACGCCGGAGGACTTCGCGTCACGCACGTGGAGAGCCAGTGATTCGATCGTCGGTGCTTCGAACAAAGTCCGCACCCCGAAATCGATTGCTTCAGCGGCATTGACTCGTGCGATCAGCTTTGTGGCGATCAATGAGTTCCCACCCAGCTCGAAGAAGTCGTCACCCGCACCCACCGCCTCAGCACCTAGAACGTCGGCAAAAATCTCGGCCAGCAGTAGTTCTTCGGCGCCCTCGGGCGGTCGAAAGTTGTCCGACCGAGCATCGAACCGAGGTGCCGGTAAGGCAGCGCGATCGACCTTTCCCGATGGAGTTACCGGCAACTCGTCGAGAAGAACAAAGGCCGCAGGAACCATGTACGACGGCACACGGCTCGCGGCGTACTGCGTCAGATCGGCCGTCGAGAGCGCACTTCCGCCGGCAGGCACGACGTACGTGGTAATCATCGTTGTACCGGAGGGAGCCGCACGCGCCACGGTAACTGCATTCTCGACCTGCGGACACGACTGCACGACGCTGTCGATTTCCCCGAGCTCGATACGGAATCCGCGAACTTTCACCTGGAAATCGCTGCGACCGACGTACTCGAGTGCACGGCCACGGCGCCGCCGCACCAAGTCCCCCGTTCGATACATCCGCCGGCCCGGGAGACCGAACGGGTCGGCCACGAATCGTCCTGCGGTCAACGCATACTTCCGGTGATATCCACGTGCGAGCGCGTCTCCCGAGATGTACAGCTCGCCCACAACACCGTCGGGGACGGGGTGCAATCGCTGATCGAGCACGATCTCCTCGAAACCGCGGAGCGGACCGCCCACTGTGATGTTCTCCGACGACACCATCGGCTCGCCGATGTTCGACATGACGGTGGTCTCGGTCGGCCCGTAGGCATTGCACAGCCGTCGGCCGGGAGCCCACCGCTGCACAAGATCCGGCGGACAGGCCTCACCACCGACCACCACGTCGCCGAAGTCCGAAAGGCCCTCGGGCGAAACTGTTCCGAGCGCCGCAGTAGTGACAAAACCATGCGTGACACGCTGGGATTCGAGGAAGCGAGACAGCTCGTCACCGCCGTAGATCGTGCTCGGTGCAATCACCATGGTCGCTCCGGCCCCGAAAGCCAGCAGGTATTCGAAAATCGAGGCGTCGAAACTCGGGGTCGAGAAGTGCAATGTTCGCGCATCCTGGGTCGCACCGAACCGCGAACGCTGTTCGGCAGCAAGCGCTTCCAGTCCACGATGCGAAACCGTCACCCCCTTGGGGAGTCCGGTGGAACCCGAAGTGTAGATCACGTATGCGGGATTGTCGGGCCGGATCGGGTGCACCCGATCGACATCGGAGATGGAGCGCACGGACAGCCGTGCAAGTCGGCCACGGAAATCAGCGTCGTCGATTGCTAGCCAGGAAATCGAATCCGGCAAACGATGAAGTTCGGAAACGACCGTGAGCCCCAGTACGGCGCCGGAATCGTTCAGCATGAAGCGAACACGTTCACCCGGATAGGTCGGATCCACCGGCACGAATGCCGCGCCGGCTTTGGTCACCGCCAACATCGCGACAACCGATTCGATCGAACGCGTCAAACCCAGCGCCACACTGTTTTCCGGACCGATGCCGCGGTCGATCAAGACTCGGGCCAACTTCGACGAACGCTCGTCGAGTTCTCGATACGTCAACTCGCCATCGAGATACGACAGGGCCACGCCGTCGGGGTGTGTGCGCGCCGCACCGTCGAACAGTTCGGCCAGGGTGCGGTGCGAAGCGCGAGGGTCACTGCGGACAGGCTGCATCGCGGATCGCTCGTCGTCGGACAAGATGTCGATGTCGCCGACCATCGTTGCCGGATCTGTGGTGACGGATTCGAGGACGCGCGCGAACCGCAAACCGAGACCACGTACCGTCTCGGCGTCGAACAGGTCGGTGGCAAACCCGAGCGTCACCGTGATTCCGGACGGCGTACCCACCTCGTCGAACAGTTCGACTGCAGACACTCCGAGATCGAAGCGGCCGAGGTCGGGAGGGTGCTCGTCAGCGCTGGCGACGGACTCGAACGTCACCTGTATCACCGGCGCATACGCAGGTACATCCTCCACCTCGAGCGACTGCGCCACCTGCTCGAGCCGTATCCCACTGTGCGGCAGCGCATTACTTCGGACCTCGACGACACTGCCCAAGAGCGCCGTGAACGGCGTCTCCAGATCGATGCGACTCCGGATGGCAACGATGTTCGCGTCGGATCCCGTCGGCGTACCGATTACCACGTCCGAAGCCCCGGACAATCGGCTCACCACAAGCGCGAAGCCCGTATGTAGGACCGCGCGTGTGTCCGTCCCGAGATCACTTGCCATTTCTGTAATCCGCGCGTGGGTGTCGGCGGCGATCACGACCTCAACCTGTGCACTGTCCAGCGATTGCGTTGCAGGCCTGGGTCGATCGAAGGGAAGTTGCAACAGTTCGGGCGCCCCGGTGAGCTCATGTCTCCAATACTCGAGGTGCCGCACTTCGCGTTGTCGTCGCTCGCCCTCCCGTGCCGTCGGGCCGTGAATGTCTGCGAGTTCGGCACCGGAATCAGACGCGATCAACTCTTCCAGCAAGCCGACAAAATTCCGGTGGTGCTCGCGTAAACCCGCCTCCTCGTATCGGATCGGGTTTGCCCGGAAGTCGACACGCAGCCTGTCGCCGCTCGGATACACGTTGACCAGAAGGTCTTCCACCGGCCCGGAGGTGACGATGTGATACTCCCCAACCACCTCGCCCAACTGCACCTCCTGGCGAAACAGCATGACGTTGACCATGGGCCCGGCATATGAGTCTTCGCCTTCCAGACCGCTCGTCACGCCTGCGTCCCGACGGATGTCGTCGAGGCTGCAGCGCTGGTGCCGCAATGCACCCATGAGCTCATGCTGGACCTGGGCGAAGAGTTCACCGACGGTGTCGACGGCGGCGAAAATGAGCAGCGGCGCGACGTTCACCATCATGCCGCCCGAGTCCCGCAACACCGCCGTAGTCCGTCCGGACATCGGAACATGAATCTGGACAGTCTCTTTCGCCGTCATTCGCGAGAGGTACAACGCGAGCGCAGCGACGACCGTTGCAGCGTGGTTCTCGGATTCGTGGAGAAGGGCACAGCTCCGGTCCGACATCAGTGTGCTTTCGAGTCGGCTCTCGATGTGTGCGGGCCCAGAAGCCTCCGCCAAGCTGGATCCGGCACCGACTGTATTGCGCCCTGCCCAGTACTCACGATCGGCAGCGAATCGATCCGACTGTCTGTACCGCTCGTCGATGTCGTACAGCGTGCGCAGTGTCGCGGCACGACTCGGCTGCAGATCTTTTCTCGCCGCCGAGGCCGAGTACCGATGCGCAATGCGGTTCATCATGGTCATGGCACCGAAACCGTCGAGCGCGACATGATGGATACGGCAGTACCACAGATAGTGCGCGTCACCCACGCGCAGCACAGCGGTCGCGACGATTCCGTCGACTGCCAGGTCGAGCGGCGTCCGGCAATCTCGACGCATCCACTCGAGCGCAGCCTCGAAGGGATCCTCGGTCCAGCGGAAGTCGACCAAACCGACCGAGATTTCGGCCTTCTCGTCCACGTACTGCATCGGCTGACCATCAACCTCGATGACTTTGAGCATGGGAGATTGAAACTCGTAAGCACCTGCCCGCGTTTCGCGATCCAGTAATTCGACGTCGAGTTCGCCGCGCAACTCCACGTAGTGCGCTATCAGAATCGGGACTTCGGGATCGAATTGCTGAGCGAACCAGGTTGCCCGTTGGGCGGCCGAGAGCGGAAAGAGGGTCTCATCAAAAGGGTCGGTCCGTCTTACCTCGAAGGGTTTCACAGCGCCCCGCCCCGCATGATCTCCGCGGCCGCCGAGTGCGTAGCCGCGTCCGAATCAACAGCGCGAAAGCAAGAGGCTGATCGCGCCTCTCAAGCAGTCGTACCCAGAATCGGCAAGCACATGCACGGACCACCAGGCGATGTCACGTACGTATCGCCCATGTCTCACGTGCCCGATATGCACTAAAAGTGTGAATGTGTCCCGTCACCTCGGTAATGTCCCACTCCGAGACGACACATCCCCCGAGGGGAGCAGGCGCATGGACATCACCACCATTACCGACGTGATACGCCGACCACCGGATCGCCCAGGGGACGTGTGGCGTCCCGGCGACGCCTGGCTCGCGGGAGGAACGTGGCTGTTCTCAGCGGAACAACCCGACACACGTCGACTCGTCGACCTCACCGCGCTCGGGTGGACACCACTGGAGGTCGGCGCGACTCATTTCAGTGTCGGAGCTACGTGCACCGTTGCCGAACTGTATGCGTTTGTCCCGCCGGACAATTGGGGTGCGAGTCCACTTATTCGCGTCAGCTGCGAGTACTTCCTCTCGTCTTTCAAGGTGTGGAATTCGGCCACCGTAGGCGGGAACATCTGTATGTCGCTTCCCGCCGGACCGATGATCACCCTGGCAGTTGCACTCGAGGCTACTTTCACGCTGTGGGCCACCGCCGGAACAGTGAGGACCGTCGACGCGTGCGACTTCGTGACCGGTGACCACCAGAATGTCCTGGAGCCGGGCGAAGTTCTTCGGAGCATCGAGTTCCCGGTGCACGCGCTCACCAAACGCCACGCCCACCGCCGCTTCAGTCTCACGCACCTCGGCCGTTCGACGATCTTCATGATCGCGACGCAGACTCCGGGAGTCGACGACTTTCACCTCACCATCACCGCCGGCACTACGCATCCGATCCGGCTGACGTTCGACGCGATGCCGGACGAGCACTCTCTGCGACGAGCGGTCGACTCCATTTCGGCCGACAGTTGGTTCGACGATCCCAACGGAACCCCCGACCACCGCCTGCACCTCGCCCGTCACTACGCCGACGAGCTCCGAATCGAACTCACGGGGAGCCAGTCATGAGCTACACGGTGAACGACCGGAAGTTCGACGAGGAACCGTTCCCAGGACAGTGTCTCCGGACGTTTCTTCGACACCTCGGACACCACGGGGTGAAGAAGGGTTGCGACGGCGGGGACTGCGGGGCGTGCACAGTGTGGCTCGACGGAGCGCCGATACACAGCTGCATCACGCCCGCCTTTCGCGCCGACGGTCGCGCGGTGACCACGATCGAGGGACTCGGTACGCCCGAAGATCTCCATCCGATTCAGCAACAGTTCCGGGATGCACCCGGCTTTCAGTGTGGGTTCTGCACCGCCGGAATGATCATGACCTCCGCGGCGCTCACCGACGCGCAGAAAGAAGACTTGCCGCGAGCGCTCAAGGGAAACCTGTGCCGCTGCACCGGTTACCGATCCATCGAAGACGCAGTCAACGGTGTCGGCGCTGTCGAAGTTGCCCTCCCCGGACGGGCGGTCGGGACCAGCGTCGGGGCGCCGGCGGCGACCGACGTCGTGACCGGCCGAGCCGAATACACTATGGACACCGCGATCGACGGCATGCTGCACCTGAAAGTGCTGCACTCGCCCCACGCGCATGCACGCATCACCTCCATCGACACCACCGAGGCGCTCGCCGTCCCCGGTGTCCATCGCGTTTACACCTGGAAAGACGTGCCGCGCAAGCTCTTTACAACGGCAATTCATACCGACCACCTTGTTGATCCGGACGACACGTACATCCTCGACAACGTCGTGCGGTTCGTGGGTCAGCGTGTGGTGGCCGTCCTCGCCGACTCCGTCGTCGCTGCGGAAGAAGGCCGTCGGAAGGTGAAGGTCGTTTACGAGATCCTGCCTTCCGTGTTCGATCCGGAAGAGGCCATGGCCGACGGCGCTCCAGCCCTGCACGGATCCGACGATCCCTTTGTTCGAGATCCCGAGCACAACATCCTGCTCGAACTTCACGGTCACGTGGGCGACGTCGAGGCCGGGTTCGCCGAGGCCGACGTCATCCACGAAGGCACCTACTTCTCCCCGCGAGTGCAGCACGCACATCTCGAGACGCACGGTTCGATTTCATGGATGGAAGACGGACGCCTTCACGTTCGCACGAGTTCGCAGTCCCCCTCCATCGCCAAGGTCAAACTCGCCCATCTCTTCGACCTCCGCCCGGATCAGCTGCGCGTGTTCTGCAAACGCGTGGGCGGCGGGTTCGGAGGAAAACAGGAAGTGATCAGCGAAGATCTGGTGGCGCTCGCCACCCTGGACACCGGTCGTCCCGTCTGCCTCGAATTCACCCGAGAAGAAGAGTTCACCACCGCGTCACCGCGTCATCCGATGAAACTCACAATCAAGCTCGGAGCAAAGTCGGACGGGACACTCACCGCGTTCCACTATCGCAACGTCTCGAACACCGGTGCATACGGAAACCACGGCGGAGAGACACTCTTTGCCGGCGGCGCGGCAGTCTCGCTCTATCGCTGTGCGAACAAGAAGTTCGATGCGTATTCCGTGTACACCAATAACGTCCCGAGCGGCGCTTTGCGTGGGTACGGGATGACTCAACCGGCCTTTGCCGTGGAATCGGCCATGACCGAATTGGCCATCGCGCTGAACATGGATCCGCTCGAACTGCGTCGACGCAATATCGTCCGACCGGGCGATTCGCTCGTCGCGCTCGAAGACGGCCCGGACGACGTGATCTTCACCGAAGACGGACTGGGGCAATGCATCGATCTGATCGACGCCGCGTTGAAGCGCCAACCGGTTCCCTCGCTCGGAGACGATTGGCTGATCGGCACCGGTACTGCCAGTTCACTACATGAGACCGCGCCACCCACCGAGCACATTTCCGAGGCTTGGCTCACCCTCGGCGAAGACTGTGTATACGAACTTGCCATCGGCACAGTCGAATTCGGTGAGGGAACTTCTACGGCCCACGTGCAGATCGCCGCGAATCAGCTGGGCACAACACCGTCACGTGTACGAATCATTCAGTCGGACACCGACCGAACCGGTTTCGACACAGGCGCTTTCGCCAGCGCCGGCCTGTTTGTCGCTGGGAACGCGGTACTTCGCGCGTCGAATGCGCTCCGCGATCGACTACTGGCCTTCGCCGCACATCACACCGGCGTCTCGATTGACCTGTGCTCGATGGACGACGACAAGATCATCTGCGGTAGTACTCGATTAACACTGCAAGAGTTACTCGAGGCTGCACGCCCGCGCGGGATCCGATTCACCGAAGCACGGAAAGCGTACGGGTCGCCGCGCAGCGTGGTGTCCAACACTCATGGCTTCCGGATCGCCGTCCATCGCATCACCGGCGAGATCCGCATCCTCTACAGTGTCCAAGCCACCGACGCTGGGGTGATCATCAATCCGGCGCAGGTGCGGGGACAGATCGAAGGTGGCGTCGCCCAGGGCATCGGCTTCGCACTCACCGAGAACTTCCACGTAGACGCAAACGGCGCGATGATGAACCCGAATCTACGTAACTACCGGATCCCGACCTATGCGGATGTCCCACGCACCGACGTGATCCTCGTCGAGTCATCAGACTCCGTCGGCCCACTCCGCTCCAAGGGCATGGCGGAGTGCTGCATCAATCCGGTTGCCCCTGCTTTGGCGAACGCACTGCAGGATGCCACCGGGTCACGATTCCGGTCACTACCGCTCACCCCGGAACGCATCTACTCAGACCTGAACCGATGACCGCGAACACGTCGGCGGACAGCGCCGCTACGGTCATCATCGGCCAGCGAGTGCGTGCCGGACTGGAGAAAGAATTCGAGGTCTGGCAGAAAGATCTCAACCGGGCGGCCGCAGATTATGCAGGCTTCCTCGGGGCAGAAATCGCGGCTCCGACGCCCACCCAACCTGATTGGGTGATCGTGTACCGATTCGACTCCATCGCTCATGTTCAAGCGTGGATCAACAGCGCGACGAGGCAGGACTACCTCGACAGCGGTCGTCAGTTCTTCGACGGCCCGGCCACGCAGCAGGTAGTGAGCGGCGGGATCAGGCCTCCGGACCCACTGCTGACTGTCGTAGTGACGCACCGAGTAGGTGACGACAGTATCGACGAGTTCCTTGCCTGGCAGGATCGCCTTCGGGAGGTGGAGAGTGCTTTCGACGGATTCCGCGGCACCGAACTGTTTCGCCCAGTCGACGGTGTGCAGGATGAGTGGACCCTGCTGTATCGCTTCGACAATGCTGCCCATCTCGACACGTGGCTGACTTCCCCTGAGCGACAACAGCTTCTCGCCGAGGGTCGCAAGTTCCACGACTTCGAACTGCGAACCGTGGACAATTCGTTCGGCAGTTGGTTTGCCTTCGACGAGAACGGAAACGAGGCCCCTCCACCTTCGGAGACAAAAACCTCGATCGCGGTCTGGGTCGGTCTCTACCCGACTGTCGTCTTGCTAACTTTGGCGCTGTCACCGCTGAAGCTGCCACTCTGGCTCGGATTGTTGATCGGCAACCTGTTGTCGAGCTTCATCATGAGTTTCTTCACGATGCCGTACTACGTGAATCGGCTCCTGCACCGTTGGCTGCGTCCACCTCCGGGGATTCCTGTGGCAAAAACCAACGCGCAAGGGGTGGCGATCGTCGCTGCGGTGACCTTGTTCTGGGTGGTCGTCTTCTACCTGGTGACTACTCAGTTCTGGTCGCTGCCCTGAGCTCTCCAGAACGCGAAATGCCAGCGTATGCACCGGGGCATGCTTGTGCCCCGGTGCTCACGTCTTCAGTTGTCGCGATTCACGCCGCGGTGGGCGGACTATTCCCGCCGATCGGCTGCTGATACGGATCAACGGACATCGGTGGATAGAACACCGTCTTCCGATCGGGGCCGATCTCGACCCGCCATTCGGTGTGGTGCAGTGTCCGATGATGGTGACCGCACAACAAGATCAGGTTGTCGAGATCTGTTGGGCCACCATCACCCCAGTGAACAATATGGTGGGCATCGCACCACCCCGACGGAGTCCCACACCCTGGAAACGCACAACCGCCATCCCGAACCGCAAGAGCCCGCCGCTGCGGAACCGTCGCCGTTCTCGCTTCCTTGCCGCAGTCGAGCGGAACACCATTCTCATCCAACAGAATCCGGGTGACCGTGCAGTCGCAGGCCACCATCCGTGCGGTGTCGATGCTGATCGGGCCCACCCAATCGGTCCACGCGAACCCGACCTCCTCCGTGGACGGCAGGAGGTCTTTCAAGGCTTGCAGATCGGTCATGTCTTTCGCCGATGCGGTGACCGTGATGTGTGGTTTCACCCCGCCCTCGATCGGACCCAGCCCCGCCCGCTCGAACCGGCGCAGTAGTTCGCAAAACCCGTCCGCACGCCGTAATGCCGGAGTACGCGTGTCCTTGACGCCGTCCTTCTCCGGTGTCGGAGCGGACAGGCTCGACAACAACGTGATCAACCGTGCCCCGTTCACAGCATCCAAGTCACCCTTTACAGTGACACGCCCGTACAAGCCTTTCGAGGCGTAGAACTCGTTACGCTCCGAATCCTCCCCGACCGGAACACCGTCCTCACGCTTGCCGTACTGCTTCTCGATTCGGCGGATCGCTGCCCGCACCGCATCACAATCCGCGATGTTCTTCGACGCCAACCCGAGCAGAATCCCGCGGGCCTTGTCCACATCCGCCAGGGTCATGTTCTTCGGTGGATGCTGACAAAACGACGCCACCTGCCGGGCTTTCAACGCATCCACGTCACCCCGATGAAACGCATCGCCCACAACAGGTTCGAGCATCAACAACCGCGCCAACCCGACCAGCAGACTGCACTCACCGATCTCCAGATTCGTCGAACCGTGCAACCACTGCGCGATCGCCCGAAAACCCTTCCCGCCGAGAACCTCACGGGAAAACATTTCCACGATCAACAACACCAACCGCGACTGCAACTCGTGCCGGACACGCACCAGATCCAGAACCTCACCCTTGAGGCCCTCGCCATCCAGTTGCCACGCTTCCCGACTGTCCATGCTCAAAGTTTAATCGAACATACTTTCGATAGCCAGAGACATAACGGACAGGTTTCAAGAAACATCGATCTCGAGACCGGTTGATATGTAACTACTTTCAGAAACTCTCAAAACCTGATCATCGACCACCGAGTGGCAGAACTCCCCCGCCGACGGGATAGGGCGGCAGCGTTCCCACAAGCGTCGGTGTCAATGTGGTCGCAGACGGATCGGCACGACCGAGAGTGAATTTCCGAACTTCGGCACCCGTTCCGTTGCTGCCGCTGACGAGGAGATCCGCGCCGGTAGTCGTGCTCGTCGTGGCCACTCCCACACCCGACCCTGGAGCGGTGAACGGGTCGAAAGCTGCAACCTCCCGAAATGCCACGTCCGTCGAATGGTGATCTGGACTCTCGAGGTACATCTCGGGTGCACCGTCGAGCCTGGATCCACTCGAGAAGACGCGGATTGATCCTTCTCCTCCGAGCATGCCTGCCACTATCGACTTTGCGCCGCCCTCGGCGCCGGCCACCCAACCCGTCGACAGAGACACCCCGTCGCGGTAGCCCTGATCGAATGCCAAGAACTGTGATGTCGTTGCCGGACCAGCCGTATGACCTGCGTGTTCATCGGAGTCGCCCTGCGCAACCGCCGTCGGTTCGTACAGGTCGTAGCGGAACGTCTTGATCAACGGCTCCTCGCCCGCACCGGGTGCTGTCACGATGCTCGCTCGACCGGAGTGACTGTCAACCATTCCGGTTGCGAACGTGACTCCGCTACTCGATCCCGGGTACGGCGAGAACGAACCGAATTCTGCGGGTGCGGACCTCTTGTCCGCCGGAAGGTCGGTGGAGTAAATCTTGACCTGCGACTCCATCCCCGGGCCCGACGCAACGATGATGTTGTCCGCCAATGCGTTTCCGTCGATATCGACGCCGCCGACGTTCACTCCGCCACGAAAACCCACATCGAAGGGGGCGAATCTTGCCAACTCGTCGGTGAACGGCACGCCGCCGACTGCGTTGTACGCCACCACTTCCGGAGCCGAGCCTGCACCTGTTCCAGCGACCAGATCAAGCACCATGTCTCCGTTCACGTCCGCCATCGCAACACTCGGGGTGCCTTCGAACGACGGGAAGGGCGTCACAGCGGTGATCAGTTTGTCGCCGTTGGCATCGAATATCTGCACCTTGGCGGGCACGCCGGCCGAACCAGGTATCGCGACGGCATACGTCGATACCTCGGGAATCACGCTGACGGTAGCCATCAAACCGTTGTCCTCGTGATTGAGTCGGTGGCAGTGAATCACAAAGGTTCCGGTGTACTCGGTGAACTTCGTTCGTAACGTCACTGACGCAGGCTCGAGAGCATTCTCATTCTCGTCAGTCACCGGAGCAGGCACGTTCACATTGTCGATCCCCCAGGGCTGAACCCCTGTCGTCGTCCCTGCGACGGGATCAACGACTTCCATCACTTGGAAGTCGTTGACGTGAATATGCATCGGGTGTTCGTCGTTGTTGAGGTTCGTGATCTTCCATTCTTCAACGGAATTCAGCCGCGGTTGAATCAGCGGGATGTTGGGGAACGTGTTGTCGGCGAATTCGTAGGTGAAGGCCTTCGGATCGCTGTTGCTGGCCTTCTCGTTTCCGAACCCACCGGACACTGTGAGGTTGCGGGTCACGTCGGGCGTCATCGCTGCTGTATCCACGAACGAGGTGTAGGTATCGAGCTTCTGTCCGAACTCGAAGGGAGTCGTCTTCCCTTCGCCCTCGTCTGGCGTCGCGCGGATCAACTGCTGAGTCGGGAACGTGAAGAATCCGTCCGCGTAACTGATCACCGACGGGTCGACGGTGACGGTTCCGAGTTCGGCGGGCGGATTGTCGGTACCGTTGTTGGTATAGAGAATTCCCGGATTGCTCACCGGTTTCGCACCTTCCAGCGGTGGCATCTCCAGCACCAGATCGCCGGCCTCCGGCATCGTCACGGCGATTGCATAGCGCGAGGCCGGCGGAATCACCAGCCTGGTTCCGTCCCCGTCCACGGGTGGCCGGACCTCGTCGAACGGGTTTCCGTCCTGCCCCACGATTGCGAACTTCGGATGGGTGCCGGTTGCGGTTTCCGTCAACGTAACCGGCATGTAGGCAAAGTCGCTGATGTTGGCAAGCACCCAGATCTCGGTCTGCCCCGGCTTCAGTTTCAGCGACGGCTGGAACTGACCGTTCACGGTGTACTGCACATCGCGTTGGTTGTCCGGTAGTGAGGGATCGGCCGGAACACTCGTCGATTCACCCACGAAGCTCTGCAGATTGCCTGGAACGAATTGATTCTGTCCACGATGATTGGCCGGGGACAACGGTCCCGCGTACCAGTTGGTGAAATACTGCGCGCCCTCGGTAGTGTCCGAGAAATTCACCGGAGCAAGGCTCGGACGGTACGTCCCGTCGGCTAATTCCGTACCGGCGGGTGGCGTCAACGTACTGACGAATTGGGGCCAGTTCGCGTCGTTGAGCTGTCGGCCCTTTCCTTTGCGGTCGAATACGAAGTTGTACTGCAGTGCCATATCGCGAATCGGAACGTCGTTTGCCGTCACGACAGGCAAATTTCCGTCCGGCCGGCCGATTTCAAGGAGCCCGGCCAAGCCCATGTACGTCTGCTGGGCGGTGAGGGTGTGCCGGTGACTGTGGTACCAGTAGAGACCGTTCGGCATCGTCCCCGGAATCGCGTAGTCGTACACGTTTCCCTGGCCGGCGGGAATGTTGAGCAACACGTTGTCCGCATTGCCGTCCGGACTCACGTGCACTCCGTGCGTGTGCAGATTCAGCGGAGCCGACGTCAGCGCCGGCGGATAGATCGGCACGTCCCCGCCCGCCGGTGTGAATGCCGGATCGTAGAAGTCCTCGATCGTGAGATCTTGCAAATCGTTGTCGTAATGAATGATCAATCGCTCTCCGGGATTGACGCGGAGAGTCGGCGCCGGATAGACGTCACTCGCCGAGGTCGATCCGTCCGACGCCGTACCGCGGATGACCTCGTACCCGAAGAGCAGAAAATTCGACACGGGCGCCGAAGCGGTATCGAGCGGAATCACTCCCTGATGAGCGGACAAGCGCACCTCGAGAACACCATCTCGGCTACTCAGTTTCACCGGCTCCCGGTAGTCGACGGCGGTTCCGTCCGAGCCGTAGTTGGCGCCCACCTCGGGCGCCGATTCAGCGGACGTACACGCGGCCAACGCCATCGTCATGGACACCACTACTGCTGCGGCTAACGACTTTCCTCGCAGTGCGATCACTGGTTTCCCCGTTCCATGGTGGCGTGAGATACGTCCGATCAGCGGTCATCAGCCTATCGAGAAAACATCGGCTGAACAGTACATTCACGACAAATTGCCCACCTAGTGCCCGCTCGAGCGCTGCACCTTGCAAGCAGTCTCAGCAAACCGATCAGAAATCGAGAAGCACAGCCAAGGGACCCGCAATTACGTTGAAACACATGAACACACCACAGAAGTCCACTTCCGACCACACGTCGTCAATCCACACATCAGCAGGGAGCGCCCGGATGACCACCGCGCAATCCGTGATCCTCGACGTTCCCGACCTCGTCGCAGCCGAAGCCTTCTACAACGCTCTCGGCGTCGGAGATCGAATCCAGCTACGCGAATCGAACGAACCGACAACCGGGTTTCGTGGGTACACCCTTTCGCTCGTCGTCTCCCAACCGAACATCGTCGACGCCTTCGTCGGCGCCGCACTCGCAGCCGGTGCCGCCGTCTTGAAGCCGGTGAAGAAATCCCTCTGGGGATACAGCGGAGTCGTTCAGGCTCCAGACGGTTCGATCTGGAAGATCGCCACGTCGTCGAAGAAGAACAATGGACCCGCCACCCGCACAATCGACAGCCTGGTGCTGTTGCTCGGCGCCGAAGACGTCAAGGCCAGCAAGCAGTTCTACCTCGACCACGGCCTCGAGGTGTCGAAGAGCTTCGGCCGCAAGTACGTCGAATTCACCAGCGCAGCAAACAATGTCACGCTGGCACTGTACGGCCGAGGCGCCCTGGCAAAGGACGCCGGGCTCGCTCCCGAGGGCACCGGATCGCACCGAATCACCATCACCGGTGCGTCCGAACCCTTCGCGGATCCTGACGGTTTCGCCTGGGAAAGCACCCATTCCTGACACAGGTGGTGTCTCGAGAACACGCCCGCCCGACTCAGGACATCCGACGAATCCTCTCCAAGTTGTGCGCCATCAACGGACCAACGGTCTCGAGAGCGGCGGGCGAGGTGATGTCCCAGTGAGTGCACTCGACGGGGTGATTCACGATATCCCCGCTGACATACGCACGCCATGAATCGACTCCACGGTTCAGCCATGGATCATCCAGCGCTGCAGTGAAGTACAGCACGTCGCCATCGAAGATCCCCGGCTGGTGAGCCTGCATCAACGTGTCGTTGTGCCGGGCCGCGAAGACAAGCCTGCCGACATCTTCCGAAGTCAACTCGCCCATGGCGTGCGCGAACTCGAGTCCCATGTCCGCGTCGTCGTCAGCGTCCGAACCTTCACCGTCTTCAGCGGCATGGGCGAAGCTGTCCAGCATCACCAACGAATCGACCGACTCGCCCGCTGCCTGCAATAGCACCGCCATCGAGTGTGCGATCACGCCACCGAGCGACCAACCGGCAAAGTGATACGGACCTTCAGGCTGGATTTTTCGAACTTCCTCGAGGTACCTGGCGGCGGTGAACTCGATGGACTCCGGCAGCGGATCCGCGGACGAGACTGCTGGAGTTTGGATCCCGTACATCGGAGTCGCCGAATCGATGTACGGCGCCAAGCCGGCATAGCTCCAGGCCAGGCCGACGATCGGATGGACGAAGAACACAGGCGGCCGATCACCGGTCGTCCGAATCGGGAACACGACGTCCAGCGCGCCGGAAGATTCTTGTCCGGAGTCGACACGAATCGCAATCGACGCCGGAGTCGGCTCGGTCATCAACCACTGCAATGGGATCTCGCGAGCAAGCGACATCCGCAGTTTGGTCACTACTCGCATCGCCGACAGTGAGTTCCCACCGAGTTCGAAGAAGTTGTCGTCGGCGCCGACGTCAGCAATCTCGAGGACCTCCGAGAAGGCAGTGGCCACAGCGATTTCCGTAGGCGTGCTCGGCTCCCGATACACGATCTTCGACGCAAAATCAGGGGTCGGCAATGCCTTCTCGTCGACCTTTCCTGTCGGTGTCGTCGGCACCTTGTCGATGAGGACGACAGCACTCGGGATCATGTGACGTGGCAAGAACTCGGAGACAAAGGCGACGACCTGACTCACCTCCGGCGCAGTCCCCGGCGTCGGCACGACGTACGCGACCAACGCGGTGTCCCCGGACGGTGTCCTCTTGCCGCGGGTCATGGCCACATCCACGTCCGGGTGTGCGTGCAGGGCCGAGTCGATCTCCCCGAGTTCGATGCGATGACCACGAATTTTGACCTGAGTGTCGGTCCTGCCCCGGTACTCGATGGTGAGTTCGGGTGTCCAGGAGGCAATGTCGCCCGTGCGATACAGACGATCACCCGGCCGGCCGTGCGGGTTGGCAACAAATCGGGTTGCCGTGAGCACGGACTGGTCATGGTATCCCCGGGCGAGAGCCGGCCCGGACACGTACAGTTCGCCCGGCGTCCCGATCGGCACCGGGAGCAGTCGCGAGTCGAGGATCAGAGTGTCGAATCCGCGCACGGGTGATCCGATCGTGACCGGTTTGCCCGCAACGAGATCACCGACGGTGGAGATGTCGGTTGCCTCGGTAGGCCCGTACCCGTTGAGCATGGTTCGACCACGCTGCCAACGGTTCACCAGTTCGGCAGATACCGCTTCCCCGCCCACACCGAGAACCCGAAGCTCTTCGAGCCCTTCCGGTTCCATCGACGTCAACATCGCCGGAGTGATCAGTGCGTGAGTGACCCGACGTCCGATCATGAACCGAGACAACTCTTCTCCGCCCAGGATGGTAGGCGGTGTGACGACCAGAGTCGCCGCCGCGGAGAGCGCCGACATCATTTCACCCACCGACATGTCGAAGCTCGGCGAGGTGTTGTGCAGGAATCGTGAGTGCGAGTCGACGCGATAGTGCTCACGACGCTCGGCGGCAAGGTTCGCGAGACCACCATGCGTGACCACGACGCCCTTCGGTTTGCCCGTGGATCCGGACGTGTAGATCATGTAGGCGGGATTGTCGATGCGAGCCGCTCCCGCGATACTCGAGTCGGGTAGCTCTTGGATCGCGGTTTCGAGTGCGTCCAGATCGAGCCAGCGCACCGAATCGGGAAGTTGATTCCCACCTCGGCTGATGCCGATGACAGCGTCGGAGTCTGTGATCATGTGCTCGATCCGCTCAACCGGATAGTCAGGATCGACGGGCAAGTAGGCGGCGCCGGTCTTCGTCACTGCCCACACCGACATCACGGACGCTGCCGATCGCCGGAGTGCCACGGCTACAAAGGTTTCCGGACCGACACCCTGATCGAGCAGAATTCGGGCCAGGCGGTTGGACCAGGCGTCCGCTTCTCGATACGACCATGCACGACCGTCGGCCCAGATCGCGATCCCCTCAGGGTTCCGCGCGACGGCAGAATCGATGAGATCGGCCCAGGTCGACTGGGGCGCCGCAGGCAGACCCGACACCGGGACGAGAAGGCGCCGTTCGTCGGCCCCCAGGACGTCCAGGTTTCCGACGGCGGTGTCCGGCAACTCCACGAGTGCGCGCAGGATCCGAAGCATCCGCTCTCGCACGACCCGAATCGTCGGCGCGTCGAAAACGTCCGACTGATACTTGAGCGTGAACTCAATGCCGTCGTCAGCGACGACGGTAAGTGTCAACGGATAGTGAGTCGCGTCCTCGCCGGTGATGGCGGTAACGGTCATCCCGTCGATCGAGGTCGTTTCGGCGATCCCCTCAGCATCGACGGGATACGACTCGAAGACGGTCAACGTGTCGAAGTCAGCGGCGTTTCCGACACTCTTGACGATGTCCGTCAGCCCGAGATGGTGGTGTTCGAGAAGTCCGGCTTGTTCGACCTGCAGGCGCGACAGCAATGAGCGCAATGACTCCGCGGGGTCGAGCGTGACCCGGACAGGAAGTGTGTTGATGAACAGGCCGACCATCGACTCGACCTGATCGAGCTCGGGGGGACGACCCGACACCGTTGCTCCGAACACGACATCCGTTCGACCCAGTTGGCGCGCCAGCAGTATTCCCCAACCGGCCTGCATCATCGTGTTCAGCGTGACGCCGTTGTCGGCGCTGAAGGCACCGAGCTGCTGGGCAAGGTCGGTCTCCACCTGGGTGACAACCGACTCGACGGTGCCGGCACTCGAACCCACAGTCCTTTGCCCGGCGAACAATGTCGGCTGTTCGAGCCCGGACAGCGCCTCGGCCCACGCCAGCTCGGATTCCGCAGTGTCACGAGAACTCAACCAGGCCAGGTAATTACGATACGACGCTGCGCGCGGAAGCACAGATTCGTCTCCGTGCGTTGAGTACAGGACCATCAGGTCCTTCATCAGCAACGGCATCGACCAACCGTCGAGCAGAATGTGATGCAGCGTCACTGCGAGCGCGTGCCGCCCTGGACCTTGCGTGATGAGCGTGAATCGCAGCAACGGCGGTGTTGCCAAATCGAAACGCTCGGATCGATCGCGCTCGAGGGCTCGATCGTAAGCAACCTCGCGCTCGCTCTCCGGCACCGCACCGAGGTCGACCACACGCCACGGAATATCGATCTCACCGAGAACGATCTGCGCGAGTTCGCCCGAAAGATCCGTGACGTAGGCGGTCCGCAGGTTGTCGTGACGGTTCAGCAGTGAAGTCACGGCCCGGTTCATTCGCACCGGATCCACCGTTCCTGTCAGCTCCAGAACCATCTGGGTCTGATAGACGTCGGCAGTGTTCCCTGCGAGCAACGAATGGAAGGCAAGCCCGTGCTGCAAAGGCGACAGAGGCCAAATGTCCCTGACCACCGGGTATCGCTCTTCCCAGGCGTCGATGTCCTCTTGCGAGGCCGTCACCAACGGAACGTCGGACGGCGTCAGGCCTCCCCCGGCTCCGTCGCCGGCGTGCGAGACCAGACTCCGCAGCGCGATCGTCCAGTACTCCGCCAAGTCTCGGACATCCGCCTCCGTCAGGAGACGTCCGGCGTAGGAGAAGGTCGCGGACAACGAGGCGCCACCCGTCGACTCGTCCGACGTGTCGGTGACGATGGCATTGATATCGAGAACTGCCGCGGCGGGCATGTCCGGGTTTCCGGGTCCTTCGATGTCACCGACATCCGCTGACGGAGCCCAGCCGAGTTCTGCGAACTCGTAGGGAACGCTTCCGGCAGAGACACGACCGAGGTAGTTGAAACTGATCTGCGGCGTTGCGTCCTGCAGCGTTTCACAGTGGTCACTGCCGGTCAGGTATCGCAGAACGCCGTAGCCGATGCCACGACCGGGCACGGCCAGCAGTTGTTCCTTGATCGATTTGACGGCGCGACCCGCTGCGGCGCCACCGTTCATGGCGTCGTCGATGTCGAGTGCACCGAGTTCGAGACGCACGGGGTAGACACTGGTGAACCAACCGACGGTCCGCGAGAGATCGGCACCGGGTGCGGTGTGCTCTTCTCGCCCGTGACCTTCCATCTGGATGAGTGTCGATGTGGCGTGCACGCCTCGTTCGCGACGCCAACGAGTGACAGCGAGCGCCAGAGCCGTCAGCAAACCGTCGTTGACGCCGCCACGGAATGCGGCCGGAAGTTCGGTCAGCAGTGCACGAGTCGTCGAAGCATCGACGCGTACCTCGATGTCGCGGACGGTGCCGACCAAGTCGACGGAGGGATCGAAGCTCGCCGATCCCAGGTCAGGATCCTCGCCGTCGACAATTGAACGCCACACCGGCAGTTCTGCCGTCGCAGCAGCCAAGCTGTCCTGCAACGCATGTGCCCACCGCCGCATGGACGTACCGACGGGGGCCAGTTGCGCCGGCGCACCATTGGATATCTGTGCCCACGCGGTCATGAAGTCCGGCACCAGGATTCGCCATGACACGCCGTCGACGACCAGATGGTGCATGACGACGAGCAGTCGACCCGTCGCCGCTTCCGGCTCACCCGTCGGCGCGAGCCAGACGCACGCGAACATCACACCGCCACGCGGATCGAGTTCTCGCCGAGCCAGTTCCACTTCGGACCTCGCCAATTCGGTGAGGCCTTCTGCGCTGTCGACAACCGTCGGATCGAAGTCGACTTTCCGCAGACGAGCAGCGACGTCCACGCTGCCGGGCTCGGCTACCTGCAAGGTGTCGCTGTGCAACGTCGACCGAAGCATGTCGTGGTGGTCGACGACGGCGGCGAGCGTGTCGACGATCCCCTGTTCGTCGACACCGACCGGCAAATCCAGTGCGATCGACTGTGAGTAGCGATCGAAGTGATCGGTGCTGCCGAGGACCATCCGCATCACCGGCGTCAGCGGCAACTCGCCGACACCGTTGCCCGGCAGCTCGGCAAGTACCTCCCGCGCGGTCACGTCAGCGCGCAGGACGACCTGCGCCAACGCCGCCACGGTCTTCTGCTCGAAGACGTCGCGCGGTGTCATCACGAGCCCGCGAGCCTTCGCTCGGGAGACGAGTTGAATGGATGCGATGCTGTCGCCACCGAGACCGAAGAACGAATCGTCGACGCTCACGGTCTCGACACCGAGCAGGTCTGCGAACAGTGACGCGAGGGTTTCTTCCGTCTCAGATCCAGGTGCTCGATACTGCGTCTTCGGTACGGAGAAAGTCGGAGTCGGAAGGGCTTTGCGATCCAGCTTGCCGTTCACCGTGACCGGAAGTGCGTCGAGAACCACGTATGCATCCGGCACCATCGGTCGTGGCAGCGTGGATTCGAGGTGGTGCCGTACGGCCTCGACGTCGATGACGCGCCCTGCCTCCGGCACGAGGTAGATGGCCAGGCGCTTACCCAGTGCAGTCTCGACGACCAGCACCACGGATTGCGCAATCTCGTCGCACCGCGTTGCCGTCGTCTCGATTTCACCGAGCTCGATACGGTGGCCTCGAATCTTGACCTGACTGTCGATCCGTCCGTGGTACTCGACGGTGAGATCATTCGTCCAGGCGGCGATGTCGCCGGTGCGGTACATGCGCTGCCCGGGTTCGCCGAAGGGATCTGCGACGAATCGTGCTGCGGTGAGCAGGTGTTGACTGTGGTAGCCCCGGGCCAGTGCGGGCCCCGCTACATACAGTTCGCCCGGTGTGCCGATCGGCACCGGCCGCAGCCGAGTGTCCAGGATCATGGCCCGGAACCCACGCACTGGCGTCCCGATCGTGACCGGTTGTCCCTCGACGAGGTCTGCCACCGTGGAGATGTCGGTCGCTTCGGTCGGTCCGTAGCCGTTGAGCATGGTCCGGCCGGGCTGCCAGCGATCGACCAGATCCGCGGACACCGCTTCACCGCCGACCCCAAGGATCCGAAGATGCTCGTGGTCGCGTGGGTCGATCGTGCTCAGGACGGCCGGCGTGATCAGAGCATGGGTGACTCGTTGCGTATCCAGCAACTCCGCGAGGTCGTCACCACCGATCGTGGTCACGGGTGCGATCACCAGTGTTGCCGCGGCAGAAAGAGCCGAGATCATTTCGCCGACAGCCATGTCGAAGCTGGGGGAAGCGGTGTGCAGGAACCTGGCATCGGACGTGATTCGATAATGTTCGCGCCGCTCGGCCGCCAAATTGGCGAGGCCGGAATGCGTGACCACCACGCCCTTGGGCATACCCGTCGAACCCGAGGTGTAGATCATGTATGCCGGATTGTCGACCCGTGCGGGTGCGTCGATCGGGCTCAGCGAGGCTGCCGCAAGTTCGTCGGCGATGTCCTCGAGAACCAACCATTCGACGTCGTCCGGCAGGAACCGACGCTGCTCGGCGATCGTCACACCCAACCTTGCCCCAGAGTCGCCGAGGATGTACGCGATGCGATCGGCCGGATAGCTCGGGTCGACCGGCAAGTACGCGGCACCGGTCTTGGCCACCGCCCACACTGCGAGAACGGATTCGAGTGAGCGAGGAAGAGCGAGAGCGACAAAGGTTTCCGGTGCGGCGTTGCGTTCCGCGATGACGTGTGCCAGTCGGGTCGACAGTTCGTCGGCCTCGGCGTAGGTGACGGCGCGGTCATTCCACAGGAAGGCGATCCCTGTCGGATTCGACGACACCGCAGCATGAATCAGCTCGGAAAGGGTCACCGGATGCGCTGCCGCCAAGCCTCGCACCGGCGCCAGCAGGTTCTGCTCGTCCCGATTCAGAATGTCGACATCACCGATAACGCTCGCCGGGTCTTCGGTCAACTGCTCGAGCAGCATCACGAATTTCTCGGCGAACGACTCGACCGTGGAACGGTCGAACAGATCGGTCGCGTAGGTGAGCGATCCACGCACCGCTACCGAATCGGCGGTTGCTTCGCCGGCGTCGTCCACACTCTCGAACAGCGTCAATGCAAGATCGAATTGTGCTGGAGTGACGTCGAATTCGAGAGCCGACACCCGAAGATCGGGAAGCTCGAAGGCAGTGTCCTCGACGTACTGGTAGGCCAACGCAACCTGGAACAGCGGCGAGTGAGACTGTGAGCGAACGGGTTTGAGAACGTCGACAAGCCTCTCGAAGGGCACATCGACGTGGCCGAATGCACTCAAGTCTCGGTCACGTACCTGATCGATCAACGACGAGAACGTCTGCTCGGAATCGACATCTGTTCGCAGAACGACCGTGCCGACGAACATTCCGATCAAATCATCGACGGACGCCTCACCTCGACCGGACACCGGCGTGCCGACGACGATGTCGGAGGTGGCCGACAATCTCGCCAGCAGCGCTGCGTACACCGCGTGGACCACCATGAACACACTTGCATGGTGGTGATCGGCAATCGCACGAACGCGTTCCATGACGTCGGGCGCGATGTCGAAGCGGATCATCGCACCGTTCTGGGTGGCCACCGCCGGCCGTGGTCGATCGGTCGGAAGTTCGAGTGCGTCCGGGATCCCGTCCAACGCTGTCTTCCAGTAGTCGATCTGAGCCGATGCGATGCTGTTCGGGTCCGCCTCGTCGCCGAGGAGCGCCCGTTGCCACAGTGCAAAGTCGGCATACTGGATCTCCAGCGGCGCCCAGAAGGGCGCCTGGCCGGTCAGTCGCGCCGAGTAGGCAATCATCACGTCCCGAGCCAACGGCGTCATGGATACGCCGTCCGCACTGATGTGATGCACCGACATCACGAGCACATGCTCGGATTCTTCTATACGAAACAGCTTGACCCGAATCGGTACCGAAGCTGTGACGTCGAAGCCTTCGGAGAGGACAGCGAGTATGCGCGTATCGAGGTCGCCACGGTCGACCTCGATCGGGCTCACGTCGAACTCCACCTCCTCAGGCGTCAAGATGACCTGGACTGGGCCGTCACCGTTGTCGGGGAACATCGTTCGCAGCGACTCGTGACGTGCCAGGACGTCACCCACCGCCCAGCGAAGCGCAGAAACGTCGACGGTACCCGAGAGGCGGATGGCCAACGGAATGTTGTACGCCGCGGACGTGACGTCGTACTGATTGAGGAACCACATCCGGTTCTGCGCAAGCGAGAGCGGAATCCGTTCCGGGCGTGTGCGTGCAAGGAGGGCGGGCCGAGCGGCCCGCTCTGCATTATCCAGTGCCGCAGCAAGTTCCACCACTGAAGGATGATCGAACAGCGCGCGAAGCGGCAACGCGGTACCGGCGTGTTGGTTGATGCGGCTGATGAGCCGAGTCGCATTGAGCGAATTACCACCCAACTCGAAGAAATCATCATCGACACCAACCC
>NZ_CAIJDS010000074.1:0-22795 GCF_903819475.1 Rhodococcus sp. UFZ-B548
ACGACTCATCCGACCATCATCCCTGACTCACGGCTCAGTTAAGTTGACAGAGCCCATCCGGCGCCACCCGATCGACCCGTGAAACGGTGTCTCGAAGCCGAACTGCTGCCCCACCGTCATCGCCGAGGCGATCGGTATCGCGCTCATGTTCTGCACTCCACCTGCAACAACGAGATCCGCCGTACCACTCATCACTGCCTGAGCAGCGAAGTGCACCGCCTGCTGACTCGAACCACATTGGCGATCGACAGTCACCCCTGGCACCTCCACCGGAAGCCCCGCCGCCAACCAGGACGTGCGCGCGATATTGCCCGCCTGCGGCCCGATGGCATCGACACACCCGAAAATGACGTCGTCGACACCGTGCGGGTCGATCTCGGTGCGTTCGAGCAGATGAGTGAGAACGCCCGCCCCCAGATCTGCCGGATGGGTGGCAGAGAGCGCGCCCCCCTTTTTTCCGATTGCAGTGCGCACCGCATCGATGATGTATGCCTCGGACATCGAGAACTCCTCCATCCTGGCCCGCGCGGCTACGACTTCGAGCACTGACGCGAGACGTCGTCGCACAGCGACGAAACCCTTCATGTACCAAGCAGTTGCTTGGTACATGAAGGGTAGTACCGCACCCAATCGACGCGAGCAGGTACCCACAAAACCGCTCACCCAGCAGGTTTCAGCTCTCCCGCAAGGCGATGGGCGTATTCTCCCAACCATCGACTGCGTTGCCCGCGATGCAGTCGAACACGTTCACGATCCGCTATCGACCCCGGCCCGTACCCCGAGGGCGACATCAGAAAGAGCCCAGCAGTGACGCACGAGCCCCCGCCGATCCCGTGAGCGCGAATCTCCTTCCGCACTCTCCGGCGGACACGGCGATGAACCTCTACGTCGGCTTCCTCGACTCCTTCGCCATCTTCCTCATCGGCGGGATCTTCATCTCGTCGGGCAACGCCGCTATCACCCCCATCGACACATGGACGATCAACCTCCCCGTCCTGGTCGGCACCATCGCCAGTGCCCTGATCGGATTCGTTCTCGGCGTCGTGATCGCGACACTCCTCGCACCACATCGCGGGCGAGTTCTTCTGGCAGCGACTCTTCTCCTGGCCGTTGCTGGATTGACGATGCTGTTCATACCCGAACCTGTCGTCGTGGCGTTCCCCGTCGCGCTCGCCGTCGGCGCCGTCAACGTACTTCTCGGCACGCGCGGCCAACTCGCGGACACCACCCACGAAGTGACCCAGAAATGGCTGTCTCACAATACAATCCAACCAATCAGGCGAAGGGTCCACAGCTCGGCCGGATTCATCGGCGGGGTGGCAGTGGGAGCGCTCAGCTATCGACTCCTTGCCGAGGCAAGTCTGTGGCTGGCGCTCGCTGGTTCGATAGCCATGATGGCACTGACTCACCGGAGGCCACCGGAAAACATGGCGACCACCAACCGGTGACCACTCGCTGCGAGCGACCCTGCAGGCGAAAATCCGCAAGCCGCAGAATCTCGCCAGCAGGGTCTACACGTCACAGTCCAGGAAACGAGAACGTGACTCGGCCGACCCTACGCCTGACCGGAACCCGACACGTTCACCGGCAGGTCATTTACCCTCGCGATGCGGCCGGACCGCGAAGCGGAGAGCAAAAGCTGGGGAGTGTCGCCGAGACCGGTGTCAGCGCCATCTCGATAGACGGTGTCCACCACGCCGTCCCATGGAAACAACACGTCAGGCCCGCAATCTTCGCCATCGTTCGGGACGTCGAATACGCTGTCCCCAATGTGATTAGAGCAAGGTGGCCAGGCGTCTCACCGCTGCCTGCGCCGCTATCGGGGCCATAAGGTTTGCTCTGGCCATGAGCTTCTGAGTCCGGACTCAAGATTCGTATATCGGACCCTGAACCGATGTGCACTGATCGAATGGAACGACCGAGCACCGAACCGAAACGTGTCTATTCCCACCAGAACGCACAGTGTTGTAAAGAAGATCTGTGATGGCATCTCAGATATCTAACAGAAGCCCTGAAATAGTGCAGACATCGAATACCTACCGTGCACCGGTTCTGTGGTGGCCCGCTGGAGCGCAGTATGAATGTCGACAACAGCGGGTCCGTACACA
The DNA here is from genome assembly GCF_903819475.1 of Rhodococcus sp. UFZ-B548. Taxonomy (NCBI): domain Bacteria; kingdom Bacillati; phylum Actinomycetota; class Actinomycetes; order Mycobacteriales; family Nocardiaceae; genus Rhodococcus; species Rhodococcus sp. UFZ-B548. The sequence continues at coordinate 2,109 of NZ_CAIJDS010000074.1, forward strand.
TCACCTCGTCGGGGGTGTGATGCTACGAGTTGGCGGACGTTGCGCGGCGACCGCACTCCCGCGAAATTTCGCATGAGCCGCATGAGCCGCATGAGCCGCATGAGCCGCATGAGCCGCATGAGCGGCACGCCGCACAGTGGAAACCTGAACCCCGACAGGGGAAAGGCGCTTGGGCGTCGTCAGCGACGGATAAAAGTGTGTCGAGATCCCCTCATCGTGTGTGGTCGGCGGGACCGCCCACTGCGTGCCTGAGCATTCTTCCTGTCTTTACGTTTGAATCGGCTCTCGTTGGGGAACTTGTTCGGCGCGGCAGAAGGATTATCGAACGCGGGGTCGGCCGCAAGACCCGCCTACCGGCTGTCAACTCGCCGGGGGTGGGTCTCCCGGAACTGCGTGCCGTCGCAGCGGTTCGGTGCGCACGGCTCGCCGGCGCAGGCCGCTGTGTCGGTGAGCCCCGCAAAATTAGAAGGTGAACCCCAGATAAGCCCGGTGCGGCGAATCTGAGGCTGCCTGCTCAGGGTCTGCGGTCGCCTCCCGAGTTCGAATGTTGTTGATTTGGGTGCGGCGCGGTAGTCGATTTCGACCTTCGTTTCGCCTGGGCGTCGTCGCGACCCGGACCTGCCGGCATGGCCAGGTTGGTCGGTATTCCTCAGCCGTTGAAGAGAAGTTGACCGTTACCGTGCGGATCCTGACGCAATCAAACGACGCGAGTTCAAGGTCGTGACTGGGCCGATCGGTCACCGTAGGCGTGTTTCCTGGCGATCGGAACGTCTACGCGACCATCACGATGGTCCGAGGTGGTCATCGCTGACAAGTTTCTGTCTTCACTCTAAGGCATCGGAAACTGTGTTCGTGGCCAGTGTGGCGGACACATCCCTTGCTCGTACTTTTGCGGTCGGCAGCGGTATGTCGTTGCCGACCGTGATTCGGGCTCTGTGGGTGAGAATGCGAAGGTACAGCGGTTGGCCAGTACGTCGACGATATCTGTACGCCCCGTATCTGCACGCCCAGTGCCCAGGTCGGCGCTCTCGATTCGGGTTTCTTTGCGGCTCGATGCACGACTGCCGACGTATACGGTCGCGCCACTGCCGTCGGATTCGTCGCAGACGCCGTGTGCTGCCGGGGCGGTGTTTGCAGCGCTTCCAGTCGGGGCCATGAGTGCAGCACTCGCCGTCGGTGGGGATTGTGTGGCGTCGGCGCAGCGTGCACCATTCCCGCTGAATTTTGCGGGAATCACCCACTCGGCGAAGCACGGTTGGTGGGTGTCGCGCTGGGGCGAGTGCAGTTAGAGCAGGTCTTCGCTATTTGCGAAGATGAGCCGTCCGTCGTCGAGTGCGATCGCCCACCGGTGCACGGGCGCCCAGTCGCGTCCGGTGGCTGCGGTGTCGATGGCCATGTCTGCATAGTCTTCGATCACTACGCCCGGGTGTTTCGTGGTGGTGTTGTCGGTGGTGCGCACTGTGACGTGCACTCGGGAGCCGACGCTCACTGTGTCGTCGGTTTCGTTGTGTTTGTCCGTCATTCGGTTGATTGTCGCAGAGCGAGTTGCAGGGTCGTCGCGTCGGCTGATGAACGACGGAGTGTTGCCCAGGATCGGTCGTGGTGTGGTTTCTGGGCTGTGTCGAGGTTTGCTGCACAGCTACCTAGGTCTGCGGTGGGTGTTGGGCACTGAGCCACTCGATTCTTGCGTCATCAGCCATACTCCGGCAGCGAATCCGGCGGTGTCGAGTGCCGATCGTTTTCAGGTGCGTGGGGCGGTGGGAGATGGCGGTGACGTTGACGGTGTGTTCGTTGTGGTTGACGAGGTAGAGGACGCGGAAGGTTCCGCGGCTGGCACTGTAGACGAGGGCTAGGGGTGGGGTGAGTGGGTACCCGACGCGTTGCGGGGTTTCGATGAGCGGACCGGCGTCTACGCGCATACGATGCCTCCACCTTCACCCAGGCAGTCGGTGGAGTGATCTTCGTCGACGGCTGCGATCCTGACGGCATCCGCGTCATCGTCGCCTACCCTGGTCCCGAGCAGCTACCGCGGGAGCTGATCGCACTACGATTCCACGGATGACTGCCACGGGTCCCTTCGGCCGCAGGTCGGTGCCGCAGCCAAGCTGTTGCCTCCGAACAAACATCTGCCCGTTGACAGGGTGAACTACCATAGATCGGCGTGCCTCATCCCATACCGATCGCCTGAAGTTCATCGACAGGCTGAGCACTCTCCCACCAGTGAGCTGGCATTGTCAAGTTGTTGAGATCCGCTGATCTGGGATGATCTACGGGTGTCGTCAACGTACAAGGGGTTCCGGTTTCCGCGGGAGATCATCGCGCACTGTGTGTGGCTGTACCACCGATTCACCCTCTCGTTCCGCGACATCGAGTTACTGATGGCCGAGCGCGGGGTCGAGGTGACGTACGAGACGATCCGCACCTGGTGCGCGAGGTTCGGGCCCGAGTACGCCCGCCGGCTTCGACGAAAGGTGCCCCGACCAGGTGACAAGTGGCATCTCGACGAAGTGTTCATCAAGATCGGCGGCATGCAGAAGTATTTGTGGCGGGCGGTGGACCAGCACGGAAACGTGCTCGACATTCTGATCCAAGGGAAGCGGGACGGCAAGGCGGCGACCAGGTTCTTCAAGAAACTCCTGAAGCGGCACGCTCGCCCGCCGCGGGTGCTGATCACCGACAAGCTCGCTTCGTATCGTGTTGCCCACCGGACGATGATGTCGACAACTGAGCACCGGCAAAACAAATACTTGAACAATCGGTGCGAGAACTCCCACCAACCCACCCGCCAACGTGAACGAGCGATGAAGGGCTTCCGCACTGTCAGCTCAGCACAACGATTCCTCGCAGTGTTCAGCCGGATCTCGCCGCACTTCCGCCCACCCCGGCACCGGATGGCTGCCACCGACCACCGCACCGAACTGGCCATCCGATTCCAGGTATGGGATCAGGTCACCGAACAAACCATCGCTCCCTGACCGACCTCCCCGTGCGATGCCTTGCCGCACCCCAAAACTGCTGTACTCCAGACAACTTGACAACACCGTGCAGACCGCTGCGGATCTCCTGCGAGTCAATGGAGCGGCTTGGGGTCCCCAAGTGGCCGTCGGCAGTGAGCTGTCCGTCGAGGAAGCGTTCGAGCGTGCCGGTTCAGTTCCGGGAGATGCTGTGGTCGCAGAAATGGAATGGCTTCGTCAGGCGCAACGAGACGGACTCTACGACGGCGCTGATCGCTCGCTCGACTCACTTGTCCGTCATATCGAGTCGACCACGATCACGGACGTCGACCTCGTCGATCATCTGGGGCCGAATTGGCAAGCAGTAATGGATGTCCTCGGGACTGTCGCGGCGATCGGGTTTGACGAGTACGTGAGCAAGGTACGTGCGTTACCTGCGATGAGAGCCGTCGATGCGCTCGACCTTCGTTCTGCGTTGCGGGAGAACGCGGTAGCTCGCGGATTCCAGGCGGAATGGGACGGCGCTCAGGAGGTAGTCGCTTTTTACTTTCAGCAATGTACTTTGGCGGCGTTGGGGCAGCGAGAGGTGAGCGTTTCCGTCGAGGAGTACGTGCGTGATTGGGATCTGGCGGAGGCTGTGGCGCGTGACGCGGTAGCCGCTGCTTTCGCCGCAGACTTCACGAGCGACGAGGGCCGTGAACATTTCGAGATTTTGGCACGAGGTCTTCATATCGTTCAGGCGCCGAACGATTTCGATCCGGATGATTTACTGACCAGATCCGTGGATCCGTATGAAAACTTGCATCCGGACGAGGTCGAGGTGCTGAAACTGGAAGATCCGTTTATCGAGGGTGAGTGAGCCGGCCCAGCCGTCCCGAGGGGGTGGCGCGACGAGCTTGAAGGCAGCTGTCGACGTAGCGCAGCGGTCCGTGGAATCTCAGCGTCGGAACGCATCCTTTTCGGTCGAGGCTTGAACCGTCCGTTTTGTCGCTGGGAAAAACCCACACCCAGGCCCGCAGGAGGACGCTCAGCGGGTTTGGTTTCGAATCGGCAAGTAGAATTCCCTGGTATCAATCATTGAAGGCGGAGACGTTCCTCTTTGGATGACCTACAAGCGAATTGTGGATCAGCGACGTCTATCCGGGCTGCGCGACAAGGACTGAGGTCGGAGGCAGACCGGTGATCGTGGACAACGGGCAGTGGTGGATGCCATCCAATCGCGACCGCATCGGCACCGGCAACCTCACCACCGTCGACGACGGTTCCTTTCGCCTCAAGCTCGACCACCGCATCGTCCCGTGGACCAACAGTAGCCAGATTGTGTGGGGTAAAACCGCTGACGCCACACCGGTGACTCTGCTGGGCTGCTCAGTCCTGTCCGATGGGCAGTTGACGCAGGAGGTTCACGTGCACGTGGCGTTAATCGGCGCCCACATCGCCTCCGCCGATGATCCCATCTTCTGCCAGGTGTCGGTGAGCCTGTCCAACCTGACCGACTGGGCAACCCGCGGCACTGATGAGCCGCCGCTGCCCGAGCAGATGACCAACCCCCAACGTCCTGGCGAGCAGCTCAGCCTGCGCCGTGTGGGCCGCGAGGTCCAGCTGGTCATCGAGTCCGATGAACCCCGTCGATGGGCGGATTTCGGCACTACCACCCAGGCGTTCGAAGACCTCCTGACCCTGGCTGGCAATGCGGACTGCCGGATCGAGTCGTCCGTCCTGTCCACCAGCGAAGGCACCCCGGTCCAGGTATGGATGAAGGCCGACCCCGTGATCGAGCGTCGTTGGCAACCCGTGTTCGTGCTGAGCACCGTCCCCGATCGGTTCATCTCCGACTGGCTAACGTTGCGCGCGCAGCTGGGGATGTCGGGTTCGGTGTTGTTCAGCCTCGACTACGGCGGCCGCGGGTACTTTCAGAACAAGCTATTTAATGCTGCATCCGCCGCCGAGGGTTTCCACCAGATTCTGCACCCGGATACAACCGGTATCTCCGGCCGGGAACACGAGGACCTCAAGGGCCACATCAAGGCTTTGCCCGACGGCGCGGCGCGGCGGTGGGCACTTTCAGCGATCCAACGGAACCAGCCGGGCTTCGCGACACGGATGCGCGAGCTGGCCTCGATCCCCGACAGCGAGGCCGTCGCTACAGTGCTCCGCGACCGGGCCAAGTGGGTCACCTGGATGGTCAATGCGCGCAACGCGATCGGTCATTCATCGTGGGACGGTATGGACAAGATTCCTCGCGAGGTCAGACCCGCACTGACCTACGTAACGAAAACCCTGTTGCACCTGGTGATGTTTGAGAAGCTCGGGCTTTCCTCTGATCAGCAGCGCAGCGCGGCCGCGGTGAGTTACTACAATTTGCGGCAACACTACGACGACTACTTTGACCTAGCGCCAGTGACTGGGCCCCGATTGCGGGTCCAGTCACTGGCGACCGCAGCCCTCATTTCAAGGACCTCCTAGAAGATAACGGGGGCGCTGCAGAGGAGGTAGAGGTCCCCGGCTTCGATGTTCGAGCTTTGTGAGCAGATGCTGTTCTGGGCCATTTTTTGGTGGGAGCGTGGCTGTGACGGCGTCCATCGTGGTGTGTGTTCCGTCCCCGGCGAGGGCGTCGACAAGAGCGGCGCGCATGGCCACGAGCTTGCCCTCAACTGATCGACTGCTCACGCGGGGGTTTCCGCCGGCGACGTCCGGATCTGAGGTGAACGGGGAATGAACCGGCGTTCATAGGATCCTCGTCCTCACTGATGTCGGAGTTATGTGGTCGGTGGGCAGTCGAGGTTGTTGTCACTGCTCCCTCCACTCGGCAGTGGGCGTTGCCCCAAGCCAGCATTTGTGCGGTGCCCCGCTGGCCTCGAAGTCAGAAAAGGCACGCCGAGATCGACTGTCACAGTGGTAAACGATGACCCGAGTGGCGCGATCGGTTGACGATTCTTCCTGCTGCGAAACTCCCCGTCGGAGGAGACGTCGAACTCCTTCTGCAACAGTTGTGGCTGTACTTCGTCTCTTCCGTGAACGGCGAGCACCCGGCTCGCTCCACGTGAGGAGTTTCGATGGCCCAGTGGAAGAACTTGATCAGTGCTCTCATTTACGTTATTCAGCTTCTGCGTCGTGTTTTCGGCAGCACTGAAGTCAATTCGACCGAGGAGAGACCGTCACAGGTCGCGTCTAAGCTTCAGGCTGTCGAAACACCGTCGGTGCAGGCGGGGCAGAGTCCAGCTGCCGGGGTAATCGTGACTCGGACGAGCCGGGGCGGCGTTGTTCACGCTGTTGCGTTGATTACCAACAATTCCGAGGCCGGTGACGCTGTCGGCCTGGCGTACTTCGACGGCAGTGACCACAATGCGGCGCTTGCGGCTGTCGATGCGTTCGAGTTCGTCCAGAACTTCAGCGTTACGCATCAGCGAGAAGTCGAGCTGTACATCAGCAACAAGGCCGTACGGGACTGGTTCGAGGCCCAGAATCACTCCCACCTCGTACCGCGTCACTTCAATGGCCATGGCGTGTCGACGATCCGCTGCACGGCTGAAGTGCTGCTCGAACGGCGAATCGCCGCAGCGTCGGCGGCGAAGGTGCAGCCCACCAAACGGATTCCGGCCAGGACCCAGAGGCCTCTGATCATCGCCACCGACGCATCGGCGCGAACGGGTCACCGCGGAGTCGGAATCGCGTATGTCACCGAGACCGGCGCATGGCAGCAGAAGTTCCTCCCGTCGGTATCCGATATCGCGATCGGCGAGCTCGACGCCATCCACCTCGCACTGTCCGACAACGCTCACCGCCGACACATCGAGATCATCACCGACAGCTTGAACTCGATCGGGTGGATCGAGGGAACTCGGCGGATTCCGAACCGCACTCTCGCGGGGCGCGTACGCCAGATCCGCACACTCTGCGCAGGCAGGACTGTCGAGTTCCGTTGGGTCAAAGGCCATGCCGGGCATCGACTGAATGACACCGCTGACAGGCTCGCCGTCGCGGCACGCAGAAACGGCGCCGCGGCAATCGCCTCCGACGCCCGCCAATGCATCGCACAGAACATCATGGATGACTTCCGCGCATCCGCCCCGACGCAAGCCGCCGCGAGCCGGCAGACAACGCCGACCGTGCGGGCGCATCAATCGGCGTGACACCGGCCCGCTCCTCACACGCTTCTTCCCTCCTCACCGACTCCGATCCACGAAAGGTTCGAACAGCACATGGCTACCTGGAAAACACGAGCGGCAGTAGGTCTCGGCACGATGGGACTGGTGTTGGGCGCGCTCAACACACTCGCGCCGCAGTCGCCCGACACCGACGAACGCGATCGAACGAGGATCGAGCGCGATCTCGGTGACCTCTCGGACTCCGACGAACGCGCCCGAGACCGCGTGTACGACAACGGCTCCGATGGACTCAACGACGAGAACCGGGAACGACTACGTCCGGTCGAACCTAGACCGGGGGAGCTTCCGAAGGTCAGGATCCGGCTGCCATGAGCGTCTTTGGAGGAAGTCCGCAGGCAGGGGACTGGGTAGTGGCCACCGCGCCGATCACGAGGGGGTTTCTGGCAGGGGAGGTCCGTGCGGGCTCTCCGGGCGTTGTGGCCGGCTCCGTACGAGGGATCTGGTCACAGCGGGTGCCCGTCAGATTCGATTGTGGGCTCGCCGGTCTCGCGGAAGTCGACGCTCCGGTGTCGAGTCTGCGTATCACCCGCCGGGGCGCCGGCCAGGACAGGTTCGTACTCCGTACGCAGTGGTTCGGGGCCGTGCGCGCCGGGGTGGCCCTGGCTTTGCTGGCACCGATCGTGTACTTCGCCACCCTCTACATCTGGACCTACAGGTCGGTCGACGGGTTACTCATGGCGTTGGTGATCGCAGCGCTCGACAGTGCCGTGGCCACGGTGTCTGCGGCGATTTCGCATCCCGTCCCGACAGCAGTGTTTCTCGTTGCCAGTTGGGGTTTGGCGCGCTTCGCGTTTCGGTGATGACCGGAGCCGGGATCTGGGGCGATCCTGGCTCCGGCGCCGCCGTCAGAAGCTCGAGTTCGTGGTGCTGGCGATCGTGAAGCCGTGGCCGCTGCCTTCGTGTGTGCAGGTCACGCCGGTCACTTCGGAGGTGCACCGGAAACCCTCGGCGGTCAGTTCCCTGCCGTAGTCGAGGACCGGGTCGCCGTCGCCGGTCCCGGTACCGAAGATCAGTCCACCGGTGCAGAGGAACGACACCGCACCGCTCTGGTCGACCTGCATTCCGTGTCCCCATCCGGCCCCGGTCGAGCAGGTCGTCGGCCGGGGCGGAATGGGGCTGGTCTCACCGTGGCATCCAGCAGTGGTCTGGCCGCGGGGTGCGATGTCCGCATCGAGGATGCCGCATTGGAATTTGCCGCTCGGAGAGGTGAAATAGTAGCTGCCGTTGTGCTCGAAACGGTAGGCAGTCACGCCAATCTCCTGGACCTTTTCGATGACGACGTTCGATCCGTCCCAACGGATCTCGCCGCTGCGCTGACTGGTGGGGCAGCATGCGCCATCGTCTGGGCCGTTGGTCAGCCACTCGACGTGGACGACGCCATCGGCAATGGAGATGTTCTCCACTATTTCGCGCCCACCGGTGACGTCGCCGAGATCGATACCGCCGAGAAGCGTGGGTCCCTCGGTGTAGAGCTGGACTGTGGCGGGCCATCCGACGCCTCCTGCTGTGCAGAAGGTGACCAGCGCTCCGTCTGCAACACCGTCACCTGTGATATCGCCGAACGCAACGAACGGATCGTCTGAACCCGATGGGGTCGACGCGATTTCGACTCCGCCGTACATCGGGTTCTGCAGTGGGAGCCGCCCGTCCACCAGTGTGCCCGCTTCGTGCTCGCAGAGCGCGGGCACAGGCGCCGACAGGAGATCCTCTACCGTCACTGACCCCGCCCCCGACTCCTCGGCGGCAGCGCCGGAGGACACCTGAGCGCTGGCGAAATCCTCTGTACTCGCTGCGCTGCACCCTGCGGCCGCGATCATCGCGGCCGCAGGCAACACCAGCAGGGCACTGAACCGTCGCCACCCGACACTACGAACGCTACTGCTGTTCATGAAACTCCACTTCGCCAGGCTCGATTCCGACATATGACCGTGAATCACGAATCTATCTCCCCGCGGCGTCGACCGCACCGACACCGGTGCCTGCAACAGATGTGGCAGCCCTCCGTCTCAGCAGTGACACCGAAAATTTTCGATCTCGGTCTCGCCCCCTGTCCCGCGCCGGTTCGACACGGCGCTCCAAGCACGACTTCACCGGAGGTATTCATGTTCTCTCGCCGAAGTTCTCGTCGCTCGATGGCGGCGGCCCTGGCATTCGTCACAGTGGGCGCAGCATCCGCCGCCTGCGGGTCGTCCTCGCACGAACAGTCCTCGTCATCCCCGACCGACTCGGTGGTGATCGTGGCCGGAACACACCGAAACGCGCCGATGCCGCAGCTCAACGCCGAGACCGAGCAGGTGGTCGCCGACGCCATGATCAACCTCGGACACGTTGCCCTGGTGCGGGTGTCCGGTGACCCCGACATCGCCCCCATGGCATTGAAGGACGTCACGGGGACCGACGCGGGCCGCGCGGCTATCGTGACCGGAAACCTCACGCGCATCGGCGAACAACTACGCGAAGGCAGTACCGAGGACGGCGCCGACAACCTCGAAGCGGTGGCACGGGCTCGCGATCGTCTGCGCGGTGATCGCGCCGAACACCCTGTCATCGTGTTCACCGGATCCGGACTCAGTGACCGGGGCAGGCTGGATTTCACGTCGCCCGGCATGCTGGCCGCGGATCCGAGCGAGGTCGCTGGCTATCTGGAGCAGGCTGGGGTCCTGCCTGAACTGAGCGGCGTCACGGTGTATCTCGTTGGGATCGGCTACACCACGTTGCCTCAGCAGTCGCTCGATTCCGCCCAGAGAACCAACCTGGTCGCGATCTGGCAGGCGGTGCTCGAAGCCTCCGGTGCGTCGGTTGTCGTCAGTCCGGACCCGCGCAGCGGCGAGTCCGTGGACACCACGGCCACAGTGGACACCGTCGACGTGCCGACGATCACCACTCCGGCGATGTGCTCGACCGAGGAGATCGTCTTCGGTCAGCAATCCCAGGTGTCCTTCGTCGCCGAAGCGAACACCTTCATCGACGCCGGCGCCGCCGAGCGCGCCCTCACCCCCCTCGTCGACTGGCTCACCCACGACCGCACTCGAACTGCAGTCGTGCGCGGAACCACCGCCGACGACCGAGGGGACAGGGCCCGGCTCGTACGGCTGGGCCAATCGCGGGCAGAGACAGTGGAGTCCTTCTTCCTCTCCCGCGGAGTGGCACCGACACAGATCAACTCGGTGGGGGTTGGCGCCGACTTCCCTGAATACGTCCGACCGGACACCGACCCGGCCACCGGCCTACTGCTACCCGGGCCGGCCGCGATGAACAGATCGGTCCGCATCGCCCTGACCGACCCCTGCTGATTCATCGCACCTGTACAGCAGAAATCGCCAGACCACAGCGCCGCTTCCGTTGCACGCGCCCGTGCAACGGAAGCGGCAGGAACGCGTCCACACATCGAACGCCTCGGGGCGTTCGATGTCCGGCGCACACAGTCGTGCGCCACCCCAGTCCACCCCCACCCCCTCAGGAGAGAGATGTCCCGCTCACGCAAGAATCAGCACAGCGATCGAACTACTCTGCTCACCACAGCGTCGGTACCCATCCCCGCCGCTGTGCCCGTGCTGCAACGAAACCCGGACGACGGGTTGCGGTACAGAACCCTCCTCCGGTTTTGCGACTCGTGGCAAGGATGGCGTGATCGTCGCCGAGTCGCGCGCACGCTCGCCGAGAAGGACGCAGCACCCGCAGGCTTTCGCACCGACTTCGTCGAACGCCTTGCCGCAGAGTGCTTCACCAGACAAGAACACGAACGCCGAACCACTCGGACCGCGATCGCGGTCCTCGACGACGCCATCGTCAGCGCGCGACACAGCGCGCACGCACTGCAACAGCGGCTGCCCGACATCGCGCAACGCCATGCCGACGCCGCCGCCGGCACAGTCGAGGACGGTCCGGCGACCAGCGCAGAACAGTACGACACCGCGCAGCAACGCCGTACTCGTCGGCTACGCGCGCAACAGGCCGCGATCGACGCCGCAGTGGCCGAACGACAGCAACTACTGCACCGCATCGACCAGGCCGGTGAGCAGATCGACATCGCGCTGCAGGCACGCCGATCGCACTGGGCTCAGCTACTCGTCCGAGTGGAATTGCTGACCGCGCACTACAACCGCCGCGCGCGCACCTACACCCGCTCGGCATCACGGCGCACATCGCTGTTCATCAGCACCACCGACCAGCTGATCACCGATCCCGCCTGGTGCACGCCCGAATCACTTCCGCACCCGCCGACCGAATGACCACCCCACCCGCCTCGACTCGAAGGATCGTGCCCATGAAAATCTTCGACATCCTCCCCACGACACTGCGGGACCGAATGCGTATCCGGCTCAACCAGTCTCCGACGACTCCCATCGCCAACTGGGACACCTCGAGTCCGATCGACCTACCACAACCCGACGTCGAGGCGATCCGCCAGATGATTGTCGAACGGGTCGCGGCACACGCTGCCGCGGGAAGCCTGGACGACGCCTACGGCGACCTGCTCGATCGCATCATCAACCCTGTATGCCGACGCTGGTCGGAGCTGACAAAGTCCGCGCACGAGGAGCAACTGAAGGTCTGGAAGTTCCTGGAGTTCCAAGGAAGCGAACACAGCGTCCGGCTCGGACAACAGCTGGCCCGCCTCGACATCGAACTCGCTCGCCACCAGGACGCCGAAGCACGGGTGTGGTCGAGCTTCGATGGCACAGAACAACAGTCCGCCGCAGCAACCGAACCCGCTGCCCGAAATCCGCTACCGCTGCCCGCAGTGCCCATCGCTCAACTGCCCCACCCCTATCGGCCGGCCGACATCAGCGCTCCCGAGCCCACACCCCCGTCGGCAGGGAAACACGATCCCGAATCCGAACCGAGACAGGACGAACCACCCACTCCGCTGATCCACAGCGCATGACCGCCACACACCACGAGCACGTCCCACTACCCAGGAGCCGACACATGTCCACCACCGACATCTCACCCGACGGACCCGAGAACCGCGATTCCACCCGGCCAGATCCCGCCAACCCTGCCGGGATCTGGCCGATGACCCCGTACCTGCCCACGGCCAGCGTCTACATTCTGATCGCTGCCGTTCTGGGCAACATCGTCGACGTCATCCTCGCCAAGGGTGCACTCGATGTGGTCCTGAACGAGAGTGAGTTCATCTCCCTGGTTACCGCCATCGGTATGGCTCTGATCGCCGTCGTCACGGCCATCGGCGGCGGTCTGGCGCTGCGCCACGGCAACCGACCACTCGCGTCCGCGGCGTTCATCGCCTGGTTCTGCATCGGACTGGCGCTGGCAACCATGAGGTGGAACAAGGACACACTCGAAGGACTGCCGGACAACGCCACATCGGACAAAGTACTGGCTCTGTTGATGCTCGCGGTGTTCGTCGCCGCCGGCATCGAAGTCGCGATTCACGGAGCGCGCATCTTCACCTCCGACAACTTCTTCGCTACGCGCACCGCACGCCGCAGAGTGTTGCGCATCGACAAACGCCGCAACACGATCGCCGCCCAGTACGCCCGCGTCGGCTTGGAACTGGCCGACCACCCAGAAAAGCGGGCACGAGCTGCCCGGCAGCACGACATGGCGCAAGCCAACATCGGCCACGTCCAACGCGAGCTGCTTGCTTTCGCCCGTGACCGGATCGCCGAGGCGCTGCGCGATCCGTCCAAGACCGGTGTCGTGCGCCAACCGGTCGTTCCCTACACCCCAGATGAGGGCGACGTCGCGTCATTCGAACCGCCGAATGCGTCGGACACACAGGCGAAGCCGATGCACGGCTAGCGGGTTGAGGATAGTCTTTTCCCACCTCCGCACCGCCGCGTCCTGCGCGGCGGTGCGGAGCATTCCGTGGGAGGCGCAAGTGCAGGAGACGAGAGCCATGGCAGACGAGGCAGATCTTTTTGCGGACGTGATCGAGGCGGTGGACACCTCCTTCAGCAAGGGCGCTCGACGCTGGTACTGGACAGCCGCCCACATCGTCGGGCACGGCGCGGCCGACGATGTGGTCCACGACGCCTACGCCAAGCTGCTGGCCTCTGCCGCCGATGCCCGCGCGCAGGACCGGCGCACCGACCTGGCCGCACTCCGGGACAATCTCGCTCAACCCGGTTTTCTGTACAGAGTCCTCACCCACCAAGCTTTGGACCACCTCAGGCGAACCAAGTACGAACGATCGGTCGTCGCGGACTTCGGTGGCGCGTTGGCCGGACCACACATCGACGGGCCTGACGTTCGATTCGTTCAGGACGACGAAGACGACCGAACCACAACCGGCCTCGCTGTCGTCCTCGACGCTCTTGTCGCCCGCGCCGCACGCCCTGACACCACGATCGGAATCAGCAACGAGCAACTGGACCTGTTGCGCATGTTCTACCGATTCGAAAGCTACGCCGGCCACCCCGAAATCGATCCGGACCCGTCCGACGCCGAACTCGACGAGCGGGAGAACACGCGTGATCGGACCAACGAAGTTGCCCGCCGGCGCGAGCAGAGCCACAAGAAGGCGAAAGACAAAGGGCGCGACCCGAATTACGGAATGAACGCCCGCGTCGCCGCACATACAGGTCTACGGCCGGACGCGATCTCCCGATCGATCGGCAGAGTCAACGATGTCATCGGGCTGACGTTGTATCTCGCCGGCGTACTCGGCACAGACGGCACACTGCGATCCACGACGCAGATCGATGCGCACTTGAGCGTCTTCGAAACATGGCTGAGCGACAGGGACCGGCACCCCGCGGTCAAAAGTCTGCGCCTCGGTGCACGAGCTGTGGGTAGCCGCACGAACTTCGGAACGCGCGTCGTCCCCGACACGTACGTCGAGCTCTACCGAAAAGCGACCAAACAGGCCCCGGCACCCGAGGGCGCAACACTGATCGACTTCCTTCACAACACCGAAGAGCGATACTCCGACGAACCTCCGGTCGCCAACCCCTATCCGCGGTGCGTGCGCGTGTGCACTCCTCACAACCCCCTGCACCTCGACCGCACCCGCATTCTGGAGTTCTGAGACATGACTGACAAACCCACCCGAGACGACCTGTTCGGACCGGGCATCCTCGACGATCTGCTGTCCTTCGACACCGACGGCATCGACGACACCACCGGCACCGACGACCTGACCCTCCACGACGACCCGGCACCGTGGTGGTTCGCGGACCTGACCCGAGCGGCAGGCGAGATCACCGGCGAGCGAACCATCGAAATGGACGTCGCCCGGGGATCTGTCCTCGGCTTCACAGAAGACCTCGCCGCCGTCGTACGAGACGAACCGGCGCTGCTGTCGCAACTGGAGCGGCACTGGGCTGACAACGGTGTAACCGCCATCGTTCACGACCTGGCGCTCCAGCCGACACCTCGCGGTCGCCTCCACGCGCAGTTGCTGCAGGCCGCCAGCTCCACCACCGACGCCACTGTCACACGCCTGCGCCCGCACACAGATCGCCCCGAAGACTCCACCGCGGCAGTCGAAACCAACGTCGGGGGCGCTGTCATCGACCTCTGGACCCTCTCGCCTCATGTCCAATCCAGGCACGCGGCCGCCTCCGACACCGAATTCAGCCCTGATTCCTTCACACAGGACAGGCCGGAGTGGGGGATGAGCTACACCCAGACGCCGAACGAGGACGGCAGCGTGAAGCTCGAGGTCGAATTCGACATTCCACGCTCGTCAAGCACGGAGATCATATTGGTGCAGATCGGCGACGAACGCCGATTCCTGACGCTCCGTCCCAGAGGCGGTTCCTTGACCGCCGGTACCACCGTGCGAAACGAACACGCCTGGGGTCAGAATTCGGTGGCGATCTCCCGTCCGTTGTCGGCCGACAACGTCCCCGAACAGGATCGACCGTTGGTGACCGAATCCGTTCGCCGCGCCTCGATTCCGGAACAAAACCGTTGGCGCAAGATCCAGAGCACACTTGAGGATTCTCATCCGGTTGCGGCCGCTATCGCCGACGGTCTTCGATGACCGACGACACCCTCGCAGCTCGAGGTTCGAACACCGAATACATCACCTTGGTCGGTGCCAAGCAGCTCTGGCTCGATCGCTGCCGGGCGGCGGTCGCCACCGGCAGCGATGTAACCGGACTGCGCAACGAACTCGACGACGAGGGGACGACGGCGTACGAGGCTCTCTACGAGGGCTCGACCATGGATTGGTCGGACATCGGAGGATCTCCGCGCCAATGCGACGATGAGGGCATCCCTCTCACCCCGGAAATGGCCACCGCCCGCGTTCTCGTGGACCTCGCCGAGATACTGGCAGGCACCGAGACCGCCGATCAGCAGATCACCGCCGCGCTCGAGCATTTCGACGCCTGCGGCATCCGGGGTGCTGGAACACAAGTACTGGCTGGCCGCTCGACCACAGGCTCGGACCGACTGCCTAGGCTCGTTCGCAGGCTCCTGGCCGCCGTCGATCACCCTTCCCGAGGCTTCCTGATCTTGCTGCTGCTCGAACTCACCGGTAGACGGCCTACCGAACTACGCTCCACGCGCGTCCCCGTTCTGTTCCGAACATCCGACCACACTGGCTCGCGTGGGCAGACCGGGCACCTCACCCTCACCGTCCTCGACGACGGCCCCAGCGGAATCCATCCCGATCCCGCCATGATGGGCTTCCTGCAAGCCGATCGCTCGACCGCCACCGGTATCGAAGCCGCATGGGCCGCAAGCATCTTCGCCGAAGTCGATGCATGCATCGTATGGTCGGTCACCGACGCCAAGAACAATCCGTTCAACAAAATCGAAGGGGACTCGATGTCCGCCGCCTTCGCGGTGGCCATGGACGATATCGCCCCGAGATCGCGATGGCGCAAGCTTAGGCGCCTTCGCCGACTCGACCGAAACTGCGCAGTCACAGCGGGCGTGACCGGAACTTCATTGACCGAAGTCGAAGGCTATGACGTCAAGACCCGTGTAGCGCAAGCGAATTCGCTACGTGTGGTCGTAGCCCAGGCCGGACTGAAACGAGCGACCGAGGAAGCACCCACCGGTTTCGTCCTGCAGATCAGCGGCGCCGCAACGATCGACGACGCCATCGCCGAGACACGGTCGGTGGTGAACAAGGCGGTCGTGGGCCTGGCTGTGGGCTTAGTTATCGTCATCGTGCTCGCAATCATCGGTGGCTCATGGGGCTACTCGGTCTGGCGAGACGCCGAGGACAGAGGCCTGTCCGACCGGCTCGCCGGGCTGGCAACCGGCCAATCCAACTCCGACTCTCGCATCGCAGCTCTGCTCGCCCTGACAGCCGACGACGTTCATTCCAGTCCGACAACTACTTCCGCTATCCGCACCGTGATCGAAAACAACGAATCCGTCGCCGCCGCTGCAGTAGCCGGAGATACGGCCATCGATCATATCGGAGCGTTTGCAGGCACCGCCCTGTCCGCGCAATCCGGATCGTCCGTGGTTCGCGGGTGGTCACTGCCAGGGCTGCAGACACTCGGAGTCGGTCTCGATCTCGGCGGCCGGATCCGCGGAATAGGCGGCGCCGGGTACGCCGGGTCCGGTGTCATCGCCGTCCTGGCGGGTACGAACCTGAAATTGTTCCAAGGCAGCGCAGGAAAGATGCCCACAGAGGTCGCCTCGTACCCCACGCCGTTCACCGACGGCAATCGAAAAGTCTTCGGCCCCTTTGTCGATCACGACTCGAATGCGGTGATCGTCATCGATCAAGACTACAAAGGCCTGTTCTGGGCGCCCGGAATGAGCGCACCCGACACGTTCGATCTCAGTCGCGACACCGGCAGAGCCGATCTCGTCGCAGTCAGCGAATTCGACAGGTTGGAGGGAGTAGTCAGCAACAGGCAATCACTGGACACCGCAGGTAATACCCTCCTACTCGGCTCCGAAGACAAAACGGTCTACAAGCTCGAAATCGATACCCTCGGTGACGAGGTGGACCGCCGATTCAGTATCTCGAAATCGACTGCATTGCAACGGATCTACCGGGCAACCAGCGTCGTCGAACCGGACTCGGTGCTCGCGCCGATCCACTCGCTTGCACTGTCCCCGGCGGGCGCCGTGCTCGTCGGCTCGGACAACGGATTACAACAGTTCTTTCGAAAGGATGACAGGAACGACCCCGAAGCGAATGTCAATGGCCTGGTGAACAGTCGGGTTACCGCCATCACCTCCCTCGGTTCGTACTCGGACGAACTCGCCTACACCACCCCTTCGGGTCTCGGCTACATCGATGACGGCCGGCTGGCGCAGCTGACGAACACCAGCGAGAACGCGGCGTTCAATCGTGCCGTACGGTCCATCACATCGGGCGGAGACGGGACCGTGCTCACCGGCCGCATCGACGGGACCATCGTCCTTCATGACCCGTCGAACACACTGACCCGTCTGCAAGATCGGTGGGGTGCCACCGATGTCGAGTTCACCGCCGGCGGTGAACTCGTCCGTGCCGGCGTCCAGGGCATCGGCTCCAACACATTCAGCGGGGTGGCGGTCAGCGAGGTCTCGGCAGAGACCGAAGCGCAAGTGCGGCAACGAGTTCTCGCCGGTAACGACGACCCCGCCACACCCACAGAAGCCACGTACAAGCCGCGCGAAAGCAACATCGCTGCACGGTCGGTAGATGCAACCGACAACTATGCGGCAGCAACGGGCAAGAACAGCTCGACACGTCAGGCGCAGGTGTGGCTCTGGGACCGTAGCAAGACCGATGCATCCCCGAAAGTTCTCGACTTCGACGGACCCGAGCCGACCTCGAGCACAGTTGATTACGGTTGGGCAGTCGCGATCTCACCCGACGATCAATTCGTCTACGCCTACAATGCCGGACGCGGACGGATCCAATCGTGGTCGATCGACGGTACCCGACAATGGGCTACCACCCTCCCCGTCACAGTCAATGCCCGCGACGCCCAGGGAGCAGGAGTCACGTTCGACGAACTCCGCACGCGTGCGTTGATCGATTACCGGATGGTCGGCGGCACACGCGGCCACGCCATCATCGATCTCAAAGATGGAACTAGAACCGACATCACTTCACTGTTCGAATACGAGGACACCTACCTCTCTCCGGGCGGTGATCGGATCGCAGCAACACGAGAGAACGCACTCGCTGTCTACGATCTGGATGTGGCCACCGACTCGGTCGCTATCCAAGCCGCAGCCCGGCAGAACATCGGCGGTGTCGTCGGCAAGGTCGCATGGAGCGGCGACCAACAACGACTGGCCGTCGACATCTTCGGAAGTGGACAGCTCGCATTCTTCGCGGTGGACAGTCTGGAAGAAGACGCGCCGCGTTGGCGGATGGGAGGATTCGACGCAAACGATTTCATCACGGGGCTGGCGTGGAGCCGTGACTCTCAATATCTGGCGATCAACGTAGGTACTCAAAAACGTAACGAATGGTTCCAAACAAAATCGGTGCGAATCATGCTTACCGAGAGCATCAACTACACCGACGCACTGTGCAAGGTCGCCGGACACGACTGGACCGCCGACGAATGGCAACATGCAGTCGGCAACGAACGCCAACGATCAGTGTGTCCGGGACCTGAAGCCTGAACGAGATGAAAGTTGAGCAACTAGCGCTGAGACGAACGTCGGAGGATTAGAGATCCGACGTTCGTACCTTGGACAGTGGCGGACAACCGGCACACCAAAGAGGTGAGTAACCGTCGTCGCTGCCGCGACGATGTATTCGATCGACTGAATCACGAGCCCGGTGCCGCCGAGCGTAACCAGCAAGCAGCCCACCATCTTCGGACGTGCGCCACAGCTCCGATGCCACGGGTGGGACCAGTACTGATATGTCTGGTCTACCGGAGAGGTAGTCACTGCTGTCAAGATTTCTTGACGGCGCGGTAACCGCTCGCGTTCTTTCGCCCGGACATCTCGCCGCAGCTGCCCTTTGTTCTCGACGCGGTTGAGTCCTACGAGGTCAATCGGGAGATCGTCGCTGCTGCCTACGAGAAGGTCTTCGAGCATCCTGACGACGACATCGCGAGCACCATTGCGGTGCCCCGTGGCCGATTGCTCCCCGCGCCGAGACAGTGGTTGATGTGTCGCGGTGGCCGACCCGATGGTTCGAGAGCGCCGGGCCGCCGGCGCCACCGGTATCCCGCTGGTAGCAACGCTGACTCACCGGCCCCTGCCGGGGGTGGTAGATGTCGTGCATCTGTGTTGTGTGGGGGACGTGTCATTTGCCCATGTCAACGGGGATAATTGGGCGCTGGTTCCTCGGGTTTCGCGCTGGCGCTATAGGCAGCCCGTGGGGTCTCGATCACGGTACGGGCGGGTCCGCTGGCGTGGGCGACACTGAGCGGCGGAGCCCACTGCGCGATGACGGCGGCTTTGACCGTTGGTGGCAATTGGTGGTTGGTGATCGTTTGGTGGATCTCTGAGGCGCGTTCGATGAGGCGGTAGAGGTCGTCACTGAAGGCAATCCCGATCCATGACCGTCGTTCACAAGTTTTCCTGCCGATCGTCGCTCTGCCTGCTGGTGGGATACCCAACTTCGACACCACCGACCTCGATTTTCAACTTCGAAGTCGCCCATTTTTCGAAGAATTTAACGGTCGGATCCTCGCACTTGCCGCCCTGACACTTACCGAGCTACAGATCCTCGAAGGTATGGCGGGTCGTCTAGGGTTCCCAGACCCTGTCAAGACGCTCATTCAGTGGAGGTACATGTGCACTCAGACCATTGTGCCGATCCGGTTTCGTGACTTCCTCGACCTGACGCTTGCCAGTCCCAATCGCCCGCTGTCGAGTCGCGTTCTTGCTAACAACAATGCTCTCCTTGGGCGTGTCGCTGGCTTGTAGTGGAACCGTATTTCACGCTGCCGCGTTTTGGACGTCGTTTCGGTCCCGTGCCACCGCGCCCTACCGCGCTGTTGGTTCGCTTGACGACGTAGGCGATGAGAACGTCCTCGATCGTGTCCTGTACCCGCTGAGCGAGGTAGCGGAGCTGCTCGACCCTGGTGGGCGGTTGTTGTCTGGGTCTGGTTGTCGTGCTCGCGCACCTCTGCTCCCGGTGGTTGGTGATCGTCGAGTTGGCTGGGTTCGGGTCGATCGTTCGGCGGGTGCCGGCGGTGGGTGGGGAGCTGTTGCTCGTCGATCTGGGTGTACGGAGGGCTCAGGAAGGTCGATTTTCGGGTGTTTTTGAATGTTGTTGTGGTTCAGTAACTTTGGGTGATCGATTGGCGGGTAATTAGTTTCGGTGATTACGCATGGAAGTGTTTTGGTGAGACTCGAATTGTGTTGTGGTGGTTAGGATTTCGATTTTTCGTGGTTCTGTGTTGTTTTGCGGTTTGGGGTGGAGTCCTGTAGGATGGGAAGCATGATGACGGTGAGTTGGCGGACGCGAGACGGGGTATCTTCGAGCGACCCCCGCCCCTCTCCAGCCTCGTTTGGTACTTGGGTACTGGTTTTTCAGTTCCGATCAAATCCATTGGTGAGAAAGATAATTCAGGAATTGAGAGGAGCGGAGCGAGTCGATCGACGGCAGTCTGGATGGACCCACTGCGAGCCGCGCAGCGGCTCCCTGGCGGGGAGCGGAGCGAGCCGCTTCCGTTCCCGATGCGGAGCATCGGGAGAGCGCCGCGGATCCGGC